>NZ_NCTE01000774.1 GCF_002114215.1 Streptomyces sp. 13-12-16 | reverse complement strand
GGGGGTCGATGAGGAGGAGGGCGTGGAGGCGGTGGGCGGCGGGACCGTCGCGGTGGCCGGCGCCTCGGGCGCGAGGACCAGGGGCGCGCGGGCGGCGGAGGCGGCACCGGGTACGCCCTTGACCTTGCCGTCGGGGCCGAGGAAGGCGGGGTCGCCGCCGGGCACCATGCCGAGTTCGCGGGCGCGGCGCTGGAGGGCGTCGGGGGCGGAGTAGGCGTCGATGTCCCGCTGCAGGGCCTGTTCCTCGTCGGTGAGGTTCTTGGTCTCCCGCTGGAGGTCGTCGAGCTGGAACGCGCCCTCGCTGAGGGCGGAGTTCAGCACCAGGAGGCCGATCAGGCCACCGCCGAGGAGGGCCACGACGAGGACGACGAAGGGGGTGCGCGCCGCCTGGGCGCGCCCGGTGGGCAGGAGATGCGTGAGCCGGGCCGCCCGCCCCTTCAGCTCGGGCCGCCCCTTCAGTTCGGGTTTCCTACTCACTCACGCTCCCCTGAGTTCGCTTTTCCCACCCGTCCGCCCGGCCGCCCGTCACCCGCCTCGTCTGCCGTCCGCGCCTCGCACCGTCGGTGTCTCAATCGACGTCCTCCCGGATCCGCTCGGCGCCGCGCAGCCGCGCGGGGGCCGCGCGCCGGTTCTCGGCGATCTCCTCCTCGGTGGGAAGTTCGGCACCGCGCGTGAGCAGCTTGAGCCGGGGCTGGTACTGCTCGGGGACGACCGGGAGGCCGGGCGGGGCGGTGGTGGCGGCGCCGGCCGCGAACACCTGCTTGACGAGCCGGTCCTCCAGGGAGTGGTACGACAGCACGGCGATCCGTCCGCCGACGTCGAGGGCCTTCACGGCCGCGGGGACCGCCCGCTCCAGCACCGACAGCTCGCCGTTGACCTCGATCCGCAGGGCCTGGAAGGTGCGCTTGGCCGGGTTGCCGCCGGTGCGCTTGGCGGCCTGCGGCAGCGCGTCGCGGATCAGCTCGACCAGGCGGGCGCTGTTGGTGAACGGCTCCTTCTCGCGTTCGCGCACGATCGCGGACACGATGCGCTTGGCCTGCTTCTCCTCGCCGTAGGCGCGCAGGATGCGGACGAGTTCGCCGGCCGGGTAGGTGTTGAGGACCTCGGCGGCGCTGACGCCGGTCGTCTGGTCCATGCGCATGTCGAGGGGGGCGTCCTGGGCGTAGGCGAAGCCGCGGTCGGCCTCGTCGAGCTGCATGGAGGACACCCCGAGGTCGAACAGGACGCCCCGCACGCGCGGGAGCCCGAGCCGGTCGAGGACGTCGGGGAGCTCGTCGTAGACGGCGTGCACCAGGGTGGCCCGCTCGCCGTAGGGCGCGAGCCGCTCGCCGGACAGGCGCAGGGCCTCCTTGTCGCGGTCCAGGGCGACGAGCCGCGCCTCGGGGAACCGCTGGAGCAGGGCCTCGCTGTGGCCGCCGAGCCCGAGCGTGCAGTCGACCACCACCGCTCCCGGCCGCTCCAGGGCGGGCGCCAACAGGTCCAGGCACCGCTGGAGCATCACCGGGACGTGTCGACCCTGTCCCTCCCGCCGCCCGCCACCGCCCTTATGCGGAAGCGCTTCGCGCCCTTTCACTTTGGCCCTCTCAAGTCCGGCACGGCGCTCACGCACCGCCGGGTTCCCGCCCTCCCCCGGTGAGGGGCGGCCGGCGCCGTCAGGCGCAGGCCGGGCGGCGGCGGGAGGAGGCCGAGCCGTACGTGCGCGCCGCGCACGCGGGGAGATCCCCCGGTCGTCGCCGGGGGATCCGGGGAAAGTCAGTGCAGCGGGTGCTCTCGCCTCCCGCTTCGCGCCACTTTAGTCCACGGTCCCGCCCGGTCAATCAACCGGCCTGCGCGTCGCGGCCCGCGCGGCGGGTCAAGGGGCGGATCGGACACATCACCCGCAGGAGGGGGCTCACACCACCCCTGTGGGTTACCTCACACCAAGGCCCGCTGACGTTCTTTGTCGCCCCTCACAACGGGCCCGACGCCCTGGTGACCAGTAACGTCATGGGTATGACGACTTCCGCATCGGTTCCCACCGGCCCCCAGAACGCCACCTCCGGTCACGGCACGGTCACCGACCGTCTGGTCGACGCCAACCAGCAGTACGCGGCCGCCTTCACCGACCCCGGCATGGACGCCCGCCCGGTCCTGAACGTCGCCGTGGTGGCCTGCATGGACGCCCGCCTCGACCTGCACGCCGCGCTGGGCCTGTCGCTCGGCGACTGTCACACCATCCGCAACGCGGGCGGGGTCGTCACCGACGACGTGATCCGCTCGCTGACCATCAGCCAGCGTGCCCTGGGCACCCGCAGCGTGGTCCTCATCCACCACACCGGCTGCGGCCTGGAGTCCATCACCGAGGAGTTCCGGCACGAACTGGAGATGGAGGTGGGCCAGCGCCCCAACTGGGCCGTGGAGGCCTTCCGGGACGTGGACCAGGACGTACGGCAGTCGATGCAGCGCGTGCGCACCTCGCCGTTCCTGCTGCACACCGACGACGTGCGCGGCTTCGTCTTCGACGTGAAGTCGGGCCGGCTGCGCGAGATCGACCCCGCCTGACCTGGCCGTCCGCCCCGGAGGGGCCCGGACTCCGGGCCCCGTCCGACGTCGTAAGACCTGACATACCGCTGTCAGTTGTCCACAGGCGAGTGACACGAATCGGTAACGGCGGCAACAATGCGGGAGTGGCGTCACGCGGAACTTTTCCCGCGTGGTGTCCGTGATTCGGGGTGGGCCGGTCCGCACGGCAAGGCGTCGGCCCGGGACATTTGGGGTCCTCCGCTCCTCGAGGAGCGCGGGGAAGGGCCGAGGAGGGCCGGGTGACGACCTATGACGAGCGGGCGAGCCATGGGGGTGCCCCCGACCGGGCGTATTCGAGGGTGGGGGACGATCTGACCGCCGTGGTGGAGCGCGTGCGGGACTCGGTGGAAGGCGTGATCGAGGGAAAGCCCGAGGTCGTACGGCTCTCGCTGACCGTGCTGCTCGCCGAGGGACATCTGCTCATCGAGGACGTCCCGGGAGTCGGCAAGACGATGCTGGCCAAGGCGCTGGCGCGGTCCATCGACTGCTCGGTGCGGCGGATCCAGTTCACACCGGACCTGCTGCCCTCGGACATCACCGGCGTCTCCATCTGGGACC
Organism: Streptomyces sp. 13-12-16; assembly: GCF_002114215.1. Taxonomy (GTDB): domain Bacteria; phylum Actinomycetota; class Actinomycetes; order Streptomycetales; family Streptomycetaceae; genus Streptomyces. The sequence continues at coordinate 2,068 of NZ_NCTE01000774.1, read as the reverse complement.
AGCAGCGCCGCGACTTCGAGTTCAAGCCGGGCGCCATCTTCGCGCAGGTGGTGATCGGCGACGAGATCAACCGCGCGTCGCCGAAGACGCAGTCCGCGCTGCTGGAGTCGATGGAGGAGCGCCAGGTCACCATCGACGGCAAGACCTACGAACTGCCCAGCCCGTTCATGGTCGTGGCGACGCAGAACCCGGTCGAGATGGAGGGCACCTATCCCCTGCCGGAGGCCCAGCGCGACCGTTTCATGGCCCGCGTCTCGGTCGGCTACCCGAGCGCGGAGGCCGAACTGCAGATGCTGGACGTGCACGGCGGCGTCTCCCCGCTGGAGGACCTCCAGCCGGTGGCGCACGCGGACGAGATCCTGAAGCTGATCGAGGCGGTGCGCGAGGTGTACGTGGCCGAACCGATCCGCCGGTACGTGGTGGACCTGGTCGCCGCCACCCGCACGCACCCCGATCTCAGACTCGGCGCCTCACCGCGCGCGACACTGCACCTGTTGCGCGCGGCGAAGGCGGCGGCGGCCCTCGGCGGCCGGGACTACGCGCTGCCGGACGACGTGCAGGCGCTCGCCGTGGCCGTCCTCGCCCACCGGCTGCTGCCCACCGCCCAGGCCCAGCTCAACCGCCGCACCTCCGAGCAGGTGGTTCAGGAGATCCTCCAGCGCACCCCGGTGCCCGCGGAGCGCGCCCGTACGTCCGCGGACACCCCGCGGCAGAGCGGCCCCGGCCGCGGCGGACCGGGCTACGGCCAGCAGCCGCCCCGGAGGCTGTGATGACGACCCCGGGCCCCACCGCGGGCGCGGTCCACGCGGAGGACGACCGGGGTGACCGGAGCGGCGTCAGGACGGCCCTGGCGGGTCTCACCACCCGCGGACGCTCCTTCCTGGCCGCCGGTGTGGCCGCCGCGATCTGCGCGTACGTGCTCGGGCAGAGCGATCTGCTGCGGGTCGGGCTGCTGCTGACGGTGCTGCCGCTGGTGTGCGCGGCCGTGCTCTACCGCACCCGCTACCGGGTCGCCGGCAGCCGCCGGCTCTCCCCCGGCCGGGTGCCCGCCGGTTCCGAGGCGCGGGTGCACCTGCGGATGGAGAACGTCTCGCGGCTGCCCACGGGCCTGCTGATGCTCCAGGACCGGGTGCCCTACGTGCTCGGCCCGCGCCCCCGGTTCGTCCTGGACCGGGTGGAGGCGGGCGGGCGCCGGGAGGTGTCCTACCGTGTCCGCTCCGACCTGCGCGGCCGCTATCCGCTGGGCCCGCTGCAGCTGCGGCTGTCCGACCCGTTCGGGATGTGCGAGCTGACCCGGTCCTTCTCCACGTACGACACGCTGACGGTGATCCCGCGCGTGGAGCCGCTGCCGCCGGTGCGGCTGAGCGGCGAGGCGAAGGGGTACGGCGACGGACGGCAGCGCGCGCTGGCGCTGGCCGGCGAGGACGACGCGATCCCGCGCGGCTACCGCTACGGCGACGACCTGCGCCGGGTGCACTGGCGCTCCACCGCCCGCTACGGCGAGTTGATGGTGCGCCGCGAGGAACAGCCGCAACGCGCCCGGTGCACGGTGCTGCTGGACACCCGGGGCGTCGCCTACGCGGGTGCCGGACCGGACTCGGCGTTCGAGTGGGCGGTGTCCGGTGCGGCCTCCGTGCTGGTGCACATGCTGGAGCGGGGTTTCTCGGTGCGGCTGCTGACCGACACCGGTACCTCGGTGCCCGGCGAGGGCTCCGACGGGTTCGCGGGGGTGAGCCAGGAGTCGGCGGACGCGGCCGGGCTGATGATGGACACCCTCGCCGTGGTGGACCACTCCGACGAGGAGGGCCTGTCCCGCGCCTACGACGTGCTGCGCGGCGGGAACGAGGGGCTGCTGGTCGCCTTCCTCGGCGACCTGGACGAGGAGCAGGCCGCGGTGCTCGCCCGGATGCGTCAGCGCGGCGGGGGCGCACTCGCCTTCCTGCTGGACAGCGGGACCTGGCTGCGGGAACCGGCCGAGGCGCCCGGTGCGGCGGACCGGCGCGGGGAGCGGCTGCGGATGCTGCGCGAGGCGGGCTGGACGGCGCTGGGCGTGCCGCCGGGCGCCTCG
>NZ_NCTE01000773.1:1850-6514 GCF_002114215.1 Streptomyces sp. 13-12-16 | reverse complement strand
CGCCCCGGGCGAGCGCCGCGCCGAGACGTTCCTGCGCGCTCTTCAGCCGCCGTGAACGGGCGATCGCCCTGTCCAGCCGGGCGCCGCCGCGCCAGGCGAGGCGGTAGGCCACCAGGTCGCCCAGGACGGAGGCGGTGGCGGCGCACAGCGTCAGCACCAGGATGTCGGGCACGTCGGTCGCGGTGCCCGCGGCCGCCGCCGTGGCCGCGGTGATCACCAGTACTCCGCTCGGCAGGACCGGGAGGAACACGTCGAGCAGGACCGAGAGGGCCACCACCGCATAGATCCACGGGCTGCCGACCAGCGACCCCAGACTCTCCACCCGAACTCCCCCGTGGCTCCCCCGCAGGGCCGCGCCGTGCCGCGCTGACGCGGGGAGCGGCAGGAGGGGCAGGAGTGGCCGATGACAGCCATACAGCGTACGCCCGGTGAGTGACAGAAAGGTCACGGGGGGTTCGCGTGTGCGGTGCCCTGCGTTCCTCCTCCCTTTCCCGCGCGAAGAGGAAGGGCGCCCTCCCCCTTTGCGCAGGGAAGGGCGCCCGTGCGGCCTCGTGGGGAGGACGGTCAGGCCGTCACCGGGGTCCGCTCCGCCTCCCGTTCGCCGTTCGCCGACGAGCGCTTGGTGACCAGGCGGTCCAGGCCGAGGGCTCCGGAGCCGGTGAACACCAGCAGGAGCATGGCCCAGCAGTACATGGCCGCGCCCTCGCCCCTGTTCTCTATCGGCCACAGGGCGTCGGGCTGGTGGACCTTGAAGTACGCGTAGGCCATCGCGCCGGACGAGATGAACGCGGCGGCGCGGGTGCCGAGGCCGAGCATGACCAGGGTGCCGCCGATGAGTTCGATCAGGGCCGCGTACCAGCCGGGCCAGGTGCCGGTCTCGACCGTGCCGCCGCTGCCGTCCGCGCCGCCGAACAGGCCGAGCAGGTCCCTGGCGCCGTGGCAGGCGAAGAGCAGTCCGATGACGATACGGAACATGCCCAGGGCGTATGGCTGGGCGCTGTTGAGGCGTTCGGTCATGTGGGGGGTCTCCTTCGGTCAGGCCGGCCCCCGGGTGGGGCCGGTCCGGGGGGACGGAACCGAGTCGGCTCCCCACGTTAGGTGTCCCTAACCGATACTTGCAAGTTCAACATTTAGCCCTTGGGTTTGTCCTGATTCGACTGTTCGGGTGCCCGCTCCCGCCGGTCAGTGCGGCGTCCGCCCCGTCGTCATGACCGTCGGCGTGACCGAATCCACACCACGGTTCACAGGTGACTCACAGGTTCCGGGTCTCACCGGCTCAGCCGGGTCTCCGTCACGCTCCTGAGGTGCGTCCCGGTCTCCTCCTGCTGCGCGTGCTCCAGTCGCAGCACCGCCGAACGTCCCTGTGTCGTCAGCGTCATGAGCTGGTTGCCGAACCAGGGCCCGCCCGTCCTGCGCCAGGTGACCGGCGGCGGGCCGAGGCGGCCGTGCCGCGCGAACAGGCGGCCGAGGAGCCGGGCGGCCCCGCCCCAGCCCACGCGGAAGCCGAGCCGCATCGACAGCGGAATGGAGTTGTGGACCGGCGAGCAGGTCAGCTGCACCACCCGGGAGTCCGGTCCGGTGCCGTCCGGCCAGCTCGGCTCGGCGACATAGGCGTGGTGGACGTCCCCGGAGAGCACGCACACCGTCGCCGGCGCCTCCGGCCCCGTACCGGTCTCGGCGATCAGCTCCGCCAGCTCGCCGAACGACTCCGGGAAGGCCGCCCAGTGCTCCAGGTCCGCCGCGCGCCGCAGCTTCTCCCCGAGCCGCGCCCAGCGGGCGCCCTTGTCGCCCCGGCACAGCACGGAACTCCACGCCTCGACGTCGTGCACCAGGTGGGGCAGCAGCCAGGGCAGGGACGTGCCGATGAGCAGATGGTCGTAGGAGCCGCGTTCGGCCAGGGCCTGTTCGCGCAGCCAGTCGGCCTCGGTCCGGTCGAGCATGGAGCGCCGGCCCTCCTCCAGGACGCGGGCCGCGCGGCTGTCCACCATCACCAGGCGCACCCGGCCGAAGTCGCGCCGGTAGCTCCAGCGCACGCCGGCCGCGTCCGCCTCGGCCCTGGAGGCGAAGGCGCGCAGCGCGTCGGTGCCGTCGTCGGCCGCCCGGACGGCCGCGTACAGCGGGTCGGCCTCCAGCTCGGCGGGGGAGAGGTTGCCCAGGTGCTGGTGGACCCAGTACGACATCAGGCCGCTGAGGATCCGCTCCCTCCACCACGACGTCTCCCGCATGTCGGCGACCCAGGAGGCGGAGGTGTTCCAGTCGTCGATGACGTCGTGGTCGTCGAAGATCATGCAGGTGGGCACGGTGGACAGCAGCCAGCGCACCTGCGGGTCGAGCCAGGACTCGTAGTAGAGGTGGGTGTACTCCTCGTAGTCCGCCACCTGGCTGCCCGGGGGCTCGTCCAGGTCGCGGCGGGCGGCGAGCCAGGCGCGGGTGGCGTCGGAGGTCTCGTCGGCGTACACCTGGTCGCCGAGGAGCAGCAGGACGTCGGGGCGTTCGCCGCCAGGGTCGGCGGCGATGCGTTTCGCCAGGGCGTCCAGGGCGTCCGGGCCGACCGGGTCGGGCTCCCCGGTGGGCGGCGAGGCCCAGCGGCAGGAGCCGAACGCGATGCGCACGCGGTCGTCCGGGCCCGGGGTGGGGATGACGGACGGCGGGAGCGACGGGAAGGGGTCCTCGGCCGGCGGCCACACCCGGGCGTCGTCCAGGAAGACCTCGTACGGGGTGGCCGTCCCCGGTGTGAGACCGGTGACGTGGACGAGCGCGTAGTGGTGGTCCGCGATCCGGAAGGTGCCGGCCGTCCCGCCGGTCCCGTCCGCGCAGCGCACCTCGACGGTGCCCGGACGGCCGGTCTCGACCCAGATGGTGGCGGACGAGCCGTCGATGTACCTCAGCAGTGGTCCGAGCCGCAGTCCGGCCATGGTGACCCCTTCCTCCGTCGCCCCGTACGGTACGCAGCGACGGAGGCCGCCGGGGAGATTTGCGCACCCGGCAATTCGTCTCAGCAGCTCGCGAGGTGGTTCTGCAGGGCGGACTTCTCGGCGGAGTCGACCGACAGGTCGTAGTGGTACTTCACCTGGACCCAGGCGCGGACGTAGGTGCAGCGGTAGGCCGAGCGGGACGGCATCCAGGTGGCCGGGTCCTGGTCGCCCTTGGACTGGTTGACGTTGTCCGTGACGGCGAGGAGCTGCGGGCGGGTCAGGTCGTTGGCGAAGGACTGGCGCCGTGAGGTGGTCCAGGAGCCGGCGCCGGAGTCCCAGGCCTCGGCGAGCGGGACGAGGTGGTCGATGTCGACGTCGGAGGCGGCGGACCAGGTGGCGCCGTCGTAGGGGGAGTACCAGCTTCCGCTGGTGGCGGCGCAGGAGGAGTCGGTGACGACGCCCGAGCCGTCGCGCTTGAGGACGGTCTCGCGGGTGTTGCAGGTGCCGGACTGGGTGATCCAGTGCGGGAAGAGGTCGCGGTCGTAGCCGGTGCGGTTCTCGGTGCGGACGTCGAGGGCGGCGAGGTAGCCGCGGGCGGTGGCGGCGCTGACCGGGGTGGGGAGGGCGGCGGAGGCGGCCGGTCCGTTGAACAGGCCGACGGAGGCTATGAGTCCGGTGAACGCCGCGACCGTGCTGAGCTGTCGACGCGCGTAGAACTTCGGCATGTGAACTCCCTTGTGGGGTGGGGCCGTTGACGTGCGGGCAGGGGAATGCTCGGCACGCCGGGTGGCCGGGAGGGGTGGATCCGGTAAGAAGCTAATGACGCGCGCATGACACGTCTACGGTTCAGGCGTGAAATTTCCGCGTACGAGGTCCGGCGCGGTCCTCGCGTACCATGGGCGGTGCAGAAGGGGAGTAGCTCTTCGCCGGACCGTCGACATACTGCTCAGCTCGCCTGAGCCGGCGCCCGGAGGCGGACCTCGCGGTGCGGGGTCGGCCAGCGAGACCTTCGGCAAGCAGTGCACGCCCGTGCCGTACGGCACGGGTGCCGCGTGTGCTGCCGTGCCGAGGTGTCCCGTGGAATCGCGCAGCACTCTCGGCGGGGCAGTCCCGACCGATTGAGGAACCGTTGATCAGCCTGACCGTGACGGCCGTCGTCTTCGGCGTCGTCTTCCTCGCCGAACTGCCGGACAAGACCGCGCTCGCCGGCCTCGTCCTCGGCACCCGCTACCGCGCCTCCTACGTCTTCGCCGGTGTCGCCGCCGCCTTCGCGCTGCACGTCGTGCTCGCGGTGGCGGCCGGAAGCGTGCTCACGCTGCTGCCGCAGCAGATCGTGCACGCGATCACGGGTGTGCTCTTCCTGGGCGGCGCGGCGGTGCTGCTGATGAAGAAGGGCGAGGACGAGGAGGAGGTCCGCAAGCCGGAGAACCAGTCCTTCTGGAAGGTCTCCGGGGCCGGGTTCATGCTGATCCTGGTCGCCGAGTTCGGCGATCTGACGCAGATCATGACGGCCAACCTCGCCGCCCGCTACGACGACCCGCTCTCCGTCGGCCTGGGCGCGGTGCTCGCGCTGTGGGCGGTCGCCGGGCTCGGCATCGTCGGCGGGAAGGCGCTGATGAAGCGGGTTCCGCTGAAGCTGATCACGCAGATCGCCGCGCTGCTGATGCTGGGTCTGGGCGTGTGGAGCCTGTGGGAGGCGATCGCCGGGTGACGCCCCGCCGCGCGGGTCTCCCGCGGTGACGGCGGGAC
>NZ_NCTE01000773.1:0-1652 GCF_002114215.1 Streptomyces sp. 13-12-16 | reverse complement strand
CGGGGTCACTCTGTCCCCCCCCGGGCCACCCCGCCCGAAGCACCCTCCCCGCGCCTTGGAGCTGCCGATGACGGCCACCGCCGTACTCACCGCCCGCGCCCTCCTGCTGGACATGGACGGCACCCTCGTCAACTCCGACGCCTCCGTCGAACGCGTCTGGCGGCGCTGGGCCGACCGGAACGGGCTCGACGGCGACGAGGTCATGAAGGTCGTGCACGGACGTCAGGGATACGCCTCGATGGCCCTGCTGCTGCCCGGCCGCCCGATGGAACAGAACCACGCCGACAACGCCCGCATGCTCGCCGAGGAGACCGCGGACACCGAGGGCGTCGTCGAGGTGCCGGGCGCCCGCGCGTTCCTCGCCTCCCTGGAGGGACTGCCGCACGCGCTCGTGACCTCCGCCGACGTCGCCCTGTCGACGGCGCGGATGGCCGCCGCCGGGCTGGAACAGCCCGGCGTGCGGGTGACGGCGGAGTCCGTCGGTGCGAGCAAGCCCGACCCCGAGGGCTTCCTGAAGGGTGCGGCGGAACTGGGCGTCGACCCGGCCGACTGCGTGGTCTTCGAGGACTCCGGTGCGGGCATCGCCGCGGGCCGCGCGGCCGGGATGCGGGTCGTGGGCATCGGCCCCCGGGCCGGCCTCCACGCCCCGGACGTGCTCGTACGCGACCTGACCCAGGTGCGGGTGGAGGCGGCGGCCGACGGCACGATCCGGTTGCACGTCACGGATTAGCCTTCCGGGGGCCGCGCCCTCACGGCCCGGGCTCCCGGCGCCGGGCGTGTCCGGGGCGGCCCGTGCACACCACCCGACGTGCCGCGGACGGGACACGGCCCGGGACGCGGAGGGCTGCGACTCGCGCGACCCCGTCCGTAGTGGCTTTCGAGACTCCGTGGGGTGGCGGGCCGGGTGCCCTCCCGGGTCTCGCGGGCCCCGCGCGGGCCGGTGTGCGGCGCCGCGTGGGCCGGTGGGTGGTCCCGCATGGGCCCGGGGGCGTCACGGCTCCTGGGTTTCCGCCTCCAGGCGGGCCCGGGTTTCCGGGCCGTAGACGCTCAGCTCGGACTGGAGGCCCCGGGACCACTGGTAGTTGCGCAGGGATTCCTCCACGCGGCGGTTGAACTGGCCGTTGATCTCGTCGTTGTAGAGCCACATCTGCTTCAGGCGGAGTTGCAGTTCGGCGACCTCCGCGCCGCGGTCGCCGCGGCGCAGCACCGGGCCGGTGCCACCGCCCCCCTCCTCCTCCGTGTCCTCGGCGGAGTCGGTCGACGCCGTGGCCGTCGGGGTCGAGGACGGTTCGGCGGACTCCGACGGGCTCGCCGACGTGGTGGACGCCGACGGCGACGGCGAGGCCGACGTGCTCGCGCTCGCCGAGGGGGAGGCCGACGGGGAGGCGGACGACGAGGGTGCGGCGGAGGACGCACTGGCCGACGGCTCCGCGGAGGGCGAGGCGGACGACGACGGGTCCGGGACGCTCGCCCTGACCTCCTCCGGCGCCGCGCCGTCCCGGGACGGCGTCTCGTAGGAGAACACTCCGCTCGCCCACCCCGCCGCCCCCACCACGGCGACCACGGCCCCGGCGACCGCGAACAGCATCCCGCGGCGGCGCCGGCGCGGCGGTTCCTCGTCGGTGTGCGCCGGGCCGGGCGCGGCGGGGACG
>NZ_NCTE01000772.1 GCF_002114215.1 Streptomyces sp. 13-12-16 | reverse complement strand
GGTCGCCGTCCGCCGGCGGTCGGCCTGCGACGCCGCGGAGCGGGGCAGTGCGGACGCCAGGAGGGTTCCGCGCAGGGCCGGCGCGCGCAGGGCGAGGGTCACCAGGGCGTAGCCCGCGAGTCCGCCGAGCGTGTTGGCGAGGAGGTCGTTGACGTCCACGGAGCGGCCGTTGTTCAGGACGATGTACGACAACAGCTGGGCGGCTTCCACGGACAGGCTGGCCGCCGCCGCCATCAGGGCCGCCCGCGACGCCGAGGTGGCGTTCCGGAACAGCAGGGGCAGCAGGAAGCCGGCCGGCACCAGCATGACGACGTTGGGCACCATGGTGATGTCCGCGGTGACCAGCGGGACGAAGTTGATCTGGCTGATCCAGGGAGCCTGGTTGGCGTACTCGCCCCACGTCACGTTCAGCGGGAAGACCGTCAGGGACAGCACGGCGGCGACGTAGACGGCGGTGACCAGCCGCAGCAGACCGTGGCGCTTGTCCCACACCCCGCGCCTCACCTGGATGACGGTGCCGGCCGCGAACAGGACGAGCGCGGGGCCGAGAACGGGTGTGGAGTCCACCTGGAAGCGAATGTCCATGAGGGCTGGTCCTTCGGTCGGAGCGAGCGGTGCTGACTGCTTCAGCTTCCTTCCGGGGCCGGGCCGGGCGGATCTCCCGAAAGATCCATTCCCTGGTGGACGGCTACGACTTTCGGCAGAGGGGGCCCGGTGCCGCGCGCGGCTAGGGTTCTCACCATGCTCAGACCACCGCGCGGGCCGGCCGCCGGCCGGTTCGCCGTCGGCGCCCTGCTGCTCTGTCTCCTCGGAGCGGCCCTGCTGATCGACGTCGACACCGGCGCCCTCGAAGGCCAGGGCAGCGGGATCACGCTGTTCCTGTCGACGGCCGCGGCGGCGGCCGTCGCCTTCCCGGCCGTGGGGATCAAGTCGTCCCCCGCGGTGCTGGCGTGGGCGGCGTGCGGCGTGGCCCTGGTGTCACTGGCCTGCTCGGCCGGACTGCGCGTGGCGGCGAGCGGCGGTTCGGTCCTGGACCAGGCCTCCGACGCCTACACCCTGTTCGAGCCGATCGCCCTGATGGTGCTGCTGCACATGACGGCGCGGCGCGGCTCCCCGGCCGGCACCGCCGTCGCCCTGCCGCTGCTGATGGCCGCCGTCGTCCTGCGTCCGCTGGTGATCGAGGTGGACGAGGGCAGCAGCATCGTCGCGCTCGTCCTGACGCTGGTGGCCGGCGGCGCCCTGGCCTCCGGACTCACCGTCCGCCTGGTCGTCGCCTCCCGCCGGCAGCACGAGGAGCGGATCAGACTCGAACAGCGCCTGGGGTTCGCCCGCGACCTGCACGACTTCGTCGCCCACCACATATCGGGCATCGTGCTCCAGGCACAGGGCGCCCGTGCCGTCGCGGCCAGGAAGCCCCAGGCGGTGGGCGACGCCCTGGAACTGATCGAGACCACCGGGGCGGAGGCGCTGACCGCCATGCGCAGGATGGTCGGCGCCCTGCGCGAGGACACCGTCCCGGACACCCGGGCACCGGGCACGGACGCCGTCCGCGCCCTCGTCGCCGACTGCCGGCTCCCCGGGGCCCGGGTCGGCCTCACCGAGACCGGCCCGGTCGACGGCCTCCCCGAGGACGCCGCCCGCATCGTGGAACGCGTGGTCATGGAGGCGCTGACGAACATCCGCAAGCACGCCCCCGACTGCACCACCGCACACGTGCACCTGGAGGTCTCCCGCCGCCGGATGACCGCGCGGATCACCGACGACGGACACCGGCGTCCGTCCGACGGCACCGGTTACGGGCTGCGCGGCCTGCGCGAGGTCGCCGTCGCCGCCGGGGGCACGCTGACCGCGGGTCCCGGCCCCGAGGCCGGCTGGCACGTCGTGCTCGAACTCCCTCTCCCCCCGCGGCGGGTGATCCGATGACCATCCGTGTCCTTCTCGCGGACGACCAGACGATCGTCCGCACCGGCATGGCCATGATCCTGTCGGCGGAGGACGACATCGAGGTCGTCGCCCAGGCCGCCGACGGGGTCGCCGCGATCCAGCAGGCCGACCTGCACCGCCCCGACGTGGTCCTCATGGACATCCGCATGCCGCGGCTGAACGGCATCGAGGCGCTGCGGCACCTGCACCGCCCCGGGGCCGCGCACGTCCCGAAGGTCGTCATGGTGACGACCTTCGACGACGACGAGTACGTCCACCAGGCCCTGCACCACGGTGCCTGCGGCTTCCTCCTCAAGGACGCGGGGCCCCGTCTGCTGGCCGAGGCCGTCCGCTCCGCCGCCTCCGGCGAGGCCCTCATCAGCCCCTCCATCACCGTCCGCCTGCTCCAGCGGTTCACCCGCCCCGCCGCCGCTGCCGCCCCGGTCCCTCCCTCGCCCCTGTCCGAGCGCGAGACCGAGGTCACCGCCCTCGTCTCCCGCGGGCACACCAACGCGGAGATCGCCGCCGCCCTGCACATCAGCGCGGGCACGGTGAAGACCCACCTCACCAACATCCAGGGCAAACTCGGCGCCCGCAACCGGGTCGAGATAGCGGCCTGGGCCTGGGAGTCCGGGCTCGCCCGCCGACCGGGCCGCGCATGACGACCCCGGGCGCGGGGCGGACCGGCACAGTGATGAAAGTGCGAAGAGGACACGACGTGCCGCACACTCTCCAGGTGATCGTGCTGCAGCCCGTCCTCGAAGTCTCCGATCCCGCCGGCTTCACGCTCTGGCCGGTCGCCGGCATCGAGCCGTACGGCTTCCTGCCGCTCAGTGGCTCGCTCGCTCCCACCGAGGTCGGCACGGCGGTCATGAGCATCGCCGCCCACAACGACGTCGTACCGGTGGCCGACGACCGTCCGCCGCGGCCCACGGACCCGCTCGGTTCCATCCTGCACGGGCTGCTCACCATGGACGACCTCTTCGCCTCCGGTGGCCTGCGGGTCACGGACACCGTCACCGGCGTCACCTTGCTGCCGGGCTGCTGCAACGGCCTCGAGGAACGCCACGACTGGTTCGACGTCCTCGACGGCAACGGATGGGCCTCCTTCGGCCACGACCCGTCCCCGCTCGCCGAACGCCACGGCGACGCCGTCCGCCTGACCGTGGACGCCGACCGGGACGACAGCCCCGTGATCGAACTCGCCGCCGGCGAACTGCGGCGCCTGCTCACCGGAGCGGAACGCGACCTGACCGGATTCCTGGCCCTGGCGGCCGCGTGGGCCGTCCGGCAACTGCCGGACCACGCAGCCCCGGTGACGTCCGCCCTCGCCCGCGCCCTGGTCCTCCCCGCACAGGGCCCGCCCTCCGCGCCCCGACGGCCGGAGGCAGTCGGCTGACGCACGGTACGACCGGGAGGAACGCCCCGCACGGCAACGGGCGGACAGGACCGGGACGGCTGCTACCCGACCGTGTCCGGGAAGCTCACCCGCACCGCCACCACGCAACCCGACGCGTCCAGGTCGGCGGAGACGGGTGTGCCGTTCGGCGGAGACGTTCGACGGCTTCACAGAGCGACCGTCGCGTCACGCGCACGCACTGAGGAGGCCGAAGCTCCGTACCCGGCCGCGCGGTACCGCCGCCGTACGGCTTCACCCGGCAGGTGTGCGGGCCGACGCGCATGCTCAGGACGGCCCGCCGGTCGTCACCGCCCGACGGACGACCGTGCGGAACAGGGTGCGGCCGGCCGGGACGGGTGAACCGCTTTCACGGCACTCGCAGTCGGGGGGCGGCGCGCCCGGCCGGCCGGTGGGTCCGCCGATCGGCCGGGCGCCCGCCCGTCAGATCGGGAAGTGCGCGCGTCCCCTGACCTGCGCCGTGACCCAGCGAATGTCGGTGAAGGCCTCGGCGCCTGCCTGGCCGCCGAAGCGGCCGTAGCCGGAGCCCTTCACGCCGCCGAAGGGGGCCTGCGGTTCGTCGGCGATGGACTGGTCGTTGACGTGGACGATGCCGGTGCGCAGACGGCCGGCGACCTCCAGGCCCTCGGCCAGGTCCTCGGTGATGACGCCCGCGGTGAGCCCGTAGGGGGTGTCGTTGGCGAGCGCGACGGCCTCGTCGGTGCTGTCGACGACGTGGACGACCGTCGCCGGGCCGAAGATCTCGTCGTAGTGGATCCTCATCTCCTTGGTGACCCCGGTGAGGACGACCGGGCGGACCAGTGTGCCCGGTTCCTCGATCTCGCCGGTACCCGCGGCCAGTCCGGCGCCGTGGGCGACCGCGTCCGCGACGAGGGAGGCGACCCGGCGGGCGGCGGCCTCGTTCACGACGGGACCGATCGCCGTGCCCGGGTCACTCGGGTCGCCGCAGGGCAGCGCCCGGACGCGGGCGGCGAACTTGGCGGTGAACTCGTCGGCGACCGAGCGGTGGACGATGACCCGGTCCACGCACATGCAGATCTGGCCCGCGTTCATGAAGGAGCCGAAGACCGCGGCGTCCACCGCGTAGTCGACGTCCGCGTCCTCCAGCACCAGCAGGGGGTTCTTGCCGCCGAGTTCGAGCACGGCGGGCTTGAGGTGCTGGGCGGCCTGGACGCCGATGGTGCGGCCGACCTCCGTGGAACCGGTGAAGTTGACCATCCGCACCCGGGGGTCGGCGATCAGCGCGGAGACCACCTCGGCGGCGTCGGCGCGGTCGTTGGTGACGACGTTGAGCACGCCCGCCGGCAGTCCCGCCTCGTGCAGGACGTCGGAGATCAGCAGGCCGCAGGCGATCGGCGCGTCCTCGCTGGGCTTCATCACCACGGTGTTGCCCATCGCGATCGGCAACGCCACCGCGCGGACACCGAGGATGACCGGCGCGTTCCACGGCGAGATCGCGGCGATCACCCCCTTGGGCACCCGCACCTGCGTGGAGTGGACGCCGTCGGCGTCGGTGGCGAGGATCCGGCCGGTCGGGCGGCTGACCTCGGCCGCCGCCTCCAGCAGGATGTCGGCGGCCAGGTGGGCGTTGAAGCCCGCCCAGGGGGCGGCGCCGCCGACCTCCGCGGCCATCAGCCGTACGACCTCCTCGGTGCGCTCGGCCATCAGTTGCGCGGCGCGCAGGAAGATCCGGCGGCGCTCGGCCGGCTTGGTCGCGGCCCACGCCTCGAACGCGGCGTCGGCGGCGTCCACGGCACGGCGTACGTCGTCCGGGGTGCCCGCGGCGACCTCCGCGCAGACGGCGCCGGTCCAGGGGTTGGTGTCGGTCGCGGTGCGGCCGGAGGAGGCGGGGACCTCCTGGCCGTTGATGATCAGTCCTCGGGAGATGGACACGGGGTGCTCCTGTACAAGGGGGTGAGGGATCAGGCCTGGGCGGGTGCGGGCGAGGGGCCGGCGGCCCGGCGGGTGCGCAGGGCGCGGTGGGCGAGGCCGACGAGGGCCGGGGCGACCACCGGCGCGATCATGTAGTTCCAGAAGTGTCCGTACGTGCCGGAGAGCAGGGCCGGGCCGAAGGCGCGCGCCGGGTTGATGCTCGCGCCGGTCACGGTGCCCAGGGTCGCGACGACCACGCCCACTCCGATGCCGATGACCGCCGGGATCGACGCCCCCCGGGTGGGTCTGGTCATCACCAGCGCCACCGTGACGAAGACCGCGGCGAGTGCGGAGCCCTCGATGAGGAACAGTTCGACCGTACCCGTCCCGGGTGCGGGGTGCACGGCCCCGTGTCCGACCTGGCGCACGGCCCCGCCCCACACCAGCCCGGCCAGCGCGGTGCCGGCCACGGACCCGGCGAGCTGCGCGGTGACGTACGGGAGGACGGCGCGGGACGGGAAGAGACCGCTCGACCACAGGAAGACGGTGACGCCGGGGTGCATGTGGCCCCCGGATCCGCGGCCGGGCGGCGAGTACATCAGGCCCGCGATGAGCGCGGCGACCGCGACTCCCGCGACGGCGAACAGGGTCGCCGGGTCGCCGATCGCCAGCGGCGAGGCGGGGTGGGCCAGCCAGCGGATCAGGCTCACCACGGCGAAGAGAAGCACCGTGGTCAGCGCGAACTCGTACGCGCTGTGCCGGACGAGATCCGCGCGGCTCCGGGCGGAAGTGCTCATGGGAGTCCTCATCAGGGGCAGGGGCGGCCCGGCGGGATGCGTCCCGCAGTGCACCGGGCCACCATTTTTTCGCTGAGTGAACTTAATTTCATTGAACGAGTGCGCTGAGTGTGTGCGATCGCCGGGACGCTGTCAATGGCCGGGTAGCGTTCTCCCGAGGACGGGTACGGCCGCATGCGCCGGGAAGCCGACGGAGCGGCCGACACACAGGAGGAAGTGCCATGGCGCCGGGCGTTTCGAGGACGGCACCGACGGCATCGGCGCCGGACGGCTCCCCGGCGGAGGCCGCCGGCCCACTGGAGCGCGGGCTGGCCGTGCTGCGGATCGTGGCGGACGCCCCCCACTCCGTGCGCCCGGGCGACCTCGCCCGCGCGACCGGCCTGGCGCGTTCGACCGTCGACCGGATCGCCGCGACCCTGACCCACCTCGACCATCTGCGCGCCGTGGGACGCGACCTCGTGCCCGCCCCGCGCCTGATGGAGTTCGGCAACGC
>NZ_NCTE01000771.1:19334-26677 GCF_002114215.1 Streptomyces sp. 13-12-16 | reverse complement strand
CCCTCACGATGAAGGTCACGGCGGTGGGCTCGCCGTGACTGCCGTCAGTGGTGCTGCCCTTGGCGTCGGTGCCGTTGTTGCCGCCGGATCCGGCGGTGGTTCCGTAGGCGCCGCCGGTGCCGCCGGCAGCGCCCGGGGTGCCCGCGCTGCTGGCGCCCCCCTTGCCGACCCGGATCTTCACCGGGGCGCCGGGACCGGTGTCCACCTTGCAGGTCATGTGCAGGCCGGAGCCGCCTCCACCGCCACCGGTGCCTCCGCCTCCGCCCCCGCTGGTGCCTCCGTGACCCAGACCGGTGAAGTCCTGCCCACCGGCTCCGCCACCGCCACCGCCACCGCCACCGGCGCCGCCGGTACCGCCAGCACCGCCGCCACCCCCACCCCACACGTCGACCGTGACGGTGGTGACTCCCTCGGGCACCTTCCACTCATGCTCACCCGGGGTGGTGAACGTGGCGCTGCGGTCCGACGAAGCAGCCTTCGGGGCGTCCGGCATGGGTCTCTCCTCCCAGAACGATCAACTCCCCTGACCGTATGCGCGCAGCAATCAGCAAATGATGACAATGCGAAAAAGACACATGAATGCGTGCATACATGACAGGCAAAGCACCCAAACGCAGGGACGCCTCAACCGCTGCCGGCAACGACAGCCAAGGCGGCCCGGCACCCGGCCACGGGCTCAGACACAGGCACTTACCTTGTCGTTTACGGTCCGGTACGGGGCCTTCGACGTGGTGCCTTCGCAGGCGGATCTGGATCGGTGCTTCTTCCTGGACGAGGCCGACCACGAGTGAACCCCGGCGGGCGGCGTATAGATCAGATGTTCATCAACTTCTGATCGTTGTCTGAACCGGAGTGCCGTAACCATGGTTGATTGTTGCCTTCGGTCTCTGCTGATGGAGACCTGACAAGGGGGATTACGTGATGCGCAGAACGCGACCGATCATCGCTGTGACCGCGCTGGTGCTGGCCCTGGGGAGCGCCGCTCCGGCGTTCGCGACCGACCCGGAGCCGACCGTACCGGTTCAGACTGCACCGCCGGCCGAGCCGGAGGAGAGCGATCTGGTCGATGTTGAGCCGGAGCCGGTGGATGATCTGCCGTCGGTGCCGGTCAAGCCGCCGGTTGACCAGCCGGACCGCGAGGCCTGTGAGCCGGGCTACCGATACCACGCGACGTCGAAGAGCAAGGATTACCACAAGGGGGTTGGGGTCACACAGTCCAACTACAACGGCACGTCGCGTACGGCGAGGTCGACGTTCACGTCCGAGGCGGCGGGGAAGGTCGGCGTCTCCTACAGCGGGAAGCTGGGTGTGAAGGTGTCGGTGGCGATCGTCGACATCGAGTCGGAGTTCGACGTCAACGTCTCCGCTGAGATGAGCGTGTCGATAGGCAACAGGATCGCGGTGGACACGCCGCCGAAGAAGACCACCAACGCCAAGTACGGGGTGTACCGGCTGAAGAGCCACGGCTACAGCCAGTACAAATACGCGAATTGCACGAACGGCGTGAAGAACAACGTGACGATCTACACGCCGCGGCGTGTCGGCTGGTACATCTGGGAGGACTGAGGTGCGCCGCCTGATGTCGGTCGCTGGCGTCGCGATGGCGCTGGTGGCAGTGGCCGGGTGCACGGACTCCTCGGCGCCCGGCGATGCGTCGAGGAGGAAGCCTGCCTCGTCGTCCTCTGCACCGGCGTCGTCCGGGCAACCGGATGAGGGCCAGGTGCCGGTGGCTGAGCCGCCGGAGCTGGATGGCAGCGAACGCCTGGCGGGCCAACAGCCTGAAACCAGGGGCAATGCCAGCTTCTCTTATGCGAAGGGGGCGGCCGGTGAAGCGCTGATCGTGGCGGTGCGCTGCCGAGGGGCCGGGACGGTGAAGGTCGCCGTGAAGACTGTCAACGTGTCGTTCCCATTGGAGTGCCTGGAAGGTGAGACGACGACCACCTACAACCAAGTCGGAATCTCCGGGGTGGAGAAGCCGGGCACGGTGAGCGTGACCGCCCCGTCCGGGGTGCACTGGTCCATGACCATCGGCCGGGGCGAGCCACCGGCCGAGGACCAGCAGTAGATGACGCAGTGCCCCACGCCGCACGGCGTGGGGCACTGTCTGACGATGCGCACAAAGCTGACTGGGGCCGCCGAGGGGGCCTTGACCCTGAATCCTGGACACGGGTTATGCGGCTTGTGCCAGCGTAGTTGGTGTGACGCGGAGGGCGTACTCGAAGGCTGTCGCTGAACTGTTCCGGGTTCGGTAGAGACTCGATCATTTGAGAGGATCGAGTCATGGCACGTCCTTCCCCCTACCCGCTTGAGCTGCGCCGTCGTGCGGTGCGGATGGTCGCCGAGGTGCGGCCCGACTACGACACCGAGTGGGCCGGGATGAAAGCGGTCGCGTCCAAGCTCGGGATCGGCACGACCGAGACGCTGCGCAAGTGGGTCCGGCAGGACCAGATCGATGCCGGCACCCGGCCGGGCACCACGAGCGAGGAGTCGGCCGAGCTGAAGCGGCTGAAGAAGGAGAACGCCGAGCTCAGGCGGGCGAACGAGATCCTCAAGGCCGCGGCGTCTTTCTTCGCGGCCGAGCTCGACCGGCCACACACGCGCTCGTAGCTTTCATCGACGAGCACTGGAACCGCTTCGGCGGGGTCGAGCCGATCTGCCGCGTACTGAGCGCACACGACTGCAAGATCGCCCCTGTCACCTACTACGCCCACCACAAACGACAGGTCACGCCGTCCACCAGAACCGTGCGGGACGCCGAGCTGAAGGAGCACATCAGCGAGGTCTTCGAGACGAACTACCGGGTTTACGGCGCGAGAAAGGTCTGGTGGGAGCTGAACCGGCAGGGTCACGCGGTGGCCCGCTGCACCGTCGAACGCCTGATGCGCGAGCTCGGCATCACCGGCGCCGTCAGCGGCCGGCGCGTGATCACCACGCTGCCCGGCGGCCAGGCCGACCGGGCCCCGGACCTCGTCGACCGCGACTTCGTCGCCGGCGCCCCGAACCGGTGCTGGGTCGCGGACTTCACCCACGTGAAGACCTGGGCAGGGATCGTCTACGTCGCCTTCGTCGTGGACACCTTCTCCCGCCGGATCGTCGGCTGGTCCGCAGCCACCGTGAAGGAAACGGTCTTCGTGCTGGACGCCCTGGAGATGGCGCTGTGGCAACGCGACCGCGACCAACACCCGGTTCAGAATGGCGAGTTGATACACCACTCGGATGCCGGGTCGCAGGGCGGATTCAACTGGTCGTCGCAGCACCTCCTACGCATGGAGGTGTTGGATGGTGCGTCGTCAGCAGGCAGCGGACCGGGCGCTGCGTCCGAAGCTGAGGTCTCCGGGGCGTCCGAAGTATCAGCGTCATGTCGAGGCGGCGTTCTGGGCGGAGGTCGCCAAGGGCCTTCTCGCTGAGGAGGCCGCCGCCGTCATCGGCGTGGCGCCGGCGGTCGCGACGCGCTGGTACCGCCAGTGTGGCGGCATGCAACCGTTCGATTCGAAGCCGCCCTCGGGCAGGTACCTGTCGTTTTCCGAGCGAGAGGAGATCGCGTTGCTCAGGGCCTGAGGCAAGGGAGTGCGCGAGATCGCTCGAGACGTCGGTCGTAATCCCGGCACGATCTCCCGCGAGCTGCGACGCAACGCCGCCACAAGAAGTGGGAAGCTCGACTACCGGGCGTCGGTGGCGCAGTGGAAAGCAGATATGGCGGCACGGCGTCCGAAGACAGCGAAGTTGGTCGCCAATCCGAGGTTGCATGCCTACGTCCGGGAGAGGCTGTCCGGCCGGATCACGACGTCTGGCGGCATGCCGATCGCGGGACCGGTGACGGGCTCGTGGACGGGGCGGAACAAGCCGCATCGCAAGGATCATGCGTGGGTTCAGGCATGGAGTCCGGAGCAGATAGCGAACCGGATCAAGCTCGATTTCCCGGATGATGAATCCATGCGCGTCAGCCACGAGGCGATCTACCAGGCCCTCTACATTCAGGGCCGCGGGGGGCTGAAACGCGAGCTCATCCTGTGTCTTCGGACCGGTCGCGCTCTGCGTGCGCCGCGGGAGCGTTCACGGCGGAAGACCTGGGCACACGTCACGCCGGAAGCGTTGATCAGCGAGAGGCCCGCCGAGGCCGAGGACCGCGCTGTCCCCGGTCACTGGGAAGGGGATCTGATCATCGGGCTGGAGCGTTCCGCGATCGGCACCGTTGTCGAGCGGTCGACCCGGTTCACCATGCTGGTCCATCTGCCCCGCGAAGAGGGATACGGCACGATCCCTCGAACGAAGAACGGCCCCGCACTGGCCGGCTACGGAGCGATCTCCATGAAGAAGGCACTCGCCAACACGATGTCGATGCTCCCCGAGCAGCTGACGCGGTCGCTGACATGGGACCACGGCAAGGAAATGTCGGCGCACACGCAGTTCAAGGTCGAGACCGGTATCCCCGTGTTCTTCGCCGATCCGCACAGCCCATGGCAGCGAGGCACGAACGAAAACACCAACGGACTCCTGCGCCGGTACTTCCCGAAGGGCACCGACCTCTCGCGCTGGTCCGCCGAAGAAATCGAAGCCGTTGCTCATGCGCTGAACACCAGACCCCGCAAGACACTCGGCTGGAGGACCCCGGCCGAGACATTCAACGAGCAACTACTCTTACTCCAACAAGCCGGTGTTGCAACGACCGGTTGAGTCCAAGCAATACACGTCTTCCGCGTTCACCGCCCACCTCATCGAGGCCGGCATCGGCGCCTCGATCGGCACCGTCGGCGACGCCCTGGACAATGCGCTCATGGAGTCCCACATCGGCCTTTACAAAGCGGAGCTGATCAAGCCCCGCAGGCCCTGGCGCGGCCTGGCCGACGTGGAACTCGGCACCGCGGAATGGGTCGACTGGTTCAACAACCAGCGCCTCCACACTGCGATCGGAGACATCCCGCCCCACGAGCACGAGACCAACCACTACGCTCAACGCCAACCCCAACCGGCGGCTGGAGTCAACGCATAGAGCCTCCACCGATCCCGGAGCGGTTCACTGTCCGGTGCCACTGAGCCTTTTCCAACCTCACGTTGATGCGTGGTGAAGGACGAGGACGGCCTTCACCACGTCGGTGATTCGGTTGGTGCTGCAGCGGAGCTTCCGCAGGAGGCGCCAGCCCTTGATGGTGGCCATGGCCCGCTCGCCGAGGCAGCGGATCTTGGCGTGGGTGGTGTTGTGGCGACGCTTCCATCGCTTGAGGCGGCGGCCCCGAAACGGTACGCGGACGGGTCCGCCGGCGCCTTGATATGCCTTGTCCGCCCAGCATTTGAGTTCCGCATCGGCGAGGGCTTCGATGATGCCGTGCTGCCGCGCGGCGGTCAGGTCGTGAGTCGAGCCGGGCAGAGCCGGCGAGGCCCAGAGCAGCCGTCCGAACGGATCGGTGAGGACCTGGACGTTCATGCCGTGGCGTTTGTGTTTCCCGGAGTAGTACGGGGTGTCGGCGGCGATGCGGTCGATCGGCAGCAGGGTGCCGTCGAGGATCACGAACGCCTTCGTCCGGATCGTCTTCCTCGCCTCGGCCAGGGACGGGGCGAGGACGGCCAGGGCCTCGACGGCTTCACGTATGTAGCGGTAGACGGTCGCGATCCCGATGTCGAACCCGGCAGCGAGCTGGGCGTAGGTGTCACCGCACCGTAGATGGGCCAGGGCGAGCAGTGCCTGACGTGCGGCGGGAAGGCGCCGCCACCGCGTTCCGATCTCCTGCCGCCGGGCTGTCAGTTGTCCGGTCAGGAACCGCAGGGTGCGGCTGGACAGATCAATCGAGGACGGGTAGACAAGCACGCGAAGCTCCTGGCGGATAAGGGTGATCTTGGTCGAGAACCCGTCTACCAGGAGCTTCGTCGTTGCGCAGGACAGTCCAACTCGCGGCCAGGCACCGCATCTTGAAAAGGGCTCACTGCCCCATCGTGGCCGATGGGGCGCTGGTGGAGTGGGGACCTGCGTCGGTGTGGCGTGCCGCGGTTTCCCACGAAATCCGGTGGAGTCTCAGCGGCCGGAAGTGGTTGGGTCCTGCTCAATGCTTCGCTGACACGGCCCGGCACAGTGCGAGGCGCAAGGCCCGAATCGCAGGGCGGTCTAGCCCGCGTGTCGTCGAGTGATGGAGGTTATCGCGGTGGCTGGTTACGGGGCGCTTTCCGACGTATACGAGTGGCTGATCGGGGACGACAGGTTGACCCCCGCCAAGGCAGCCGCGGTTTACTACAGCGATGTCATGGGCTCTCTGCCGCCCAACGCGCGCGTCCTCGACTGCGCGTGTGGAACCGGCCAGCTCGCCGTCGGTCTCGCAAGTCTTGGCCTTGACGTGGTCGCCACAGACGCCAGCAATGGGATGGTTCGCCGGACCGAGAAGGCCGCCGACGAGCAGGGTGTCTCGCTTCGAGCCCTCCGCGCGAGCTGGGACGAGCTGCCCGACCACCTGGAGGACTCCACGTTCGATCTGGTGTTCTGCGTCGGCAACTCGCTCGGGCACGCCGAGGGCGCAGCCGGGCGCCTGACCGCACTGGAAGCGATGTCGCGGCTGCTGAATCCGGGCGGACGCCTCGTGCTCCACTCACGCAACTGGGAGCTCGTGCGCTCCGCCGGCTCACGGGTAGACGTCCGCGATCGACTCATCCGCCGCAATGACCGCGATGCGGTCGTCAGCTACTACTGGCAGATCGAGCAGCGCTGGGAGCAGGAACACTTCCTCGAGATCGTGGTCGCCCGGATCGAGCCGGATGGGGCAGTGCGAGCCTGCTCGGAGCGGTTGTCCATCTGGCCCTACCGGTACGAGGACCTTGTGGCGCAGTTGCGGAGTGTCGGGCTCACGGTGCAGTCCACCACCTTCGACCCCGAGAGCGATGGATACCTGGTGGTCGCCAGCCGCGACCAGGCGCGAGGCACGTCTGAGCCGGCGTGCTGATCCGCCTTCGTCGTTGTCGTTGCCGACCTGCCGGCTCGCGACCGCCTGCAGCCCGTCCTCACCTTGCATCTGACCTGCTCAAGCGGAGGTTGGAAACAGCTCACTGTCCTGGAGGTGAGAGATCCACGGGGCATCGCTGTCGTGGAGCGTTATAGCGTGAGGGGTGACGCTGTCTCAGTTTCGTGAGTTCTGATTCGCTGGCCGATGGCCGCCAAGCGGCCAAAGCCAACGCCGAAGTCATGTTCGTGCCTGACCTCCATACCGATCTTGGGCGGTGCCCGATGACAGACCAGAGCCGCCGGTGCATCACCTGAAGGACGCTGGTGAAGCACGTACCCGGGGCGCGCCTTGGTGCGGTGCGCGAGCCGGTAGACCCGTCTGTCAACGACTTCCGGCGGCACGATCCGTGCCACCTAGGCC
>NZ_NCTE01000771.1:0-19324 GCF_002114215.1 Streptomyces sp. 13-12-16 | reverse complement strand
CCGCCTCAGCCCTCGCTACGAGCGCGATCCCCGCAACTACCTGGCCTTTCTCGGCCTCGCCGCCACCCTGTGCTGCTACAAGCGACTCATCCGCCTCACCACATAGGACACGGTCTTAGAGGTCGTTTTCACCTGTAGTGCATTGCTATCGCCGGTTCTCTGCGGCGGGCTGGTGTGGTGTTGATGGGACTGCCCATTCGAGTGGGGCTCAAGGGCTGGATGAGGTGACGGCTGGGGCTGGATGCGGCTTGTGCCTGTTTCATTCCAGGACGCCTGGCTGCGTCGCGCTTCCACGAGGCAGAACACGCGCCTGGGCGCACTCGTTTGCCGGCGGTACATCCAGGTCATGAGTGAACGTCGTGCGTATCCGAGTGATCTGTCCGATGCCCGCTGGGAGCTGGTCGAGCCGGTTCTGGCGGCCTGGCGGTCCGAGCGCCGCCGCCGGGCGCTGGCGTTCGGGCGGCCGCCCGAGCACGAGCTGCGCGAGATCATGAACGCGATCCCGTACGTGGACCGCACCGGGGTGCAGTGGCGCTACCTGCCGCACGACTTCCCGCCCTGGGAAACCGTCTACGGCTACTTCGTCAAATGGCAGAAGGACGGTGTGTTCGCCCAGCTCAACGGCCTGCTGCGGGAGTTGGTGCGACAGAAGGAGGGCCGCACTGCCCAGCCCTCGGCGTGTGTCATCGACGCGCAGAGCGTGAAGACCTCCACCAGCGTCCCGGCCGCCGGGCAGGGCATCGACGCCGGCAAGAAGATCGTGGGCAGGAAGCGGAGCATCGTCACCGATACTCTCGGGCTATTGCTGGCAGTGCTGGTCACCGCGGCGAGCGTGCAGGACTCCGACGCCGGCCGGGCCCTCGTCGAACACGTCGCCGCGGAGCATCCCACCGTCCGCAAGACCTGGGTCGACGGCGGCTACCGCCAACATCTTGTCGAACACGCAGCCACCCTCGGCATCAACATGGAAATCGTCCAACGCACCCCCGGTACCAGAGGATTCACCCCGCTGCCCAAACGCTGGACCGTGGAGCGGACCTACGGCTGGCTGATGCTCCACCGCCGCCTGGCCCGCGACTACGAAACCCTCCCGGCCCGCTCCGAAGCCATGATCCACCTCGCCATGACCGACCTGATGGCCCGCCGCCTCACCGGCGAGAGCACCATCTCCTGGCGCGACCCCGCAAAGCACCATCAACCACAGATTCCGGGATGAAACAACGGGAGAAAACGACCTCTTAGAGGCAATACCGGTGACTTTGGTGGGTTCTGGTCGTTGGATGGGTTGTGCCAAGACCGGGTCAGGTGAAGTCGTCGGGGGTCGATCGGTTCTCGGATCGGATCGCGTTGGGGGTGCTGACGCGGGCGTTTCCGCCGGAGCTGATCGACGAGGTGGTCGCCGAGTGCGGCAGGGTCGAGCAGCGGACGCGGCTGCTGCCGGCACGGGTGGTGGTCTACTTCGTCCTGGCGATGTGTCTGTTTTTCGGGCAGGGCTATGAAGAAGTGGCGCGGCTTCTGGTCCAGGGGCTGGAGCGCGAAGGCCGGTGGGTGAAGACCTGGCGGGTGCCCACGACGGCGGCGATCGGCCGGGCCCGTCTGCGGCTTGGGCCGGAGCCGTTGCGGGCCCTGTTTGCGCGGGTGTGCCGGCCGGTGGCGGTCGCGCGAACGCAGGGGGCCTGGTACCGGCGGTGGCGGCTGGTCGCGGTGGACGGCACGGTTTTCGACGTTCCGGACACCGCAGCGAACGCCCAGTTCTTCGGGCGTCCCGGTACCAGCCGTGGGCAGGGCCACAGCGCATATCCGCAGGTGAGGGTGGTGGCCCTGGCCGAGTGCGGCACCCATGCCGTGTTCGCGGCAGAGGTCGGACCGCTCAAGGTCCACAAGACCGTCCTGGCCCAGCGGCTGTTCCCCGTGCTGACGAAGGGCATGCTGGTGCTCGCCGACCGGGGCTTTTGCGGTCTCGACCTGTGGCGGGCCGCGAAGGCAGGCGGCGCGGACCTGCTGTGGCGGGTCCGCAGCGTCGTGGTGCTGCCGGTCCTGGAGGCCCTCTCCGACGGTTCCTACCTGTCGGAGATCGTTGCCGCGCGGGACAACTACCGGCGTGCGGACCCCGAGCGGGTGCGGGTGATCGAGTACACCCTCGGCCCACGCGGCGGTGATGGCACCGTCTACCGGCTGATCACCACCCTTCTCGACCCCGACCAGGCACCGGCCGAGGAGCTTGCCGCCCTCTATGCCCAGCGGTGGGAGATCGAGAACACCCTGGACGAGATCAAGAACCACCAGGGCGTCCCAGGGCTGGTGCTGCGTTCCCGGCACCCACGCGGCGTCGAACAGGAGATCTTCGCGTTCCTGCTGGTCCACCACGCGCTGCGGGACCTGATGCACCAGGCCGCCCTCAAGGCCGGGCACGATCCAGACCGGATCTCCTTCACTCGCACCCTTCGCGTCGTCCGCCGTCACGTGACCGGGCAGGCGGCGCTTTTCCCCCTCGCGACTGGCCCGGTCCATCGCCCGGAGCCTGCGTGAGATCACCGAACGGCTGCTACCCGCACGGCGGTTACGCTCCAACCCTCGCGTGATCAAACGCAAGATGTCCAACTGGGCCCTCAAACGAGCCGAGCACCACGGCCCACCACGGCCAGACACCCCGACGGTCCGGCTGGTCGAGCCGACCAGATCCACTTCAACCAGCCGGAAAACAACCTAAATCACCGGTATTGCACCTAGGCCGTGTATCGAAAGTGGATCTTGGGTTGTGGATGATCACGGTTCATGGGTCGGGGAGATCTCACAGACGAGCAGTGGGCGGTGCTGGAGCCGTTGTTGCCGAGGGGAGCCAGAGCAGGGCGACCGCCGGTCTGGGCTCGGCGGCAGTTGAACGACGGCATACGGTTCCGTGTCCGGACCGGCGTTCCGTGGCGGGACGTCCCTGCCGAGTACGGACCGTGGAGCCGGGTCTATGACCTCTTCCGCCGGTGGCAGCGAAACGGCACCTGGCAGCGGATCATCACCCGGCTCCAGTCCCTGGCCGACGCGAGGGGGGCGATCACATGGGACCTGAGCGTTGACTCCACGGTCTGCCGCGCGCATCAGCATGCGGCTGCAGCTCGCAAGCACGGCGACCTTCAGAAGGAACCGCCGGGCGGCATCTTCACGGAGCCTGGCGACCATGGGCTGGGGAGGTCGCGCGGCGGGTTCACTACCAAGCTTCACCTGGCAGTGGAGCAGGGGCAGAAGCCTATGTCGATCGTGGTGACCGCTGGGCAGCGCGGGGACTCGCCGCAGTTCGAAGCTGTTCTGGAGAGAGTCCGCGTGCCCCGTGTCGGACCGGGTCGGCCGCGGGTCCGCCCCGATCGGGTGCGGGCGGACCGGGCCTACGCCTCCCGCAAGAACCGCGCCTACCTGCGTCGCCGCGGGATTCGCTGCACCATCCCCGACAAGGCCGACCAGGCGCGGAACCGGCGGAAGCTTGGCTCCCGCGGCGGTCGACCGCCGAAGTTCGACAAGGCTGACTACCGTGAGCGTCATGCGGTCGAGTGCGGGGTCAACCGCCTCAAGAGGCACCGTGCTGTCGCCACGCGGTACGACAAGCTCGCTGTTCGCTACGAGGCGACCGTGCTGATCGCAACTCTCAACGAGTGGCTCTGATCGGGGTGGCGTTCCCGTCCTTGGTCACCAGTCCCGGCCGGCGGTCAGCTCCTCCGCATCCGCGTCCGTGAACTCGTATGCCGATGCGACGAAGCAGAACTCGTCGCAGATCCACTCGCGAGCGACCGTCTCGATCCCGCTCCCGGCCGCCATGAACTCCCTGTCCAGTAGGTTGAACTCCTCGGTGGCAGCCTGGGTGAGCGCATACAGGGCCTCCAGATCCGACGGCCGTTCGGCCTCGATGCGCTCGCACAGACTCAGCAGA
Source organism: Streptomyces sp. 13-12-16 (assembly GCF_002114215.1). Taxonomy (GTDB): domain Bacteria; phylum Actinomycetota; class Actinomycetes; order Streptomycetales; family Streptomycetaceae; genus Streptomyces. The sequence goes on along the minus strand of NZ_NCTE01000771.1, from coordinate 15,408 downwards.
ATCCCCCTGCCCCGTTCGACTATGCGATCAGGGAAGTACGAGTCGTCGAACATCTCCCGCAGGAACGCGTGTCCCAATACCTGCTGGTTTGTGATCGGCACGGTACTTTCCTCTCCACGACGAGCTGACTCGCCGATCATGCACAGCACCGCTGACATCGACGCCACCCCTTGGCGCCAGACCACGTGCGACCAGGACTTTCACAACACCCCCTAACAGGGCAGATCCACGAACCTGGAGAGCACCAGGCCCGCCAGCACCAGATACTCGGCCATCGTGAGCTGGGTGATGAGCCGGTCCTTGTCCCTGACCGCCGTCAGGGTCTGGTGCGTCGTGGTCAGGACCCCGGCCACGACGCACCAGACTCCGACCAATGGCTGGTCGGACCCCGACCACGGGGCCGACCACGGCAGGTCAGAGCCGTGTCACAGGGACACCGGCCGCGGGGCCGGTGCGGCCTCACTGGCTGCGCCCCGAGTGCATGATGCTGGCCACGACAGCGACCAGCAGCGCGGCGCCGGTCAGCGAGACGGTGAGGGGCGTGTCGAGGGCCGGGTGGTGGTAGACGATGTAGGCCAGGCCGCCGGCGTAGCCGAGGCTGACCAGAACCAAGAGCAGCAGGACGAACAGATTGGTCTTGGACACGAGGTTCCCCCTTGGGGTCGGGCACACGGCAGGTCCGTGTGGGATGGATCGCGGAGCGTGCAGGGTCTTCAGCCCTTGCGTCTCGGGCTGGCGGCCCAGACAGCGGGGCACAGAGTGCTTGATGCGGGGGTTAGCCCCGCAACCCGGCACTGAACAGCGCTTTTACCGCCGGGGTGAACTCAGCCGCACGGTGTGGGCGAGGCGGTGCCGCAGGCTCCGAACCTGCCCAACGCGGAACGCGCATTCAAGAGATGAGCCGCCGGTCCCAGGGAGGGGACCGGCGAGGTGTACAGGAGAATCCAGGTGTGACGATCGAGCGCCGCCCGCTGGGCACAGGCCCCCTGCAGATGAACGACCCTGCCGTCGAAGCCGAGCGCGTCCCGCGTGCCCGGCTCGCTGCCGAGCGTCTGTCTACTGCCCTGCCCGCTCCCGAAGCGGCGCCGCGTCCGGCTGGTCGTCGAGTCCTGGGCGTCGGCCCCGACGTGTGAGTCGGGTTGCTGGGGGCGCCAACGGGCAGGGAGAGGGAGGATACGGAGTCATGAGCACCGCTCGCCCCCCTGCTGACCCAGCGCGAAGCCGCCGCGTGCGGCGTGAGCCGTACGACGATCCGGCGCCGCCGGGAGGTCGGCGGACTGCCCGGGGCCGTGCTCGACGAGGACCGCGGCTGGCTCATCCCCGTGGAAGACCTGCTCGCCGCCGGATTCCGGCTCAACGCCCCCGCCCCACCCGACATGACCGACGGCAAGGCCGTTAACAACCAGGCGCCGGCCGGGATGCGGCAGGACACCACTCCCGACGAGACGGCGGCCTCCTTGCAGGCTGAACTGGAACGGCTCCGGCACGAGCACGCACTCGCGCTCGCCCAGGAGCAGTACGCCCGCGCGCTCGCCGAGGCCGAGGCCAGGCACCTGAAGGGGCGCCTGCAGGAGCGGACCGCCCACATTGAGTACCTGCAGCGCGCTCTGGCGGCCCTGACCCCGGCTCCGGACCGCGTGGCCATCCCCCAGCCCGCGCAGCCGTTCCCGACCACCGCCGTGCCCATGACGTCGGTCCACGCCCCTATCGCGGCCGAAGGCGCCGGGCACGGCTCCACCTCGGGCAAATGGCGCCGCTGTCGGTCGGGCCGGGTCTGATGCCACCTGGTTGCGCGTCGGCCGGGGCTCTCACGGCTGGCTGGGGCGCAGAGATGAGGCTCTGTCCGCGGATCTGCGGACAGAGCCTCATCTGTGGGACCGGGTGTCAGATCAGGCCGAGCTTCTCTTCGATGAAGAGCATGAACATCGAGGTGGCGATGAAGGAGCCGCCGGCGTAGACGGTGGCTTCCAGGCCGCTCGCTCCGAGGTGCCGGGAGAGCGTGTGGGCGACCAGGCCGCCGATCAGGCCGGACAGTACACCGATGAAGATCGCCATGATCTTCGTCCGCCTCTGGAGGCGCTCGACCTCGCGCCCGAGGCGCGTGATCTCCCCTTGCGGGTCGGGGGGCGGAGTAGGCATGAACATGCTTCCTTGCTCGAACCGGGAGTGCCGCCGGGGCGGCTGCTCCGCCGCTTGGGTGGCGGCAGAAGTGATTCAAATCAGCGGCAAATGTTCAGCCCAGAGTTCGCCTGTACCGGAACGGTTCAGTACGCGTTCGCCGGTGTTCTCGCAGGTAGAACGTCTGCCGAGCCATGAAGTGAGCAAGATCCTTTTTTGGTGCATAAGCCACTGAGATGATCATCTGGGTGGTAGGGGATGATTCGGGTCCACGCACTGCTGATCGGCCTGGACCACGGAGGTCCCGCACGATGATCGACCAGTTACGCCGCGACTTGGACCAGGCCGACTCCTGGCTGAAGTACCGCGAGGTCCTCAAGGAGTTCCGCGAGCTGTACGGACCCCCCTTCAGGAAGCTCAACCCGTACGCCCGCGAGCAGATGGGCATCAGTCACCCGCCCTCGACGACAGTGTTCGTCGAGCTGACCGGGACCGACGCCAAAGCGCCGGACTGGGCGCAGGTTTCCCTCATGGTGAAGATCTGCGTCCTGTGGGCCGGCGAGCACCACGAGGACATGACGGGCATCCGTGAGTATCTCGATGAGATCCATTCCTTGTGGAAGGACGCCTTCCTGCGCCTGGGCGGCAGGCTGCCCCAGTCTCCGTCGGCGACCGCGTCACCTTCCCGCTGGAGGGCGGGCTACGACCGGATCCGCCGGCTTCCCAAGAAGCTGACCGTCCCACTCGTCGTACTCCTCGTGGCGGGCCTTGGCCTGGGCGGTTATGCCCTGGCCTCCATGGACCGCGACAACGGCAAGGCCGTGGAGGCGGCCGAAGCCACACCCAAGTCCGGCCCCTCAGGGGACACCGCGACGCCGTCCTCGCCCACGGCGAGTACCAGCGCGCCCCCCAGCCCGACCGGCTCCACCGCCACGAACGAAACAGCGTCGGGCGGCTCGACGGGTGTCACCGACGCCGGTGCAACCGGGACGGCCGCGGGCGGCAACAGCGCCGATGGTGCTTCCAGGGGCACCGACTCCTCGGGTACTGCCTCCGGCGGCACCTCGGACAACGGCGGCACGAACTCCTCGGGCGGCGGGACGATCCAGACACAGCCCTACGTCGACGCCAAGATCGCGTGGTCGAACGACGTGGACGGCAACCCCGACCCCGAAGACCCCAACGCGATCGTGAAGGTCTACGACACCTACAAGACGGACGTCACCGCCACGTCCGTCCACGCGTATCACCGCACGGACTCGATCCAGGTGAAGTGCCAGGTCACCGGCGGACGCGTCATCCGCCTGGGCGACCAATACAAGGGCCCCACACCCCATCGGGACGGCATCTGGTACCTCATGGACACCGGCGAGTGGGCGCCCGCCGTGTACGTCGACACCGGCAAGCCCAACCTGCCGGCCTGCGCTGCTTCCTGATCGAAAGTGCGCCCTGACCAGCGAAGGAGCTGGCCTTGCCTGTCAACCTCGCACCGAACACCCGCCGAGGCATACGCCCTCTGCTCGTCATCCCCGTCGTTCTGGTGGCCGTACTCACCGGGTACCTGATCGCCGCCGGCCGCCACGACGACACGGCGCCCGCCGACGGCGCGAAGGTCGCGGCCGCCTCCAAGGTGACCCGTGACTCCGGCGACAGCGTGATCCGCTCCCACGACGGCTCCGGCACGGTGAACCTGCGTTCCTGCCCCGGCCTGCCCACCGCCGGCCAGACCACGGGCTGCGACATCATCGACCGCCTCCCCGACGGCACCGTGGTCACGATGGAGTGCTGGATCGACTCCGGCACCGTCCCCGGCCGCGCAGACACCGACCGACGCTGGTTCCTGGTCACCCCCGGGGCCGGCGCCCCCCATCCAGGCCGCCGCGGCTACGTGTTCTCCGCCGAGATCCCCGTCGAGGAACAGGTCCGCAAGCCCTGGTGCAGCAACGACCTCATCAACGAACTGCTCACCGCACCCGAGCCGCCCATCTCGCCGTCGCAGACCTCAACACCGGCCACCCCGCCCCCTACAGCCTCATCCACACCTACCACTTCCCCTTCGGCCTCGCCGTCCCCCGCCGCTCCCACCGAGACACTTACCTCTGAGTCCCGCCCGCCCGCTGCGGCGGAGGTCATCGTGACAGTGCAGAACCAGGTGACCAACGGACCCACACAGATGCGCGAGGACACCCAGAATCCCGCCTACCTGTCCACCCACCCGGTGAAGCAGTGCGACGACCGCAAGCCGGCCTGCAACCTCCCCGGCTACCTCGCCTCCGGAAACCGCCTGGTAGCCATGTGCCAGACGACCGGAGACCGGGTCACCAACGGTGAGGACTACAACCCGGACGACGACCCCAACCCCGACCTCGACGAGAGCACCCTCTGGTACCGGCTGCGCGCGCCCGACGGCCGCACCGGCTACCTCTCCGTCATCTGGCTCGCCAGCAGCGACCGCGGCGGACTCGGTCTCCCCGTCTGCGGATCCACGCCTGCGGAGCGGTGACGATCACGGGGACGCTGGACGGCACCATGCCGTCCGGTACCCCGACCCAGCCAGGGCCGCGTCGAAGGTTCTCGGGAACAGAACCACCACTGTGCAAGCCCGGCCCTGCAACATCTCCTCCGGCATCTACTGCACGAGTATGTTCGTGCAGTAGATGCCGGGTCGGCAAGGTCAGCTGCCGGGCCGGGCGGGCAGTGAGGCGACGGCGGTGTTCTGCGGGACGACCACGATGCGGCCCCCTTCCGGACGCTCCTCGTAGAGCGCGAGCTGTTGCCGCTGCAGGGCTGTGATCGTCTCGACGAGAACGTCGCCTTCAGTCCGGCGCATCTGAATGTCACGCCGGGCAGCGATGCGGGCGAGCGTGACCTCGGTGACCGATTGAACGACGACGATCGAGAGCCTGAGGGTGGCGATAGAGATGATCAGCCAATACATGAATTCGTTCATTCCGGATGCCCCCTACGCGCTGTTCACGGCCCGCTGCCGTGCGCTGCATGCCAGAGTGATTGACCGCGAAGTTGTTCAACATGGCTGATCCATGACTGTGAGGCGTCAGCGCTGGTGACAGCGGTAGTAGTCCGGACAACTCAGGCATGCAGTGGGGGACGAGAGTGGCACAACCGACACCGGGCAGACGCGGTGGGCGTCCATGGGGGGCGATTGAAGCCCGCAGTCATGAGGCCGCAGAGCTCGCGAAGCTGTTACGCGAGCTGGTAGACCAGGCGACGCCGCGTCCGACCTTGAAGGATCTGGGTAGATCGCTGAACTACAGCCCGGCACGGGTCTCCGAGTTCTGCAGCGGCAAGTCGGTGCCGTCGCTGGGCTTCGTCGAGAAGCTGGTAGAGCTGACGGTGGTGCCGCAGGAACGGGCGAGTCGGATGCGTGCCGCGCGGTCGCTGCACAAGGCGGCTGCCCATGCACCGGCCTCGGCGCACGCAGTCGTCGTCCAACCTCCGCAGGCGCATGTGGAAGAGGCGGCATCCACGGGCGAGCAACTGGTCAAGGCGCTGAACACGATCAATGAACTCGAGCGGGCGAAGGCCTCGGCGGAGAAACTGGCCCTGTTCCTGCTGATCCTCTACCAGGCTCTGCGGCACAAGCTGGAACAGGAGCAGGCTGAGAGCCGACCGGTCCTGCATGGTCGCGAGGGAGAAATGCTCGCCGAGATCGAGCTTCTCGACATGGACCGTCCAGAGCTGAGAGCGCTGCAGATACGAGTGAGCGAAAACCTGGAGCGCGCCAACCGCATAGCGGCTTCAGCCCGGTCGCTGCACGGCACCGCCCAGAAGATCCGCGCCCGCTTGGAGGAGGACATCGACGATCTGCGTGCACGAGGTGCCAAGGTCACCTTCGCCCTCTCCTCCGACCCGGTCCGCACTCCCGGCTCACATCTGGACGCCGAGGATGTCCTGGCAGTCATCGGGCGCTCCGAGGAACTCCTGGAGGGCGTCGCCACTGACCTTGAACGACTGAGCCGGACGGTCAGTGAGCAGACGCGAGTCCTGGATGAGGATCCTGCCGCAGGGCTGAACAACCCTCCTGAACAACCAGACAACTTTCTGACCAGCACGGACGGCGATGGCAACGACCGAGAACCCCTTGTACTGACGAAGCGCGCCGGCCGCAGGCTCAGCCGCCGGAACCTCTTGGTCGGCACCGCGGCAACCCTCGCCACCGCCGGAACCGGATACGGGGCCTACGACTGGTACGGCAAACAGCAGGACGACGGGAAGCGGAGCGGGGAGCCCCCGCTGAAAACACCGACCCGCTGGACATGGAAGTACCGCACGCCGGGACAGCTGTTCATCCGGCCCGTGGTGCACGAGGGCGTCGTGCTCGCGGTGGAGGGCATGAACTACAGGAACGACGGGAGCTCCGAAGAGAACGACTGGCTCGGGTGGACCGTATATGCGGTGGACGCTCCCACTGGGCAGCTGCGCTGGAAGACCCACGTCGCGACCAACCGGAGCCGCCTGCGCGTGCAGAACGGCACAGTCTTCACCACCTCGACCCACGACGGATCCGCCGCTGGCCAGCTGAGCGCACGAGACGTACGTACCGGCAAGGTGCGCTGGAGATACGGGCAGACCGCCGACGAGTTCGGTAACGCGCTGCCTGGCCCGGCAGACCTCGTGTATGTGACGCGAAGCGCGGACGCCGCCCTCCACGCGGTTCGAGCCCGGGACGGAAAGCGGGTGTGGCAGGCCCCCGTCGGAAACTGGGGCGGGCTGGATGATCCCGTGCATGCGACAGCTGAGGCAGTTCTGACTCGCGACGGAAACGACGTGCTGTACGCGTTCGCCGCCAAGACCGGCAAGCCGCTGTGGAAGCAACCGCTGCAGGACGCCCCCGTCATGGATGCCGGCCCCGGCCGACTGCTGGTTGCCGCGAGCACTCCCGGAACCCCCCAGATCCAGGACATCAGATGCATCGAAACCCTCACCGGAAAGACCGTGTGGCGCAAGCGGACGGCCTCCTACGTCCACTGGCCCGGCACCGTCTACCAGAACCGCCTCTTCCTTACCGACGCCGAGGGCGTCGTCACCGCCTTCGGCCTCGACACGGGCACCCTGGTGTGGGAGACGAAGACAGGCAGCATGCTCCTCACCGAGATCAGCAACTTCGACCTGGAGGACAGCTACCACAGTGTCTTCAGCGCCCCCGCCGCTCACGCAGGTCTGGTCTATGTCGGCACGGCCACAGGGGTCCACGCCCTGGACACCGACACAGGGGAAAGCAGATGGCGAACTGAGACTGCCGGCACCGTTCTGGCCCCTGCGGTCGCCACTGAACGCACCGTGTACGCGGCCAGCGAGTCCGACCTGCTGGCCCTCGATCCCCGCACCGGAACGGCACAGTGGACCCTGAAGGCCTCCGGAGCCCTTATGAGCAGCCCCACTACCACTGACTCATTGCTGACCATCCTCGACACAGACGGATATATCTATGGCCTTCGACAGCCGGCACCGACTTCGTTTCTAGGCTCACGAGCCTGACCGAACTGGACGAAAAGCCGCCGGGCAGCGGCTCGTGAGCTGGGGCGACCGGTGGGGGAGATGGGCGACCCGGCCCGCGGCGCGGGTCGCACGGGCGCCTCCCACCCGATGACGGCCAACGAAGCCGTGCTCGCCCTGCTGCGCCCGAAGCCGGACCTGTCCCAGCTCGCCGGCGAGCCGGCCGACGTCCTTGCCGCTGCGCAGACCGCCTTCGACGCGCCGGACGGGCTGGGCACCATTGCCTCCCACGCGCGGCTGAACGTTGGGAAAGACACTGCTGCCGCCTCCGCCACCAGGCCCTTGAAAATCCTCTCCATAGCCGCATTTTCCAGGTGGAATGGTTCGACGCCGGACAGTGCGGCGGCCAGCGTCGTGGCGGCTCAGCTTGTGTTCCCGGCTCGGGCCCGGGCCTTGAGAAGCCGCCGCAGGCCGGTCAGCAGCCGCTCGTGGAAGATGGCGGGGGCCGCGGCCCCCGGAGTCGTGCGCAGCCGCTCGACGTGCCGCATCTGGTTCTGAATCCAGGGAGTCTCCTCCCGGGCGAGCTGCCGCTCGAACTCCGCCTCGTGCCCGCCGGCGGCGAGCGCTTGGAGCATCACGGCACGCCGCTTGGGCTCGGGCGCGTCCGCCGCTCGCGGGTCGGTGACAAAGAGAGCGGTGTATTTCGGATGGTCGGGCCACCACTGCGCCATCCAGTGCAGGGCATGGTCGCGTACGGCGGGGTCGTGATCGGCGGACGCGCAGTGGTACAGCAGCTCACGGACCTGTGGGAGGTGCGTGCAGCGCTCGGTCAGCCGCTTGAGGGCGGCCATCCGGAGTTCGGGGTCCGGACCGCGTTCCGAGTTTTCCAGGAACGCGGCCGTCGCTGCGGGATCGCCGCCCCAGGTCTCGCCGAGCACACGCATTGCGGTCCGCCGCAGGTGGATGTGGTGGGAGGACCGGCAGCACTCGATGAGGAAGTCTCGCGCCTCGGTGTCGAGGCTGTGGCCGATGGCGCGCAGAGCGGTCTCCGTGACCCTTCCGAGGCGGGCGGTGGGCCATTGACCCTTGTAGATAGGCGCGAAGCGCAGGGCGTCCCGCATCAGCAACCGGAGGTCTTCGGGATGCCTCTGCAGCCACGAGGTCAGCGTCTTCTGGCCGCCCATCACCTCGTAACGGTCGAGCAGCGTGTTGAGCACGCCGTACCGGCGGGACCGCCAAGCTGCCATCGTCGTTTCCGCAGTCAACTCGGAACCGAACACGGGGGTGTCTTTTCGGGGACCGTCGGCGGGGTGACGCAGTGCAGGAAGCGGACGCGCCCCGCCGCCCTCCTCTTCAGGTTCCGGCAGTAACTCGGCTCGCAGCTTTGCCGCCGTGGCCCGTACCGCGTCGAAGATGTCCTCCTGCTCCCGCCACCGCAGGAAGCGCACCGTCTCGTCGTCAGGGTGGCGGCGTGCCAGGGAGCTCAGCGCCTCCTTGCGCGCCCCGGGCGTGGGGTCGCCGACAGCGCGGGCCTGGAGAAACAGCCGCAGTTCCGCAGCCCCTTCGTGCTCGACCGGGCGAGTGCCTAGGGCTTGCAGGGCGGCGATGCGGATGGTGACTTCGTCGTGTACGGCACTCGTCTTGATCGCCTCCGTGACGGTGGCGCTCGCTGGCCACCGTTCGCCCAGGACGGCGAGGGCTCCGGCGCGAGCGCTCGTGGACCAAGCGAACCGCATGTACGCGATGACGGCAGGGAAGTCACGGTGCAGCGCGCCGGCGAGTTGGGCGGGAACGCGGGATTCGATGAACTGGCCCCATACGTGGAACCAGGTCAAATAGCGGTCGCGTCCTGCCCAGTTCTCACCAAAGGAGGCGAGTGACGGGGCGACGCTCTCAGCCGTGAGGTACGTCGCGTCGAGGAAGAACGCCCCGAAGCCCTCGGTCGCGCTCAGGTACTGGGTGATCCCATCGACCACCGTGACGCTCTGGGGGCTCAGAGCCCCGATCTTCTTCACCTCGGCCAGCGCCCGGAGGGCGAGGACAAGCCGCTCCTTGCGATTGGTGAAGGGGGCCGATCGGACGAGGCTGTCCACCAGCGCCCCGGTGTCGTGCTCCCGGAGCTGCCCGGCGAGCAACAAGATCACCTCGTGCCAGGTGGTGTCCTCAGCCCTCGGAACGAGGACCTCGGAGACAAGGACCTCGGGGGCCCACTCCCGTTCGTGCTCGTAGCGGTGGACGATGTCCGCCGCGGCCAAGTATTCCAGGAACGTGCGGTGCACGAAGCCCCAAGCGCCCCCGCCGTACCGGGCGAGGATGAAGTTGCGCTCTCGGAGTTGCTGGACCATAGCGCGGGCGGCGCGGCGCGCGACGTCCGGCCGGACGTCGCAGAGCTGGAGATACTGGCGGAAGACGTCCTCAATGTCCGCCTCGGGCACGTAGTTACCCGAGATACCACCCGATCCCTCCTGCATCCTGCGGGCGAGGAGCCGCAGCATCTCCAGGCGTTCGGTCTGGCCGAGTAGGTCGAGGGCTTCGGCGACCGGCCCGGACAGTGGGGCCGTCAGATGCTTGGTGTCCCGGTCCCAGCGGGCGACGAGCACAGTGACGGCGTGCTGGTACACCCCGTGCCGGTCGCGGGGAAGGGTCTGTCTGCGGCCGAGGATGGCGAGAATGGTCAGCAGAAGCGGATTCCCGGCCAGCTCGCGCACCGATCGCGAGTGGGCAACCGCATCCTTAAATCGGGTGAGGAGCTGCTCAGTGAGCCTGGGCTGTCCGGGGCACGCCGTCTCGTACCACCGGCGCGCGAACTCGTGGATATGGGGGGTGTCCAGGTCCTGGATCATGTAGTGGGCGAACCCCGCCCCGTCCAGCGTCTGCCGTTGGTAGCCGATGACTCGAGACGTGACGATCACCCGGCAGCGCTCGTGGTGGGCGGCGAACCCGGCGATGCGGCGGGCCGTCTCCGCCCGGAATTCCGGGTCGAAGATTTCGTCGAGCCCGTCGAAGACGAGGAGGATGCGTCCCTCGTCGAGAAGCTGGCCCAGGACGGGGAGCGGGAGCCCCATTCCCTCGGTGGTCCACAAGTGTGCGAGGAACTCAGCGAACGTCTGTTGTCGCCAGGCCGGTTGCGCGTAGTGCCGCAGCTCCACGATGAGGGGGATCCGACCTGCGAGGCTGGCGAGGGCATCGTCGGGACAGAGGCCGCTGGTCAGAGCAAGCGCGAGGTAGTGCGCGAGGGTTGACTTGCCGGCCCCCGGGTCGCCAAGGAGTACGACCCGCTGGCTTCCCTCCCTGGCGAGGACGCCGAGCACGTGCTCGACGGGCTGCTGGCGGTATGCCTCCACGAGGGAGTCGAGCAGCTCCAGGTCGAGCCCCGGCGGCAGTTCTCCGTCTGCGGCCAGCTCCTCGCCCTTAAGGAGCTGGCCCATGAGCTCCCGGGAAAGCTCCACCGGCGGCGGGTCGGCCCGAACGGTTGGCACGACGAAGACCTCGCGCAGCTCGACGCTCGGCTGCGTGCTCTGGTCGTTGTCGGGAGTGAGGACCTCCAAGTCGAGATTTCCGTACGTCTCTCGGACGCGGCGCGCGTAGGTCGCGAGTGCCCGGTCGGCGGCGGCGTCCCGCTTGTTCTCGGCGGCATCGTCTGGGCCACCGTCCCGGCCGTCCTCCCTGGCCGCTTCGAGGAGCGTGACGAGCTGCCGGTGTCGATTCCGCCACAGCTCCCGGTCCACCAGGGAGCCGCTGACCGGATCGGAGAGCGGGGCGCAGCGGACGCACGCGTCGAGCACTGCCGTCACAGCGTCCCAGTCCGGGGGCCTGACGAACTCGCCCTGTAAGAGCCGGTGGACGCCCGACCTGCTAAGGGGCCGGCCGCCAGCCGCCGAATTCCGGGCGCTCATCCGCTCCAGTTCCGCGGCGCTGGGCGTGCCCGCTGCCCGGTGCACCTCCCGGAGCCAGGCGGCGAACTGCTTCCGTGCCTCGTCTCCCCGCTGCAACGCCGCTCCCTCCCAGCATCCCGGAACGTCCCGGGACGCCCCGCGTTCCGGCCCCAGCCTAGGTCGCGGCCTGCGGCGACGAGGCTGGTATCCCGATTCGACCCGGCTTCCATCACCGGCCGCCCGGGCGGCGCAAGGTGCTCCCGTCACCGACTAACGAACGGAGCACACGATGACGCTGCACGACCTCCTCAGCACCCTCGGCCCTGTCGGCCTGCTCGTCCTCCTTGGCATGGTCATGGTTTTCATGGGGGTGGTGCTGCCGACGATCTGGTCGCGCCACGCCTACCGCCGGTCCGCGGCCCGCACGACCATGAACACCATCCTTAAGGCGCTGCGCCAGCTCTATCCTTTCTGACGCTTGACCGACAGAACATTTGGCTTAGCAGTCGAACAGCCATGGCGTCATGCCCACTCCAACCCCAGCTCCTTCAGTGTGACCCGCTGGTCCGGGGTGAGCTTGTTGCGACGGCTCTTGGTGTTCGAGACCCAGACACCAAGCTTCACTGGCACCGGGGCGTCCTCGCCTTCCACCACCATCTCTTCGACGTGGCCTCTTGGAACTCGGTGGTGGCCCTCGCGGGTGACATACTGCGCGAGGGCGGCAGCGCCCCGATGAAATGTAGCTGCCGTCTTCCCGGCACTCACGGCCGGTGGGGCGGCTGCCAGCGCCTCCAGGGGCTTGACGCCGAGCGTGGTCAGCCGTTCCTGCTGTTCGCTCGACAGCAGTTTCCAGTCCCGGCGTTGTCGTTGGAGCCATCGTCCGATGTCGTCGCCGTCCATCAGTACCCCGGGTTCGATGTCGGGCAGGTGGCCGTCGGCGTCGACCAGATCCGCGAGGACGCGGTAGTGGCGTTGCCAGTTGAGCGGCCACGGACAGTTCCAGTCCTCATCGACCGCGGCCAGCTGCGCCGCGCGCACGGCGGCCCGTTCCGGATCCTTCCCGAGGCCGCCCTTTCGTCGGAGGTTGGCCATGTGCTGGCCGACCGGGACCATCGCCTCGCCCTCGCCCCACACCGCGTTCTGACGGGGCGCGAGGTGCCCTGTAGCCCGCTGGTAGGACCGCAGCGCGGCGAGCTTGTTTTCCCACGCTTCCTCGCCCGGTTCCCAGACCATGCCGGCCTCAGGTGCGTCGAGCAGCGTCTTGCGCCGCTCCTCGAGTTCACCGGCGCGCAGTGCCTTGCGCTGCTGGTGGACCCATCGGCCAAGCGGGAACGCCTTGGTCGCCCCGACTTCGACCTCGACGTCGTAGGGCACGGCGTAAAGGCCGGTGATCTCGTTCTCCTTCCGCCAGCGGAGCAGGGCCTGGTAGCCCTCCAGCCACACCAGGGACTCGGGTCGATACACACGGGTGCGCAGGAACGCCGCGATGGTCGCGGCGTCGCGCGGGCTGGAGAAGTGCAGCAGTGCGGACTCGACCGCCCCGTCGGTGCCGCCCTGCTCCTGGTTGCCTCCGCCCTCTCCGCCGTCGGTCGCGATGATCCGCCCGTCCTCGTCGCGCTGGATGTGGGTCTTGCGCTTGCCGCTGGTGAGGGCGCGGGAGGCGAGCTGCTCGACCAGGCGTTCGTCATGCGAGCGCAGGCCTTGGAGCACAGCGACCAGCCCGGCATACGAGGCGGAGGCGATCATGTCGGTGGGATCCTCGCCGGGTTCCAGGAAGACGGGCACGATGATCCGCGCGACCTTGGTAGTGCCGTCCTTGTTGGGCCGGAGTGCCCGGCCGATGTTCTGCACGATCTCGACCTGGGAGCCGCGGGTGTCCGCGAAGCAGATGGCCTCCACACCCCGCTCGCCGGTAATGTCGACGCCTTCCCCGAGTACGCGGCAACTGGCGAGGAACGCCCGGTGCACCCGCCGACCGGCCGCGTCGATCCCGCCTGCGAACTGCCGCAGGACTTCCCGCCGCTCGGTGACGAGGTGGTCGCCGCACAGCCACGCCGACCACACCCTCTCCGGGGGTACGTGGCGGCCGGCCTCGAGTTCGTAGAAGGCCGCGTCGATGGAGGACTTCGGCAGCCGGTCCGCGGCGGCCAGGTCCTCGTCCGAGGCGTCGTTCACGTACAACTCGGCGGCTGTCTCCGGCAGCTTCTCCGCGAACGCCGCGGCTTCCTGGACCTTCTGGTGGAACGTCATGACCGTACGCAGGTTGTACGCCGCCGCGTGCTCCAAGAGTGCGGTCTGCAGCAGCGCCAGGCGCCGGCCCCGCCGGGCCTCCTCCGATTCCCCGAGGACGGGGGAGGGGTCGCGGATCTCAAGGACGTCGATCTCGAACCCGGCGAGGATGCCCCGCTCGATCGCCTCTGAGAGTCCGAGCTCGGCGAGCCACGCGCCGTAGGTGCCCTCCGGGTCGTCGGCCATGGTCGCGATCTCCGCCTCCTGGCCGTCCGCGCCCTTCTGCGGCCGGGGCGCGGCGAGGATGCGTGGAGTCGCGGTCAGGTAGAGCCGGAAGTTGGCAGGGATCCGCTGGTTGTCGTGGATGGCCGCCCACGGCCGCCCCAGATCACCGGCGGTTCCGTGGGCCTCGTCCACGATGGCGAGGTCGAAGCCTGCCATCTGCTGCCCGTACAGCCGCTCTCCGCCCGCCAGAGCGGCCTCCAACGGCCCGCGAACCTTCCGCTGCCCCTCGGGGGCGTCGATGTCCTCGCGGTCCACGAGAGAGGCGTACGTGGCGAACACGATCACCGGCCCGCGCCCGGCCCACAGGGCGAGCTGGATCGGGTTCGTAGTGGTGCGCACCCCCAGCTCGTTGAGAACCGAGTCGTTCTCCAGCGAGCACACCGCGACCATGGGGGAACGGTGACCCACCGCCCGCCACGCCTGAGCGGTCTGCACGAGCAGGTCTAGGGTCGGCACGGTCACGAGGATCCGACTCTCGGGGAAGCATTCCAGCGCGCATGCGGCAGCCATGATCGTCTTACCGGACCCGGTCGCTGACACGATCGTCCCACGAGCACCCTGAGGCGGCACAGACGACCTTGCAGGAAATCCGACCCACTTCCGAAAACTCGACTTCTGCTCTACCTGGTGCTCCCTGAGCTGAATCACAGACCCCCCTCACCTCTCCAACCTCGGCAATGATAAAGACTCAGTAGAACGTCAGATGTGATTGCGGTGGAGGATGGCACGAACAGCAGCTTCGAACTCACGCACCGCCAAGCCGTGTTCATCGCGAGCCGCGCCCCAGGCCGAATCCTGCCCGTATGAATCCCGAAGCCGATAGTACGCATCCATCAGACGGGAAGCCTGAGAGCGAAGCTGTTCACTACCAGGAGTCATGAAAAACTGGGTCGTTACCTCGTAGCGGAGAGGATCTGCAACGGCCAGATCTGACACCGCCACACCAGCTGTAGAAGCGTCAAGGAGCTGCCCACACAGCCGGTTGTACATGGAGGAGAGTCGCACACTTACTTCTACGAGTCGATTCACTTCCTCTTTGCGCCTTTCGACTCTCCGTCGAATGAAATCGCCGAAGAGAACCAGAGTTCCACCGAGAATTGCTCCAAGCAGTGCCAGCACACTTTGCACTTCATCACTCCGCAACGTAGGATCCCTCGTATTTCCGCCAACACTACATGCTGCATCTAACTGATGCGTGCGATACCCTGGAACTCACGTGAACAAGCGATCCCCGCCCCCCAACCATCCCCTCCCTCTAGCCGCTCGGGCCGAAGGCCCGTTGACGGCACCGCGCAGCGGGGCCGGCCCCCAAGGCGCGCAGCGCCCCCAGTGGCTGGAGCGCAGCGGAAGCCACCCACAGGGCCGCAGGCCCCGCAGTCCCAGGAGCGCAGCGGACGGGACGTCACCCGCCTTGCGCAGCAAGGCGGGTGAGCGGAACGCGCAG
>NZ_NCTE01000770.1 GCF_002114215.1 Streptomyces sp. 13-12-16 | reverse complement strand
CGGCTGGGCCGGGAGCCGGCACGGGCCGCCCGCCGCTTCGTGCGCGGCCGCCCCCGGCTGGCCGACGCGGCCCGGCGCACCCTGACGGGGCTGGGCCGGCTGCGCGAACGCTGACCGCGTCCGGCGTACGCCGACATCGGTACGCGGGGTTACTCCCGCCGTCGGATGTCCGCGCCGCCCGGGCCCGGCACCGTGGGACGGGTGAAACTCAGCCGCCCCGCACGCCGGGCCCACCTCGTCGTCCACGTCCTCGCCTCCGCCTGCTGGCTCGGACTCACCGTCGGACTGCTCGCGCTCGGTGTCACCGCGAACACCACCGGGTCCGCGGCCGTGGTGGAGGCGTCCGTCCGGGCCATGAAGCTCTTCGCGGACCTGCTCATGCTGCCGGTCGCCTTCCTGACCCTCCTCAGCGGTCTCGTCCTGTCCCTGGGCACGCCCTGGGGACTGGCGAGGCACCGCTGGGTGTGGACGAAGTTCTGGCTGACCCTGGCCACGACCACCGCCACGGCCTTCGCGCTGCGGCCGGGCGTGAACGCCGCCGCGGCGGCCGTGTCCGCCGGGCACCCCCTGCCCGACGGGGGCGACGTCCTCATGGGGCCGGTCGTCTCCCTGACCGCCTACGTCTTCATGACGGTGATCTCGGTCCTCAAGCCATGGGGACCGACCCGCCGCGGCCGACGCCTCCGCGCGGCCGCGCGGAGGCGGGGGACGGCCGAACCGGCACGCCCGTGATCACGGGCACGTCACAGGGTGCGCTCCAGCCGGTCCGCCATCAGCCGCACGAAGCGCGCCGGGTCCTTCGGCCGGCCTCCCTCCGCCAGCACGGCCAAGGAGTAGAGGAGTTCGGTGGTGTCGGTGAGGTCCGAGCGGTCCTCGCGCTCCCCGTACGCCTCGTTCAGGCCCTTCACCAGCGCGTGATCCGGGTTGAGTTCGAGGATGCGCTTGGTGCGCGGCACCTCCTGGCCCATGGCCCGGTACATGTTCTCCAGCGCCGGCGTGAGATCGTTCGCGTCGGCGACGAGACAGGCCGGGGACACCGTCAGCCGCGTGGACAGCCGCACCTCCTTGACGTCCTCCTCCAGCCGCTCCCGCATCCAGTCGAGCAGACCCGCGTACTCCTCGGCCTGCTGCTCCCGCTCGTCCTCGCTCCTGTCGTCCTCCCGCGCACCGAGGTCGACCTCGCCCTTGGCGATCGACCGCAGCCGCTTGCCCTCGTACTCGCCCACGGCGTCGACCCACATCTCGTCGACGGGATCGGTGAGCAGCAGTACCTCGATGCCGCGCTCCCGGAACGCCTCCATGTGCGGGGAGTTGTCGATGCTCTCCCGGGACTCGCCGGTGATGAACCAGATGTCGTCCTGTCCCTCCGGCATCCGCTCCACGTACTGCTTCAGCGTGGTCGTGCCGTCGTCCCCGTGCGTGGTCGCGAACGAGGTCACCGCGAGGAGGGCGTCACGGTTGTCGGGGTCGGTGACCAGGCCCTCCTTCAGCACGGCGCCGAACTCCCGCCAGAACGTGGCGTACCGCTCGGCGTCACCGGTCATCATGCTCTTGACCGACGCCAGCACCTTCTTGGTGAGCCGGCGCTGCATCATCCGGATGTGCCGGTCCTGCTGGAGGATCTCGCGGGACACGTTCAGCGAGAGGTCCTGCGCGTCGACCACGCCCTTGACGAACCGCAGGTACGACGGCAGCAGCGCCTCGCAGTCGTCCATGATGAAGACGCGCTTCACGTACAGCTGCAGCCCGTGCCTGAAGTTCTGGGTGAACAGGTCGTGCGGGGCGTGCGACGGGACGAACAGCAGGGCCTGGTACTCGAAGGTGCCCTCGGCCTGCAGCTGGATGGTCTGGAGCGGTTCGCGCCAGTCGTGGCCGATGTGCTTGTACAGCTCGTGGTACTCCTCCTCCGACACCTCCTCGCGCGAACGCGCCCACAGGGCCTTCATCGAGTTCAGCGTCTCGGGCCCGGCCGCCTCGCCGTCCCCGCCCGTCTCCCCGACGAGCCTGACCGGCCAGGTGATGAAGTCCGAGTAGCGCTTGACGATCTCCTTGATCTTCCACACCGAGGTGTAGTCGTGCAGCTGGTTGTCGGGGTCGGCCGGCTTGAGGTGCAGGGTGACCGAGGTGCCCTGCGGCGCGTCGTCGACCCGCTCCAGGGTGTACGTGCCCTCGCCGCGCGACGTCCACCGGGTGCCCTGTCCCTCGCCCGCGCGCCGGGTGAGCAGGGTGACCTCGTCCGCGACCATGAAGCCCGAGTAGAAGCCGACGCCGAACTGGCCGATCAGCCCTTCCGTCCCGGCCCCGTCCTGCGCCTCTTTCAGCTCCCGCAGGAACTGGGCGGTGCCCGAGTTGGCGATCGTGCCGATGAGCTGCCCGACCTCGTCGTACGACATGCCGACGCCGTTGTCCCGCACGGTGAGGGTGCGGGCGTCCTTGTCGATCTCGAGCTCGATGTGCAGGTCGGAGACGTCGGCGTCGAGGGAGTCGTCCCGCAGCTTGGCCAGACGCAGCTTGTCGAGCGCGTCGGAGGCGTTGGAGACGAGTTCACGGAGGAAGACGTCCTTGTTCGAGTAGACCGAGTGGATCATCAGCTGGAGCAGCTGACGGGCCTCTACCTGGAACTCAAACGTTTCGGTCGGCATGATGCGTGACTACCTCACTGATCCAAGGATCACCGGATACTGGCGCGATCACTTTAGTAAAAGAGAGCGTCAGCCGGGCGTGCCCGCCGCCGAGTCCAGGAGGGGGCCCAGTTCGCGGGAGACCGTCGTCAGGGGTCGGACGTCCCGCTCGGCGCGGGCCATCAGGATCGCCCCCTCCAGAGAGCTGATCATCAGGGTGGCGAGGGGCCGGGCGCGTTCGGCGGGGACGCCCATGTCCGCCAGGGCCAGGGCCACCGCACCGGTCCACTCGGCGAAGGCGGCCGACACGGCCTCACGGGTCGACGCGGTGGACTCGGCGCGGTCCACCGTGGCGGCGGCGACCGGACAGCCGCCGCCGAAGCCCCGGCTCTCGTACTCGTCGGTCCACTGCCGGACCATCTGTGCGAACAGCCCGCCGGGCGTCGGCTCGGGCAGCGCGGCGAGGAACCGGGCGACGCGCCGGGCCGCGTACCGGCCCGCCCACCCCACCGCCTCGTTGACGAGCTGCTCCTTGCCGCCCGGGAAGTAGTGCTGGAGCGATCCGCGCGGAGCGTCCGCGTGCGCGGCGACCTCGCGCATCCCCGTCGAGGCGACCCCGTCGCGCCGGATGAGCTGGGCCGCGCTGAAGACCATCCGCTCCCGTGGTCCCCGTCCGGACTCCGCCATCCCCGACCTCCCGCGATTTCCCTCCCTCCACCCTATGACGGCTGTCATGACGGCGGCTACTATGACAGTGGTCATAGAGCAGGTGCCGTGTGAGCGCGGCCCGGGAACGGCGGTGCGTCGTGCGCGTGGGTTTCATCGGACTCGGAGTCATGGGCCGGCCCATGGCGCTCAACCTCGCCCGCGCCGGAACGCCCCTCGTCGTCTGGAACCGCACCCCCGCCCGGTGCGCACCGCTGCGTGACGCCGGAGCCGAGGTCGCCGGAAGCGCCGGCGAGGTGTTCCGCCGGGCCGGCACCGTGTTCCTCGTGCTGGCCGACGAGGCGGCCGTCGACACGGTGCTGGGGCGCGGCACCCCGGACTTCGCCGCCCGCGTCGCCGGACGCACCGTCGTCCACATGGGCACGACCTCGCCGGAGTACTCGGCCGCCCTGGAGGACGCCGTCCGCGAGGCGGGCGGCGTCTACGTCGAGGCCCCGGTCTCCGGCTCCCGGGTCCCGGCGGAACAGGGGCGACTGGTCGCGATGCTGGCGGGCGACGCCTCCGCCGTGGCGGCCGTACGGCCCCTGCTCACCCCGATGTGCCGCGAGACGTTCGACTGCGGCGCGGTGCCGGGCGCGCTGCTGATGAAGCTCTCGGTGAACCTGTTCCTGATCACCCAGGTCACCGGACTGGCAGAGGCGTTCCACTTCGCCGACCGGCACGGGCTCGACCGCCGCCGTTTCCTCGACGTCCTGGACGCCGGTCCGATGGCCAGCGCCGTCTCCCGGATGAAGGCGCCCAAACTGCTCGCCCGTGACTTCGCGGTCCAGGCCGCCGCCGCGGACGTGCTGAAGAACAACCGCCTGATCGCCCGGGCCGCCCGCAAGGCCGGCCTGGCCTCCCCGCTCCTCGACGTCTGCCACGCCCTCTTCGACGAGACCGTGGCCGGCGGCCACGGCGGCGAGGACATGGTGGCCGTCCTGCGCGCACTGGAGACCAGGACCGACGGCACCCCGGCGGGCTGAGTCACCTCGGTCCGCCGTGCCTGGCGGGCGCGGCACCGGCCGCCGTGGGCGTCTCCCGCCCCGCGCGGGAGCCGACGGCGCACCGACACGGAGGCGACGGGCACCCCGCCCGGGGGC
>NZ_NCTE01000769.1:648-8152 GCF_002114215.1 Streptomyces sp. 13-12-16 | reverse complement strand
CGAGCGGCCGGGTGCGCAGGGGGCTTCGGGTGGAGGACCGTGTCCGCGCGAGCCCTTCCCGGCCGCGCGTGAGGCGCGGAGCGCCCGGGACGGAGACCGGGCGGGCCGTCTCCGGTGCCGGGAGCGGCTGTCCGCAAGGCGCCACCGGGAGCGGCCGGCGCGGACCTGCCGTCACCGTGCCGCGGCCACCCGTCCGTATCACGGTGGCGACCGGTGGCCGGAGTAACGGATGCGCAGGTGATGACACGGCATCTCCCCGATGCGACGTCAGGACGGGGCGCCAGCACGGGGGTTGACGCCGCAGCTATTATCCACGCTGACGGCGCTCGCGTGCAATTGCACGAGAAATTGCGCGAGATTTTTCCCGGCGCGCGGTCCGGCACCCGGAACCGCGCACCGGGAGACACGGGAACAGCAAGGAGACAGCGGTGCCAGGAGTGCGCAACGGAGTGCGGGCCAGCCAGTTGGACGTCCACTGGGTCAAGAGCCGGCACAGCAACGCCGAGGGCAACTGCGTCGAGGTGGCCCCGCTGACCGACGGGGGGATAGCGATGCGCAACTCCCGTGACCCCGACGGCCCCGCCCTCGTCTACACGGCCGCGGAGCTGGCGGCGTTCCTGGCCGGCGCGAAGGACGGCGAGTTCGACCACCTGGTCTGAAACACCCGCGACGGACCGGCACCGGCCACCCGGACCGGCACCGGCCACCCGGACCGGTGCCGGTGAAGCGGAGCCCGACTCGCCACTTCCCCGGGGCTTTCGCACGCGGATGCGGTGAGGGGGAGTCAGATGCGATAGTGTAAATCGCCCTTGTGCCGGTCTGCTGGGAGTCAGGATGTCCGCCGCGTCGCATCGAATCTCCCGCCTGGAACCCTACCTGGACAGGCCCGAGCCCGCTCCGACCCTGCTGAAGATGCTGGTCGGCGTGCAACTGGCGGGCTTCCGCGACGACGCCGGACTGTCCCAGGACCAGGCGGCGCGCTCCGTCGGCTTCAGCCCGGCGAAGCTGTCCCGCATCGAGTCCGGCAAGGGCCGCCGCCCGCCGACCGAGGGCGACGTCCGGGCCCTGCTGGCGCTGTACGGCACCGACGAGTACGAGGCCTCGGTGCTGCTCAAGCTGCTCCTGAGGGCCGGGGAGCCGGGCTGGTGGCAGCGGTACGACAAGCGGCTGATGCCCGAGTGGTTCGACCGTCTGGTCGGGCTCCAGGAGGCCGCCGCCACCATCCGCACCTTCGAGATCCAGTACGTCCCCGGACTGCTGCAGACCGCCGCCTACACCCGTGCGGTGGTCGAGCGGGGACTGCCGAACGCCCCGGCCGGCGAGGTGCGGCGCCGGGTCGAACTGCGCATGCGCCGCGCCGAACTGCTGATGCGCGAGGCCGCGCCGCAGCTCTGGGCCGTCATCGACGAGTCGGTCCTGCTGCGCGTGCTGGGCAGCCCCGCGGTGATGCGCGAGCAGCTCGAGCACCTGGTGACGATGGCCGAGCGGCCCAACGTGACGGTGCAGATCGTGCCGCTGGACGTGACGAACGCGTCGGCGCCCGCCATCCCCGTGACCTATCTGCGCTTCGGCGGGCTCGACCTGCCCGACGTGGTCTACCTGGAGCACATCAGGAGCGCCAACTTCCTGGAGGACCGCGACGAGACGGAGGAGTACCGGATCGCGCTGGACCGCCTCGCCGACGAGGCGCTCAAACCGCGCGACTCGGTGGAACTGCTCCGCAGGACGATCGCGGAGCGCTACGCCGCGGCGTAGCGGCGGGCGCGAACACGCCGACGCCCCCGTGGGACCCGAGCGGTCCGGCGGGGGCGTCGCGGCGTCGGGGGTTACAGCGGAATCCGGCCCACACCGCCGAACTCGATCCACTCCTGGGTGAGCTGACGGGGCGCCACCTCGGTGTCCGGGCGCCAGGTGGACACCTCCACCAGGCCCGGCTCCAGGACCTCCAGGCCCTCGAAGTACGACTCGACGTCCTTCGGCTCGCGCACCCGGCCCCAGTGCCCCTGGGTCGCCTGGTCCATGAAGTCGGTGACGAACTCGCGGACCTCGGCGTCCTCGCTGACGAGCTGGCACATCACCATGAAGCTGCCCGGTGCCAGCCGTTCGCGCACCCGGCGGGCCAGGGCGAGCGGACCGTCGGCGTCGTCGTCCGGGATGCAGTGGAAGACCGAGTTGAACAGCACGCACACCGGCTCCGAGAAGTCGATCAGCCGCCGGGTCTCCGGGTGGCCGAATATCCCGTCGGTGTCGCGCATGTCGGCCTGGATGACCACGGTGCGCTCGTCCTGCTCCAGCAGGGCACGGCCGTGCACCAGCACCATCGGGTCGTTGTCGGCGTACACCACGTGGGCGGTCGGGTCGATGCGCTGCGCGACCTGGTGGACGTTGTCCTGGGTGGGCAGGCCGGAACCGTGGTCGACGTACTGCCGTATCCCGTACTCCTGCGTGAGGGTGCGGACCACCCGCTGGAGGAAGCGCCGGTTGTTCAGCGCCAGACGGCGGGTGCTGGGCACCACCTTGTCCAGTTCCTCGGTCGCGGCACGGTCCGCCGCGTAGTTGTCCTTGCCGCCCAGGTAGTAGTCGTACATGCGCGCCGCCGTCGGCACGGTCGCGTCGATCTCGGTGGACAGCTGCTTACCGGTGTGCATCGTTCCCCCTGCGGGCCGCGCCAACTGGACTGGCTGGACAGGGAGTACATCCTAGGGAGCCGCGAAGGGGCGGTGCCAGCCCGTCGGCGAACGTCGCCGGAAGGAATGACGCGCCGATCGCCCGGAATCACCCCGAGTGCCCCGGTGGATGCCCAGCGTGAGGGCTTGCGTCCCGGAGAGGGGGTACTCGCGGGGCGCCACCGTTTCCCCGTGGAGGTCGGACCTTGGACAGCTCGACGGACCGGATCGCCGACCCCTGGGGCCCGCGCACCCCCTACGCGCCCGGCGCCCCCTGGCCGGCCCGCACCGACACGCACCTGGCGGAGGGCGTCGCGGAGGAGGACGTGGAGCGGTGGGTGCGGTCCGCCTCCATCCTGCACTCCAACGGCGACGCACTGGACATCGCGGTGCGCGACGGGCGCATCGTGGGCGTGCGGGGCCGCGCGGTCGACCGGGTGAACCGCGGCCGGCTCGGGCCCAAGGACCTCTACGGCTGGCAGGCCAACCACTCACCGGACCGGCTGACCAGGCCCCTCGTGCGGGAGAACGGACGGCTGGTGGAGTCGGACTGGGACACCGCCATGGACCGGATCGCGGCCCGCACGAAGAACCTGCTGGACGAACGCGGTCCGGGCGCCGTCGGCTTCTACACCAGCGGGCAGCTCTTCCTGGAGGAGTACTACACCCTCGCCCTCATCGCCCACGTCGGCATCCGCACCAACCACCTCGACGGCAACACCCGCCTGTGCACGGCGACGGCCGCCGAGGCCCTCAAGGAGACCTTCGGCTCCGACGGCCAGCCCGGCTCGTACGAGGACGTCGACCACGCCGACACCATCGCCCTGTTCGGACACAACGTGGCGGAGACCCAGACCGTGCTGTGGATGCGGATGCTGGACCGGCTGGAGGGCTCCGACCCGCCCCGGCTGCTGTGCGTCGACCCCCGGTACACCCCCGTCGCCCGGCGCGCCGACGTCCACCTGGCGCCGCGCCCCGGCACCAACGTCGCGCTGCTCAACGCCCTGCTGCACGAGATCATCCGCACCGGCCGGACCGACCGCGCCTACATCGACGCGCACACCGTCGGCTTCGGCGAACTCGCCGCCCGCGTCGAGGAGTGCACCCCGAAGTGGGCCGCGGAGATCTGCGACGTCCCCGCCGCGCAGATCGAACGGGCGGCGGAGCTCCTCGGCGGCGCACGGCGGTTGCTGTCCACCGTCCTGCAGGGCGTCTACCAGTCCCACCAGGCCTCCGCCGCCGCCGTCCAGGTCAACAACCTGCATCTGATCCGGGGCATGCTGGGCCGCCCCGGCTGCGGGCTGCTCCAGATGAACGGCCAGCCCACCGCCGAGAACACCCGCGAATGCGGCGCGAACGGCGACCTGCCGGGCTTCCGCAACTGGCAGAACGACGAGCACGTGGCCCAGCTCGCCGAGATCTGGAACGTCGAGCCGGACGCCATCCCGCACTACGGCCCGCCCACCCACGCCATGCAGATCCTCCGCTACGCCGAGCAGGGCTCACTGGGCATGCTGTGGATCACCGGCACCAACCCGGCCGTCTCCCTGCCCGAGCTCGCCAGGATCCGCTCGATCCTCGCCCAGGAGCGGTTGTTCGTGGTGGTGCAGGACCTGTTCCTCACCGAGACCGCCCAGCTCGCCGACGTCGTCCTGCCGGCCGCGACCTGGGGCGAGAAGACCGGCACCTTCACCAACACCGACCGCACCGTGCACCTGTCGGAGAAGGCCGTGGAACCGCCCGGCGAGGCCCGGCCCGACCTCGACATCTTCCTCGACTTCGCCGCCCGCATGGACTTCCGCGACAAGGACGGCGGCCCGCTGATCGGCTGGCGGGACCCGCAGGGCGCGTTCGCCGCCTGGCAGCGGTGCAGCGCCGGGCGCCCCTGCGACTACACCGGACTCAGCTACGACAAGCTGCGGCACGGCAGCGGCATCCAGTGGCCCTGCACCGAGGACGCCCCCGACGGCACCGCCCGCCTCTACACCGACGGCATCACCTACGCCCACCCCGACGCGTGCGAGAGCTACGGCAAGGACATGGTCACCGGCGCGACCGTCACCCCGGTCGAGTACCGCTCCCTCAACCCGGACGGCAAGGCGGTGATCAAGGCTGCGGAATACCTCCCGCCGCACGAGGACGCCTCACCCGAGTACCCCCTCCGGCTCATCACCGGCCGCACCGTGTACCACTTCCACACCCGCACCAAGACCGGCCGCGCACCCGAGCTGAACGCCGCCGCACCGGACGTGTGGGCGGAGATCTCACCCGCGGAGGCCTCCGCACAGGGCCTGGCCGACGGCGACCTGGTCCAGGTCACCACCCCGCGCGGGGCGATACGGGCCCGGCTGCGGACCACGGCGATCCGCGACGGCGTGGTGTTCGTGCCCTTCCACTACGGCTACTGGGACACCCCGCAGGGACACCGGCCGCCCGACGGCCGGCCCGGCCGGGCCGCCAACGAGACCACCATCACCGACTGGGACCCCCTCTCCAAACAGCCCCTGTTCAAGACGGCCGCGGCCCGCGTCACCCTGGTCTCCCGGCGCGACGACGCGCGGCGGGGCACCGGCACCGGGACGGCGGGGAGCGCCTCATGAGCGGCATCGGCGTCACACTCCGCATCCTGCACGACGACGAGCGGGACCTGGAACAGGACCTGCTGGCCGCCGCCGAGCGCCATCGCGCCGAGCACGAGTTCCACCACGTCGCCACCGACGTCGCCCGCTGGTCCCGGGAACACGCCACGCGGCTCGCCGCCCTCGGACCCGACCACGGCGTCCGTCTCTCAGGCCCCCGCGACCACCCCGCGCCCGGAGCGCTCGCCGCCCTGCGGGAGAAGGCCTCACAGACCCTCGGGCGCCGCCCGGAGACGGGCCTGCTGCTCCTGCACGACCTGCGCGACCTGCATCTGGCGGCCTCGCGCAGCTCGCTCCACTGGGAGATGCTCGCCCAGGCGGCACAGGCCACCCGGGACCAGGAGCTGCTGGAGCTGGTCTCCTCCTGCCATCCGCGGACCCTCCGCCAGATGCGCTGGACCAACACGATGATCAAGGTGTTGTCGCCGCAGCTCCTCGTCAGCGCGTAACCGGCACGGGTGGCGGTCCCCGCCGACGCCTGCGCCGACACGTGTGCCCCGCTATCGTCGGTTTCGTCCCTACCGGACGCCCGCTGCCCCGGGAGGCACGCATGGACGGCTACTACGACCTCGGCGACCACCGCCGGCCCGTGACGACCTCCTCCGCCGACGCCCAACTCTGGTTCGACCGCGGGCTGGTGTGGACGTACGCGTTCAACCACGAGGAGGCGGTCGTCTGTTTCGAGAAGGCGGCCGAGGCCGACCCGGACTGCGCCATGGCCCACTGGGGCATCGCCTACGCCCTGGGCCCCAACTACAACAAACCCTGGGAGGCCTTCGACGGCGACGAACTCGCCGGCACCGTCGCGCGCACCCACCGGGCGGTGGAGCGGGCGCACGAGAAGGCCGCCCGCGCCACCCCCGTCGAGCGGGCCCTCATCGAGGCCCTGCGCGCCCGCTACCCCCAGGCGGAGGCCGCCGAGGACTGCTCGGTGTGGAACGAGCCCTACGCGGACCGGATGCTCGCCGTGTACGAGAACGCCCCCGGCGACCCGGACGTGGCCGCGCTCTGCGCCGACGCCCTGATGAACCTCACCCCCTGGCAGCTGTGGGACCTCAGGACCGGCCGCCCGGCCGAGGGCGCCCGCACCCTGGAGGCCAAGGCGGTCCTCGACGGCGCCCTCGCCACCGCCGCGGGCGCCCGGCACCCCGGCGTCCTCCACCTGTACGTCCACCTGATGGAGATGTCCCCCACGCCGGAAGCGGCCCTCACCGTCGCCGACCGGCTGCGCGGCGCCGTGCCCGACGCCGGGCACCTGCTCCACATGCCCTCGCACCTGGAAGTGCTGTGCGGTGACTACCGGCGGGTCGTCTCGGACAACACCGCCGCCGTCGCCGCCGACGAGAAGTACCTCGAGCGGGCCGGCGCCATGAACTTCTACACGCTCTACCGCGCCCACAACCACCACTTCCGGATCTACGGTGCCATGTTCGCCGGCCAGTCGGAGGTGGCCCTGGACGCCGCCGCGCGGCTCGAGGCCGCCGTCCCCGAGGAACTCCTCCGGGTGCAGAGCCCGCCCATGGCCGACTGGCTGGAGGGGTTCCTGGCGATGCGCGTCCACGTCCTGATCCGCTTCGGCCGCTGGGACGACGTCCTGGCGCTGCCGTTCCCCGCCGACCCGGAGCTGTACTGCGTGACCACCGCCATGCTCCACTACGCGCGGGGCGTCGCCCTCTCCGCGACCGGCGCCACCGACGGGGCCGAGGCGGAGCGGACCGCCTTCCGGGCGGCCGTGCGCCGCGTCCCCGGGACCCGGATGCTCTTCAACAACACCTGCCACGACATCCTCGCCATCGCGTCGGCGATGCTGGACGGCGAACTCGCCTACCGCAAGGGCGAGTACGACACCGCCTTCGCCGCGCTGGAACGCTCGGTCGAGCTGGACGACAACCTGCCCTACGACGAGCCCTGGGGCTGGATGCAGCCCACCCGGCACGCCTACGGGGCGCTGCTGCTGGAGCGGGGCCGCGTCGAAGAGGCCGAAGCCGTGTACCGGGCCGACCTGGGCCTCGACGGCACCCTGCCCCGGCCCCTTCAGCACCCGGGCAACGTCTGGGCACTGCACGGGTTCCACGAGTGCCTGCTGCGCACCGGCAGGACCGGGGAGGCGGCGATCGTCGCCCAGCAGCTCAAGCGGGCGACCGCGCTGGCGGACGTACCCGTCGAGTCGTCCTGCTTCTGCCGGCTGGAGACCCACCC
>NZ_NCTE01000769.1:0-638 GCF_002114215.1 Streptomyces sp. 13-12-16 | reverse complement strand
GCTGCGCACCGGCAGGACCGGGGAGGCGGCGATCGTCGCCCAGCAGCTCAAGCGGGCGACCGCGCTGGCGGACGTACCCGTCGAGTCGTCCTGCTTCTGCCGGCTGGAGACCCACCACCCCTGCCACTGAACCGGCCCGGGCGTTCGCCCGGGCCGGTTCGGCGGGCCGGACGACGTCCGGCCTCAGCGTGCCTCGACGACGTCCTGGAACGTCTTCATGCAGGAGAAGCAGTGCCGGTCCGTCATGTGTCGACGAGTCGATTCGTCCTGCTTCTCCACTCCGCAGAGCGTGGATGACTTGTCCGACGTGAGGACATGCCACACCAGCTCCCCCGAAGTGTCTGCACCGCACCACATCTCGTGCATTCCCAGCTCCCTCCGGGTAGGCATGGAGGCCGCTTCCATACGAGCACGGCCCGGACCCGGACGGCTCGTCCGGCGGGGCAGTCGGGTGATGTGCGGGGCCGGAACGCATACCGGCGGTGCCGGCCGGATCCGGGAAGGACGGCGAAGGCGCCGGTCGTGGTGCGTCCGTGGCGCGGGCCGGACGGACGGCGGGCGACCGTGCGCGGTGGGACCACCGGCCTCGCGCACCCCGGCCGGGCCGAGCGGGCCTACGGCCGGGCCCACGCCCACGG
>NZ_NCTE01000768.1 GCF_002114215.1 Streptomyces sp. 13-12-16 | reverse complement strand
CCTCCCGGGCGGCGGCGAGCAGCCTGTCGCGGTTCCGCCGCGCGTCGGCGCGCGCCGGCCGGTCCGGGGCCGCCGCGTCGCGGCCGGTGGCAGAGGAATCGGACCCAGACAAAGCGGAGGACCTCCGGTTAGTGCTACGGTGACACAAGAAACGGAGTCACTCCGTTTTCTGTTTCCATGGTCCCACACGAAGGGCAGCACCCATGGTCTCCCCCGCCCGTTCTTCTCAGGTCACCGCGTCCGGCGCGCGGCACGCCGGTGGTACCGGACGGCTCGCGGGCCGTACCGTCTCCCGGATCGGCTTCGGCGCGATGCAGCTGGAACGCCTCCACGGCGACCGCGCGGCGGCGGTCGCGCTGCTGCGCCGCTGCGTCGAGCTGGGAATCGACCACATCGACACCGCCCAGTTCTACGGCCACGGCTTCGTCAACGAGGTCATCCGCGAGGCCGTTCGCCCCGAGGACGGCGTCATGGTGGTCAGCAAGGTCGGCGCCGAGCCCGACCCCGACGGTCCGCTCCCCCTCCGCCTGGCGCAGCGCCCCGAACAGCTGCGGGCAGGCGTGGAGGACAACCTGGCGGCTCTCGGGATGGAACAGATCCCCCTGGTCAACCTCCGTCGTACGGACACCGGCCCCGGTCTGCGCGCCGAAGGGGACCAGGTCGTCCCCCTCGACGACCAGCTCGCCGTCATGACCGCGCTGCGCGACGAGGGCAAGATCGGCGCGATCGGCCTCAGCAGTGTCTCCCCGGACGTCCTGCGCAGCGCCCTGCCCGCGGGCATCGCCTGCGTGCAGAACGCCTACAGCCTGCTGGCCCGCGACGACGAGGACATGCTCCGCCTGTGCCGGGAGGAAGGTGTCGCCTGGGTACCGTACTTCCCTCTCGGCAGCGCCTTCGACGGTATGCCGAAGGTGACCGACGAGCCCGCCGTGCGCTCCGCCGCGCGTGAGCTGGGCGTCACACCCGCACAGGTGGGCCTGGCCTGGCTGCTCCACCACTCCCCCAACGTCCTGCTGATCCCCGGCACGGCCGACCCCGGACACCTGGAGGCGAACGTGGCGGCGGGAGCGGTCACGCTCGACGAGGCGACGCTCTCCGCCCTGGACGCCGTGCCTTCCCGCTCGGGAGACACCGTCCTCGGCTGAGAACCCCCCGGCACCCGCCCTGCCGGACAGCTCTTGATCCCGGCGGGACTGTCAGTGTCGGGTGACAGCATCGGAGCATGACGGAGAACACCCCCTTCGATTGGCGGCCGTTCCTGCTCGAGTGGAGCGGGGAGTGGGCGGATTCCCTGCCGGGCGGCGAGACGCGGGGCGAAGCGGACGAAGCCGCCCGGCAGGCGCGGTGGCTGGGGTTCCCGCCCGCGTCCGAGGAGCGGATCACGGCCCTGGAGAAGCGTCTCGGCCGGCGGATGCCGCCCTCGTACCGGGAGTTCTTGAAGGTCAGCGACGGGTGGCGGCACGCGGGCGGATTCGTGTCGCTGCTGGCGGGGACCGCGGACGCGCGCTGGCACGACGACGAGTCGGGACTCGCGGTCATGTTCGAGGAGTACCTGGACGAGGACGCCGGGCCCGAGGAGCGGTGGGAGGTGGACATCTGGCGGCGCGGGCTGCAGCTCGACGTCGAGTCCGACGTCACCTACGTCCTGCTGGATCCCGAGGACGTGGACGAGGACGGCGAGTGGGCCGTGTACACGTGGGCGAGCTGGCGGGCCGACTCGCCCGAACGGCACGCGAACTTCCTCGCGTTCATGCGGGACATGCACCGGGAGTTCCACAGCCTGCGGGCCCGTCCGGGCGATGGGGAGCCGGAGTTCGTCAACGACACGACGCGGAAGCTGGACGCCGCGGTGGAGGAGGCCCGGCTGGAGGCGCTGCGCGGCGGCTGGGAGCGGGCCGGGAAGGCGCTGGACGAGGCCAAGGGGTACAACAGGCCGCGGGCCGCCGGGCTGGGTGACCAGATACGCCGTCTGCTCGGACAGACGTACATGGTGTACTTCGACGGCCTGGTGACGGACCCCCGGTACGCGCCCGAGCTGCTGCCGCCCCTGGTCGCCGAGCACGCGGCGCACTCGTACCGGGACGACTCCACGCTGACGTTCCACCTGCGGGGCGCCGACGAGGACCTGGTGTCACTGGCCTACGCGACGCTGGAGCGGGTGCGCGGCGGCACGTACCGCTACACGGCGGCCGGGCCGTTCGGGGAGGCGGTGGAGCGGGCCCGGGGGCTGGCGCGGTGGGGGGACACCGACGGGGCGTGGCGGACCCTGATGGACGCCCTGCCCCTGTGGGAGCCGCCGGGGCCGGACCTCCTGGCGCCGCTGGGGTGGGTGGCCGACCCCGTGCTCGGACCGCTGCTGACCCCGGAGCGGGGCCGCGAGCTGCTGTCCGCTCCGAGGGGCGGACAGACGGGCGGGGCACCGGGGCCGACGGCCGGGCTCGACCCGGACGGCCTGGCCTGGCTCGCGGAGCCCGACCCCGGCAACAACCGTACGTCCTACCGGTTCGTCCTGGTGGAAGGGGTGGAGCCGGAGGAGTTGCCGGCCCGTCTGGCGGACGGGGACGACACGGTGCTGAACGAACCCATGACCCTCTGGGACGCGCGCAGCAGGCTGCTGCACGACCGGAGGGAGTTCTCGTCCTACGACGACAGGGCACTCATGGCGGTCGGCCGGGCCGGCACCGGCTGGAGCTTCGCCTTCGACGGCGACCCCGCCCCGTTCGACCGGCAGCGGTTCGTCTCCCCCGCCCCGGCCGCCGGTGCGGGCACCCGCGCGGTGGTGGTGTGGAGCGGCCTCAGGGCATGGTACGGGGAGCCGTTCTTCCATCTTTCGGTGGCGCGGGACGGCGTCGAGCAGTACGCGTTCACCTACGCGGACGGAGCGGTCCGGCGCAGCGGGGACGTACCGCGGGCGCTGGACCCGAGCCGGTTCTTCGGCGCCCCGGAGGACGCCGCCGAGGCGGAACGGCCGCTACTGGAAGCGGTGGCCGGGGAGTTCGGCGCCCGTCTGCCGCGCCACGCGATCGTGAACGGGCGGCTGCACACGTTCACCACCCGCTCCTGGACACGGCCGCCGGGGGACGGCGAGACGTACACGGTGATCCGCATGAACTGAGGAGCCACGTGCCCGGCGGACGGCGAGCGGACGGACGACGGCGGTACGGGAGACAGGCGGAGGCCGGCCGAGCGGCTCCGGCATCGGCAGACCGCTGCCGGGCCGGCATCCGCTCGGCCTCACTGTCCATGACGGACCACGACGACCGGACAGGCGGAGTGCTGAGCACAGTGCTGGGCGACGGATCCCAGCAGCAGCCCCGCGAACCCCCGAGACCCCGGCTGCCGACCACGAGCAACGAGGCGTCGCGGGCCGCGCGGAGCAGCACACTGGCGGGTGTGCCGTAGTGCACCTCGGTGCGTACCGTCACGGGTGGCTGTGCTCCCACGGTCTGCTCGACGGATTCCTTGAGTTCGTCCCGTGCCCGGGCCTCCAGAGCCGCCTCGTCACCGCTCGACGGCGGCAGCCAGCCGAGCGCGCCGTGAAAATACGGGAAGTCCCACGCGGTCAGCGCCTCCACCACACCACGGGTGAGCTCCGCCTGTCGCACCGCCCAGCGAAGGGCCTGCTTCGAGGATTCCGAGCCGTCCACCCCGACCACGATGCGGTCTGCCCCCTCGTGCCGATCAGCCACGGTCCCTCCTCGACCCTGCGTTGCGGACAGCCGCCGACCACCACGGTCCGCATTCACGTCACCTGGCCTCCAGCCTCGGGCCGATCGCACCGGATGCCCAGTCCGACAGGTCCGGACGGGGGCACGGAGGGCAGGTCACGGCCCGGCGGGACCGTCGCACGCCGGCCCCGGGGCCGGCGGCGTCGACGGCGTGGACCGGGGCGGGACCGAAGGCGAGCAGGCCGCGCACGTCGCCCCCGGCGTCGCG
>NZ_NCTE01000077.1 GCF_002114215.1 Streptomyces sp. 13-12-16 | reverse complement strand
CAGGAGCCCCGGACGCAGGCGCCGCCGCAGATGCCCCAGCAGCAGCACGCCCCGCAGGAGCGGCCCCGGTGGGCCGCCTCGCACGGCGGGCCCGCCGCGGGCACCGGGGGCGCGGCCCCCGAGAACGACCAGACCATGCAGATCGCCCTTGGTGGACTTGGGGGACGTAAGGAATGAAGGACCGTGCAGGCCGCCGTCGCGCCCGTCGGATCGCGATAGGCACGGCGGTGGTGCTGGCGCTGGCTGGAATGAACGGGCCGTGGCTGTACCGCTTCAGCACCGAGAAATACCACCAGTACAAGATCGACCAACCCGAGTACAAGGCCGAGAACGGCAAGTGGGAGATCGTCGAGTTCCCCGAGGAGTACCGGCAGAACACCATCCACGCGGCGCTGCTGCGCACCGGCAAGGTGCTGCTCGTCGCGGGGTCGGGCAACGACCAGGACAACTTCGACGCGAAGAGGTACGACACCCGGATCTGGGACCCCGTCAAGGGGACCGTCAAGAAGGTGCCGACGCCCACCGACCTGTTCTGCACCGGCCACACCCAGCTCGCCAACGGCAATCTGCTGATCGCGGGCGGCACCAAGCGGTACGAGAAGCTCAAGGGTGACGTGAAGAAGGCCGGCGGCCTGATGATCGTCCACAACGAGAACCCGGACAAGCCGATCACCCTGCCCGCCGGCACGAAGTTCACCGGCAAGGAGAACGGCAAGACCTTCGTCTCGAAGGACCCGGTGCTCGTCCCGCGCGCCGAGAAGAACTTCGACCCGGAGACCGGCGAGTTCCTGGGCAACACCCCGGGCGTGGGCCGCATCTACGTCGAGGCGCAGAAGGAAGGCGCCAAGTACGAGACCGGCACCCAGGACAACTACAAGGTGCACGGCCTGACCGGCGCCGACGCGCGCAACACGTACGGCATCGCCGAGAAGCTCGCCCTGGACAAGAAGGACTTCCAGGGCATCCGGGACGCCTTCGAGTTCGACCCGGTCGCCGAGAAGTACATCAAGGTCGACCCGATGAAGGAGGCCCGCTGGTACCCGACGCTCACCACCCTGAGCGACGGAAAGATCCTCAGCGTCTCCGGCCTCGACGACATCGGCCAGCTCGTCCCGGGCAAGAACGAGGTCTACGACCCGGAGACCAAGGAGTGGACCTACACCGAGAAGGTCCGCCAGTTCCCGACGTACCCGGCGCTGTTCCTGATGCAGAACGGCAAGGTCTTCTACTCGGGTTCGAACGCCGGCTACGGACCGGACGACGTGGGCCGCGACCCGGGCGTCTGGGACGTGGAGACCAACAAGTTCGAGAAGGTCCCCGGGCTGAGCGACCCGAACATGATGGAGACGTCCGGCACGGTGCTGCTGCCGCCCGCGCAGGACGAGAAGTACATGGTGATCGGCGGCGGCGGGGTCGGCGAGTCCCAGCTCTCCAGCGAGAAGACCCGCATCGTCGACCTCAAGGCCGACGACCCGGAGTTCGTCGACGGACCGTCACTGGACAAGGGCACCCGCTATCCGCAGGCGTCGATCCTGCCGAACGACGAGGTGCTGGTCACGGGCGGCTCGGAGGACTACCGGGGCCGCAGCGACTCCAACATCCTCGAGGCGCGGATCTACGACACGGAGAAGAACGAGTTCAAGCGGGTCGCCGACCCGCTGGTGGGCCGCAACTACCACTCGGGCTCGATCCTGCTGCCCGACGGCCGCGTGATGGTCTTCGGCTCCGACTCGCTCTACGCCGACAAGGCCAACACCAAGCCGGGCGAGTTCGAGCAGCGCATCGAGATCTACACGCCGCCGTACCTGTACGGGGACGACGAGCAGCCCGATCTGTCGGGCGGGCCGAAGACCATCGAGCGCGGTGGGTCCGCCACGTTCACCTCCGCGGACGCGGCGTCGGTCAAGAGCGCGCGGCTGATCCGGCCGAGCGCGTCCACGCACGTCACGGACGTGGACCAGCGGTCGATCGCGCTGGACTTCGAGGCGGACGGGGACAAGATCACCGTGACGGTGCCCGAGAACAAGAACCTGGTCCAGTCGGGGTGGTACATGCTGTTCGTCAACGACGGGGAGGGCGTGCCCAGCAAGGCGCAGTGGGTGCGGGTGCCGTAGCGCTCCCGCGGGTTGTGCCCTGGGTGCGGGATCCCTGTGGTTTCCCGCACCCACGCGGCGGTGGCCGCAGGTGTCACGGCCCCGCGCCCCTAGGGTGTTGATCCCTGGGCAAGTTCGAGAGCATACTCCGGCCACCACTCGCCGGCCTTCGGGCCGCCCTTGCACTCACCGTCCGACTCCCCCGGTCGCTTCACCCACAGGTAGGCGTCGACCAGGGGGTCGGACGTCTTCGTCGTCGGGGTTTCGCCGAGGGCGCGGCCGGGAGGGTTGCACCAGCGTTCGTCCGCGGCGCCCTCGGTGTAGGGGCCGTTGCCGTTGCGGCTGGTGTCGATGACGAAGTGCTTGTCGCCGGTCTTGGCGGAGAGCTGCTTGCCGTAGGCGATGGAGTCCTCGGTGGAGTAGTAGTTGGAGACGTTCACCGAGAAGCCGTCGGCCTGGTCGATGCCGGCCCACTTGAGCGGCTCGTGGATCTGGTCGGGTTCGCCCCAGCCGGCGTTGCCCGCGTCCAGGTAGACCTTGGTGTTCTTCAGGCCCTTCAGCTTGGCGATGGCGCCCTTGAGGAGGTCGTAGCGCTCCTCGTGGAACTCGTCCGGGGTGCAGCCGTCCACCAGGTGCAGCACCGCGTCGGGTTCGAGGATCACGGTCGCCGGACGGTCCCCGATGCCCTTGGCGACGCTGTCGACGAAGGCGCGGTAGGCGTCGCCGTCGGCGGCGCCGCCCTGCGAGTACTGGCCGCAGTCGCGGTGCGGGATGTTGTAGAGGACCAGCAGCGCGGTGCGGTCCGCCTCCTCCGCGGCCTCGGTGAAGCCGCGGGCCTGCTCCTCGGGGTTCTCCGGGCTGATCCACTCGGCGACGGGCTGCTGGGCGATCTTGCGGATCTGGTCGGCCTCCGACTTCTTGCCGTCCTCGGCCAGTCGGGCGACCTGCCGTGCGGCGTTGCCGTCCGGGTTGACCCAGAACGGGTCGGACTCCTTCGGCTGCTGGGTGATCCCCGCGCCGGCGTCCGCGGCCCCCTTGTCGTCCGAGGACGAACACCCGGTCATCAGCAGCGCCGCCCCCAGCACCACCGCGGACGTCCGCCCCCCGACGAACGCCCCGACCCCCCTGCTGCCGTACATCAAGCCCCCCTTGGGTGCACCTGTTCCATGTGCTCCGAACCCCAATCCTGACATACGTCCCGCGACGCCCACGAGGTCGAACCCCACCTTGTCCACCGGCTGTTACAGCCCGGTGGCACAGGCGCTCCCGGCCGTGCGGTACGGGCCGGCGGCGAGGCCGTCGGCGGGAGTCACCTGCGGGGATCACGGACCGCGACCGGACCGGGACCCGACGTCGATCCGCCCCTGGGCCCGGTACGTCCTTCGTTCCGGAGCCGTGCGCACCACGGACCGTCGTGGCCTCCCGCGCCGGTCGCCGGGTCACTCCCGCGGCCCGGACCCCGCGCGGTCGGGGACCGGCCCGGTCGGCGGCCTCCGGGGGAGCGGGTCGCCGGCCGGGCCGGGTG
>NZ_NCTE01000767.1 GCF_002114215.1 Streptomyces sp. 13-12-16 | reverse complement strand
GCGGGCTCGGCGGCGCCGGCGGCCGCGTCGAGCAGCGCCAGTCCCTCCGCCGGCGCCAGGGCGCGTATGCCGTCCTGGTCGAGGCCGTCCGCCATGCCGCCCCCGGCCCACGGGCCCCAGGCCAGGGACAGCGCGGGGAGTCCGTCGGCGTGCCGGTGGCGTGCCAGGGCGTCGAGGAACGTGTTGGCGGCGCCGTAGTTGCCCTGTCCGGGGGCGCCGAGGACGCCGGCGACGGACGAGAAGAGGACGAACGCGGTCAGCCCCATGCCGCGGGTGAGTTCGTGGAGGTGCCATGCCGCGTCGGCCTTCGGGCGAAGTACCCGGTCGACGCGCTCGGGCGTCAGCGAGGGGATCACGCCGTCGTCCAGGACGCCCGCCGCGTGCACGACCCCGCCGACGTTCCGCCCTTCGAGCAGTGCGGCCAGGGCGTCGCGGTCCGCCGCGTCGACGGCCGCCACCTCGACGTCGGCGCCCAGCCCGGTGAGTTCCGCGGTGAGTTCCGCGGCTCCCGGTGCCTCCGGGCCCCGGCGGCCGGTCAGCAGCAGGCGCCGCACCCCGTGCCGGGTCACGAGGTGGCGGGCGACGGCGGAACCGAGGGCGCCGGTTCCACCGGTGATCAGGACGGTGCGTTCGGCGTCCCAGAGAGGGGTGTCCGGGCCGAGCGGCGCGCGGGCCAGCCGCGGCACCAGCACCTCGCCGTCACGGATGCGCAGTTCGGGCTCGCCGTACTCCAGGACGGCGCCCGGCTCGACCGGGGCGTCGGTGTCGACCAGGACGAAACGGCCGGGGTTCTCGGCCTCGGCCGCGCGCACCAGCCCCTGGACGGCGGCATGGCCGAGGTCGGAGCCGTCGGTGACGACGACGAGGACGGCGTCGCCGTCGAGCACGGCCTGCACGGCCTCCAGCACGCCGGCCGTCACCGCGCGCACCGCGGCGGGCGTCTCGCCGTCCGTCGGCGGACAGTGGTGGACGAGCACCTCGAGGTCACCGGCGGGCGTGCGCCCGCCCGCGGCCGGAACCCACTCCGTGCGGAACAGCGCGTCCGCGACACGGGCCGGGTCGGGCGCCAGGTCGTCGGCGGTGAAGGGACGCAGCGTCACCGAGCCGACCGAC
>NZ_NCTE01000766.1 GCF_002114215.1 Streptomyces sp. 13-12-16 | reverse complement strand
CATCAGCAGGGAGCGGCGGGCGTCCACGGCGGTCGGTCCGGCCTCGGCCTGCCGGACGACGTCGTTGAAGACCTCCAGGGAGAGCGGCCCCTCGTACCCGGTGCGCAGCACGTGCCGGACCAGTCCGGCGACGTCGAAGCCGCCCTGGCCGGGGAAGCAGCGGTGGTGGCGGCTCCACTGCAGCACGTCCATCGCGGGCAGCGGGGCGTCGGCGAGCTGGAGGAAGAAGATCTTCTCGCCGGGGATGTCCTCGATGCCCTCGGGGTCGCTGCCGCGCGAGAGGATGTGGAAGCTGTCCAGACAGGTCCCGAGCGCGGGATGCCCGGCCGTCTCGACGATGCGCCAGGCATGGTCGTACGTACTGACGTGCCGCCCCCAGGCCAGCGCCTCGTACGCCACCCGGATGCCGAAGTCGTCCGCCAGGTCGGCCAGTTCGCTCAGGTGCCGCGCGGCGAGGGCGTCGTCGTCGACGGCGGACGGGTCGACGCTGGAGCAGACGAGGACGGTGTCGACGCCCAGCCTGCGCATCAGTTCGAACTTGTGCCGGGCGCGGCGCAGATTGCGGGCGAAGAGGTCCGCGGGCACGGCCTCGATGTCCCGCAGCGGCTGGTAGAGGTCGATGCCCAGGCCGAGGTCGGCGCAGCGGGCGCGGATCTCCTCGGGGGTGAGCACCGCGGTGAGCAGGTCGTTCTCGAAGATCTCCACGCCGTCGAAGCCGGCCCGTGCCGCGGCCGTGAGCTTCTCGGTGAGGGAGCCGCTGAGGGAGACGGTGGCGATGGACGTACGCACGTCGGTACCTCTTGCTTCCGTGGGGCTTCTCGGTCTCTCGGGCTTCTCGGTCTACTTCGGCGCCCCGACGGCGCCGTCGGTCAGCTCGGTGAGGTCCGCGAGCATCCGCGCGCTGTCGGGTTCCCGGCCGGTGAACAGGCGGAACGCGTCGGCGGCCTGGAAGGCGGCCATGCCGCCGCCGTCGAGGGTGGCGCAGCCGGCCGCGCGGGCGGTGCGCAGCAGCTCGGTCTCCAGCGGGCGGTAGACGACCTCGGCGACCCACAGTCCGGGGTGCAGCAGTCCGGCCGGCAGGGGCAGGCCGGGGTGGGCGGCCATGCCGGTGGGGGTGGCGTGCACGAGTCCGCCGTGGCCGTCGGCGGCGCCGAGCAGCTCCGGCAG
>NZ_NCTE01000765.1 GCF_002114215.1 Streptomyces sp. 13-12-16 | reverse complement strand
CGGCGGTGCGGATCGCCGACGCGGCCACGGTACGGCTGCTGCGGCCGGGCGACCGGGTGGACGTGATCGCCGCCGAGGAGACGGTGTCCGGGGGCGGGGCCCGCGTGGTCGCGCGCGGGGCACGGGTGACCGAGGTGCCGGAACCGGCGGACGGAACGGGTGGAGCGGACGGAACGGGCGACGGCGGGGCGCTGGTCGTGCTGTCGGTGCCGCGTTCCACGGCGGCCGGCCTGGCCGGCGCGAGCGCCACGGCACGGCTGGCGGTGACCGTGTGGTGACCGGTGCTCCTCCGGTCCTCGTCCACTCGTGGGGCCCTCGCGCCGGGAGGCCCGATTGGACAGGCCGGCACCGCGGTGACGTAGGTTGCGGAGCGTTTTCTTCCGCACCCTACGCACGAGAAACGAGGCCTCGAAGTGAGCGACCAGGAGAAGACGGGCATTCTGCAGGGCTTCAAGGCCTTCCTGATGCGGGGCAACGTCGTCGATCTGGCCGTGGCGGTGGTCATCGGTGCCGCCTTCACGAACATCGTCAACTCGGTCGTGAAGGGCGTCATCAATCCGCTGGTGGGTGCGTTCGGCACGAAGAACCTGGACAGCTACAGCTCGTGCCTGAAGGGCCCCTGCGAGGGCGCCGGGGACGCCGCGACCGGTGTCAGGATCCTGTGGGGCTCGGTCCTCGGGGCGACGCTGCAGTTCCTGATCACCGCGGCGGTCGTCTACTTCCTGATGGTGCTGCCCATGGCGAAGTACCTGGCCCGGGTGGAGGCCCGCCGGAAGGCGAAGGAGAGCACGCGCGAGGTCGTCGAGATCACCGAGCTGGAGGTGCTCAAGGAGATCCGCGACACCCTCGTCGCGCAGCGCGGCACGGGGCACGGCGAGCGGTAGGGGCGGCCCGCCGGCGGGCGGGTCAGATGTGGTGGGGCGGCTTCTCGTCGAGGAAGCGCTTCAGATCGGCCGCGCTGTCGCCGGACGGGCGCTCGCCCCAGCCGCGGTCCGTGTCGTCCGAGGACTGCTGGTCCAGCGGGTCGTCGAAGACCAGTGCCGGCTTGGGCCCGCTCGGGCGGGGATCGGGGGCGGTGCTCATACGTCCAGGGTACGGCCGCCCCTGACCGGGCAGTACTGGCCCCATGAAAGCTGACGCTCTGACGGATGTGGCCGGCGTGCGCGTGGGGCACGCGACGCGTACCGGCGATGGATGGCTCACGGGCACCACGGTCGTGCTCGCGCCCGAGGGCGGGGCCGTGGCCGCGGTGGACGTGCGCGGCGGCGGGCCCGGCACGAAGGAGACCGACGCGCTCGATCCGCGCAACCTGGTGCGGACGGTCGAGGCGGTCGTACTGACCGGTGGCAGCGCGTACGGGCTGGACTCGGCGTCCGGGGTGATGGCCTGGCTGGAGGAGCGGGGGCGCGGGGTGCGCGTCGGGCCGGACCCCGCGCAGGTGGTGCCGGTGGTGCCGGCCGCCTGTGTCTTCGACCTGGGCCGGGGCGGCGACTTCCGGGCCCGGCCGGACGCGGCCACCGGCCGGG
>NZ_NCTE01000764.1 GCF_002114215.1 Streptomyces sp. 13-12-16 | reverse complement strand
CCCCCTCGCTGCTCTGGCGGAGCCGGCACGCCGCCCACGACCTGCGCCGTGACGCCCACCTCGTACGCCGGTCCGTGCGGGCCGGGGCCGGCCCCGCCGCGGCGGCCGGCCGGGTCCGGGCCAAGTTGTCCTGCTGACGCGCGGACCGCGTTAGCTCCCCGCCGCCGGGGGGACTCGTCGGCGGGTGGGCCCGGCCGGGTGCCACCACGAACCGGAGGTGAGAAGGACATGGGACACGGAGGCAACGTCATCGACGAACTGGTGACCGATCACCGGGAGGTCGAGGAGCTCTTCGGCAAGATCGAGGCACTGCCGCCCGGCCACAAGGACCGCAAGACGTACGCCGACCAGGCCACCATCGAGCTGGTCCGGCACTCGGTCGCCGAGGAGGCGTACCTCTACCCGGCCGTGCGCGAGCACGTGGAGAACGGGGACGCGCTGGCCGACCGTGAACTCGAGGACCACGCCACGGCCGAGCAGACCATGAAGGACCTGGAGGGCTGCGACGCCGGCGACCCCGAGTTCGACCGGCTGATCGGCGCGCTGATGAGCGAGATCCGCGAGCACATCGCCGACGAGGAGCAGAACCTGTTCCCGATGCTGCGCGCCTCCTGCTCCCCGGAGGCACTCGACCAGCTCGGCGACAAGGTCCGGCAGGCGAAGAAGACGGCCCCGACCCGGCCGCACCCGTCCGCCCCGGACAAGCCCCCGGCGAACAAGCTGCTGGCACCGGGCGCCGGCATGGTGGACCGGCTCCGGGACGCGCTGAGCGGACGCGGCAAGCTCGGCTGACGCCAGGGGCGCACGCGGGGACACGGAGGGAGGGGCCCATCACCCATGTGATGGGCCCCTCCCTCCGTGTCCCCACCCCCTGTGAGCAACCACACTCACG
The DNA here is from genome assembly GCF_002114215.1 of Streptomyces sp. 13-12-16. Lineage (GTDB taxonomy): Bacteria > Actinomycetota > Actinomycetes > Streptomycetales > Streptomycetaceae > Streptomyces. The sequence goes on along the minus strand of NZ_NCTE01000764.1, from coordinate 1,017 downwards.
GCCCAAGTCCTCCGCACAAGGGCACATTTGACGCCCGTGTCCCCCTGATCACCGGCTGCTCGGAACCGACTCGGCGGTCCCTTCTGTCACGATGGGCCGCGCCCTTCCGGGTGACGGGAGCCGCCGCGCAGCGCAGCCGGCGTTCCGCTTCCCGCGCCCCTCCGCTGAGTCCTCCGACTCGTCCCCCGAGTAGCGCGCCTGTGTCTTCCTCGCTCCCCCCTGCCCAGCCCGAGTCCCGCTCGCCCTGGCGCTCCCTGCGGCACCGCAGCATGCGCTGGTGGTCCGTCGCGAACTTCGTGTCCAACGCCGGTACGTGGATGCAGCTCACGGTGCAGAACCTGCTGGTCCTCCAGATCACCGGATCCGCCGCCGCCACGGGCCTGTCCATGTCCGTGCAGGCCGCGCCGGCCCTGCTCATGAGCGTCCTCGGCGGCGCGGCGGTCGACCGCTGGCCGCGGAAGCTGACGGCCGCCGTCAGCCAGGCCCTGCTGGCCGTCATCGCCTTCACCACGGCCACCCTGGTGGCGCTGGACCGGCTCGACATGACGTCCCTGATGGTGCTGGCCGCCGTCACCGGCATGATCGCCACCGTCGACAACCCGGCGTGCGCCCTGCTGGGCAACGACCTCGTCCCCGCCGAGGACGTGCCCTCCGCCATCGGCGTGGGCGCGCTGGTGTTCAACGCGGGCCGGCTCGCGGGCGCCGCGCTCGCCGGGGTGACGGTCGGGTTCCTCGGCACCGCCGCCGCCTACTTCGCCAACGGGTTCTCCTTCCTGTTCGTGACCGCGGTCATCCCCTTCCTGCGCCCGGCGGCGGGAGCGGTCCGGCACGTCGTCGAGAAGGGCGGGAAGGGCGAGCTCCCGCGGAACGCCATGACCGTCCGCGAGGGGATCGCCTTCTTCGCCCGCCGGCCGCGGCTGCTCGCGCTCGCCGGGGTGACCGGCATCAGCGCGGTCTTCGGCCGCAACTACGGGCTCACCCTCGCCGTCCTGGTCACCGGGCCGCTCGCGGGCGGCG
>NZ_NCTE01000763.1 GCF_002114215.1 Streptomyces sp. 13-12-16 | reverse complement strand
ACGGCCCCGGCACGAACGGCGCGGGCGGCGGACGGCGCGGCCACGGCGGGCGGCCCGGGCGGCGGCACCGCGTGCTCAGATGGTCCGCGATGACGCTGTCGGTCCTGATACTCGGCACGGCCGGCGCCGGATACCTCTACTACCGGCACCTGAACGGCAACATCGAGAAGGGCGAGCGCAGCAGCGGCGACTCCAAGGCCCGCAGGACCGGGCCGAACTCCGCCGGGCAGACTCCCCTGAACATCCTGCTGATCGGCTCCGACAGCCGCGCCTCCGACGCCAACGTGGCGCTGGGCGGCGGCAAGGACCACCGCGACAGCGCGCCGCTGGGCGATGTGCAGATGCTGATCCACCTGGCGGCGGACCGCAAGAGCGCCGCGGTGGTGAGCATTCCGCGCGACACCCGGGTCGACATCCCCGAGTGCACCGATCCGGAGACCGGCAGGACCTACCCGGCGGCCGACACGATCATCAACGAGTCGCTGGGCCGCGGCGGGGCCGGCTGCACGCTGGCCACCTGGGAGAACCTCACCGGTGTCTACATCGACCACTGGATGACCATCGACTTCGCGGGCGTGGTGCGGATGGCCGACGCCATCGGCGGTGTCGAGGTCTGCGTGAACCAGAACGTGTGGGACCGCCCGCTGCCCGGGATGCCCGGCGGCTCGGGGCTGAAGATGGAGGCCGGCTCCGGGAAGGTGAAGGGCGAGCAGGCGCTGCAGTGGCTGCGCACCCGGCACGCCTGGGGCAGCGACGTGCTGCGCACCCGGGCGCAGCGCATGTACATGAACTCGGCGATGCGCACCCTGCGCGGCCAGAACGTCTTCACCGACACCGGCAGGCTGATGGACCTGGCCGAGGCGGCCACGGAGTCGCTGGTGGTGTCCGAGGAGATCGGCACGGTCAAGAAGCTGTTCGACCTCGGTACGCAGCTCAGGACGGTCCCCTCGAACCGCATCACCATGACGACGATGCCCACCGTCGCGGACCCCGAGAACGCGAACCACCTGCTTCCGGCCGGTGACGACGCCGAGCAGATGTGGGCGATGCTCCGCGACGACGTGTCCTTCGACGACAACGGCGACAAGGCCAGCGGCAGGAGCGGCGGCAAGGACAGCGGGGACGGCGCGAAGCCCTCCACGAAGCCCTCGGGCGACTCGCCCTCCGATGCCGCCGGCATCGACGTCCTGGTACGGAACGCCACCCGCTCCGCCACCCTCGGACCGGTCGACGGCCGTGCGCGCGCCGTCACCCGGACGCTGGTGGAGCAGGGCTTCGACCGGGCGACGGCGGACACGTCGGCGGCGCTCTCCGAGCAGCGGACCGTCGTGCGTCACCCGGACGACGAGTCGGCCGAGGACGCCCGCCGGGTCGCCGAGGCGCTGGGGATCCCGGCGAGCGCGACGCGCAAGTCGACGGACGTGTCCGGGGTCACAGTCGACATCGGGGCGGACTGGCGTACGGGCACGTCGTATCCGCGGCAGAGGAAACCGGAGGCCGGGGCGCTGCCCGACAGCAGCGACGCCCTGAACGGATCCGAGACGGGCACGTGCATGGACGTGTACAAGCCCTACCGATGGTAGGAATTCGGCATATACGAGGAGTTGTTCCCGGGGTGGGAACGTCGGATACGTCACCTGTACCGTTCGACGCTCAACTTGGCAGATAGTGTGAGCACCCCCGTGCCCCCGCCATGAGGTCCGCTCTGGCGCAGTGCACTTGCCGACCTTTACCG
>NZ_NCTE01000762.1 GCF_002114215.1 Streptomyces sp. 13-12-16 | reverse complement strand
GGGTGCGGCGCCCGCCGCCCTCCTCGCGCCGGAGGGGCCTCCCGCCGCCGATGCCGGGACACCCGTCATCTGCCCGCCTCCTCACTACACGCGGGCGAACCCTGGAACAGCGGCTCGGCCACCAGGTCGACACCCTCCGTGCCGACCACCTTCGCCTCGACCATACGGCCGACGACCAGCCCCTCGCCGCTCGTGAGCAGCACCTGGCCGTCCGTCTCGGGGGCCTGGTGCGCCGCCCGGCCGTACACGCCCTCCGTCTCGTCGACGGACTCCACCAGCACGTGCACGGTCTCGCCGACCCGCTCCTCGGCCCGCTGCGAGACCAGCTCCTCGGCCAGCCGGGAGACCCGGGCCAGCCGCTCGGCGACGACGTCCTCGTCCAGCTTGCGGTCGTACGTCGCGGCCTCGGTGCCCTCCTCGTCGGAGTAGCCGAAGACGCCGACGGCGTCCAGCCGCGCGTGGTTCAGGAACCGCTCCAGCTCGGCGAGGTCGGCCGCGGACTCGCCGGGGAAGCCGACGATGAAGTTGGAGCGCACACCGGCCTGGGGCGCCTTGCTCCGGATGGTGTCGAGCAGCTCCAGGAACCGGTCGGTGTCGCCGAAGCGGCGCATCGCGCGCAGCACGTCGGGCGCGGAGTGCTGGAAGGACAGGTCGAAGTAGGGGGCGATCTTCGGGGTGGAGGTCAGCACGTCGATCAGGCCGGGCCGCATCTCGGCCGGCTGGAGGTAGCTGACGCGCACCCGCTCCAGGCCGTCGACCTCCGCCAGCTCGGGCAGCAGGGACTCCAGCAGGCGGATGTCGCCGAGGTCCTTGCCGTAGGAGGTGTTGTTCTCGGAGACCAGCATGATCTCCTTCACGCCCTGTTCGGCCAGCCAGCGCGTCTCGTTCAGCACGTCGCTGGGGCGGCGCGAGATGAAGGAGCCGCGGAAGGACGGGATGGCGCAGAAGGAGCAGCGCCGGTCGCAGCCGGAGGCGAGCTTCACCGAGGCGACCGGGGCGCCGTCCAGCCGGCGGCGCAGCGGCGCGCGGGGGCCGGAGGCCGGGGCGAGGCCGTCGGGCAGGTCCGCCGGGCCGTGT
>NZ_NCTE01000761.1 GCF_002114215.1 Streptomyces sp. 13-12-16 | reverse complement strand
CGATCGACAGCCTGCGGGCGGCGCCGACCAGGGCGAGCGCGGCCTCGGGGCCGGGGCAGGTCACCTCCAGGGAGGAGGAGCGGCCGGGCTCGGTGAGGGAGCCGTGGGCCAGGAAGGCGCCGCGCCAGGCCGCCTCGGCGTCACAGGTGGCCCCGGAGACCACCTGCGGGGGCAGGCCGCGGATCGGCCGGCCGCGGCCGTCCACCAGGCCGGTCTGGCGGGCGAGCTGGTCACCGCCCGCGACCACCCGGACGACGTAGCGCGAGCCGCGGCGCAGTCCACCCGGGGCCATCACGATCAGTTCGGAGCTGTGGCCGAAGATCTCCAGGATGTCCCGCTTGAGGCGGCGGGCCGCCATCGCGGTGTCCAGCTCCGCCTCGATCACGATGCGCCCGCTCACCAGGTGGAGGCCGCCGGCGAACCGCAGGATGGCGGAGACCTCCGCCTTCCTGCAGCAGGTCCGGGTGACGGGGAGCCGGGAGATCTCGTCCTTCACCGCTGCCGTCATCGCCATGGGCCGATCCTTCCATGCATCCGAAAAATACGGTCGTACGCGGCGGCCAACAGCTCCGGGTCGTGCCGGGGGCTTCCGTCGGGCCTGGCCACCGGGGCCAGCTCGACCGCGGCGCCGAACCGCTGGGCTGCATCGGTCAGGGAGTCGCGGTCGGGCACGGCGGCCTCGTCGGCCAGCACCACGTCCAGGGCGAGTTTAGGGGCGTGTCGTCCCAAAACCTCCAAATGACGCTGCGGGGAGAAGCCCTCGGTTTCTCCTGGCTGCGGGGCGAGGTTAAGGGAGAGTACCCGGCGCGCCTTGGTCTCGATGAGGGCGTCCAGCAGTTCCGGCACGAGCAGGTGCGGGATGACCGAGGAGAACCAGGAGCCGGGACCGAGCACCACCCAGTCGGCGTCGAGGACCGCCGCGACCGCCTCGGGGACGGCGGGCGGGTCGTTCGGCACGAGGTGCACGGACTGCACCTCGCCCGGGGTGAGGGCGACGGTGGCCTGGCCGCGGACGGTGCCGGTCTCGTCGGGCCGCTCGGGGTCGTGGCCCTTGACCAGGGCCTCCAGCTCCAGCGGCACGGCGGACATGGGCAGCACCCGCCCGTGCGCGCCGAGCAGCCGGCCCACCAGGTCGAGGGCCTGGACGTGGTCGCCGAGCTGCTCCCACAGGGCGACGATCAGCAGATTGCCGACCGCGTGCTCGTGCAGGTCGCCCTGGGACTGGAAGCGGTGCTGGATGACGCGGGCCCAGGTCTGGCCCCAGTCGTCGTCGCCGCACAGCGCGGCCAGGGCCTTGCGCAGGTCGCCGGGCGGCAGCACGCCCAGTTCGTCGCGCAGGCGCCCGCTGGAGCCGCCGTCGTCGGCCACGGTGACGACGGCGGTGAGGTCGCCGGTGATCCGGCGCAGCGCGGCGAGCGAGGCGGACAGGCCCATGCCGCCGCCGAGGGCGACGACCTTGGGCTGGGTGCCCCGGCGGCGCGGTC
>NZ_NCTE01000760.1 GCF_002114215.1 Streptomyces sp. 13-12-16 | reverse complement strand
CCCGGCCTCAGCTCAGCGTGACCTGGCGGTTCGTCAGACCGCCGCGCGCGCGGCGCTCGTCGGCGGTCAGCGGCGCGTCCGTGGCCAGCGCGGCGGCGAGCCGCTCGGCGAACTCGGCCGCCGGCTTCTCCACGTCCTCGGCGCCGACCCCGCTGGGCAGGTCCCAGACCGGCACGGTGAGCCCGTGGGCGCGGAAGGAGCCCACGAGACGGGTGCCCTCACCGAGGGAGGAGCCGCCCGCCGCGTGCAGCCGCGCGAGAGCGTCCAGAAGCTGCTCCTCGGGATGCGGCATGACCCACCGCAGATGGTTCTTCTCGGGCGTCTCGCACCAGTACGCGGAGTCCACGCCCGACAGCTTGACGGTCGGGATGGCCGCGGCGTTGGCCCGCTCCAGGGAGGCGGTGACGTCCGGCGTGGCGTTCTCCGGGTCCGGGACCCAGAACTCGAACCCGCTGTGCACGACCGGCTCGAAAGCGCCCTCGGGCGCCAGCAGATCCTGCAGCCGGGGACCGTCGGCGGGGGCGCGCCGGGCCTGCACCGGAGTGCCCGGGTCGGCGACGAGCGCGCGCTGCAGGGTGTCGGCGAGGTCGCGGCTGATGTCGCCGGAGGAGGTGTCGTTCTGCAGGCCGAGCAGGACCGAGCCGTCGTCGCGGCGCAGGGCGGGCCAGGCCATCGGGAGCACCGTGGCCAGGGTGACCGTCGGGACGCCCTCGGGCAGGCCGTCCTTGAGCGTCAGTTCGACGGTGGCGGCCGGCACCAGCTCGCGCAGCGCCACCCAGTCGCACTCGCCCGGCAGGCCCTCGAACGGGCGGTGCACCAGTTCGGTCACCGCGTGCGCGGCGGCGCGGCCGTGGCATGCCTTGTAACGGCGGCCGCTGCCGCACGGGCAGGGCTCGCGGGCGCCGACGACCGGGATCTGCCCGTCCGTGAGCTGCGGGCGCTTGGCCTTCGTCTGGGGTCGCTTCTTGGCCATCGTGGGTGTCTCCCGGTTACGGCTCGTCTCGTACGGGCGCGAGCCTAGCCGTTCACGCCACGGCCGACGGGAACCTGTGGACGACGTGCCGACCTGTGGACACCGCGGGCACCGTGCCGGACCGGCGCCGTCTCCCCGGCCGGGGCCGTCCTCAGTCCAGGTCGTCGAAGACGTCCGCGAAGTCCAGCCCGGGTATGCGGGAGACAGCGGGCGCCGTCACCCGGGCGGCGAAGTCCTCACGCCGGTGCCCGGCTCCGGCGTCGGGGTCGTACACGTCGTCGTGGACGACGACCCACACCGTGACCTCGCCCGGCACCTCGTCGCGTACGCCCCAGTCGTCGGCCAGCGCGGTGATGATGTTCAGCCCCCGGCCGCCGTGCGCCGTGACCGACGGGGTGGCCGGAGCCGGGCGGGTCGGGCCGCCGCCGTCCGTGACCTCCACGACGAGCCGTCCGCACGGGTCCACCCGCCAGGCGGCGCGTACGTCCCCGTCCCCGGCCAGGGCGTCACCGAGCGGCCGGCCGTGTTTGCACGCGTTGCTCAGCAACTCGGAAAGAATCAGTACGGCGTCGTCGATGACCGGATCCGCCACCCCGCCGTCGCGCAGCTGCGCGCGCATACGGCGCCTCGCCTGCCCCACGCCCGCAGGGCCATGGGGTACGGCCATGCTCGACGACGTGGGCACCTCCTGTGCCACCACCAACGCCACCCCCGAGACCTCCTTCGCCCCACGCCACGGTGTGGATGCCCCATGGGCCCGAACGGGAAACCGGTCGGTCCGTGAGCGGTGACGCACTCCAAGCGATCGAATACGCACCGAACGCGCCGGAGCACTCCCCGTAGCAGTGTGGCTGGATTTCGTCGCTGTGGCCGAGATGTGAGGATGCGCCGGGATCGGGCACGGGGTCAAGACTCGTGCGCACTGCTCCTGGGGCCGGTGGGGCGGGTGGTGCGCCGCGCGGTCAGCGTCCGAGCTGATCGAGCACCGCGCGGGGGCGGTTGGTGATGATGGCGTCCACGCCGAGACGCACGCAGAGGTCCACGTCCTCCGGCTCGTTCACGGTCCACACGTGCACCTGGTGCCCGGACTGCTTCAGGCGCTCGATGTACGCGGGGTGGCTGCGCACGATGCGGATCGAGGGCCCCGCGATCCGCACGCCGGCGGGCAGGCGTCCGTCGCGCAGCCGCGGCGAGACGAACTGCATCAGATAGACCGTGGGCAGCGTCGGCGAGGCGGCGCGTACGCGGTGCAGCGACCGCGCGGAGAAGCTCATCACGCGTACCGGGGAGTTCTCCGCCGCGGCGGGCGCGTCGAGGCCGAACCGCTTGAGCAGGAGCAGCAGCCGCTCCTCCACCTGTCCCGCCCACCGCGTGGGGTGTTTGGTCTCGATCGCCAGCTCGACCCGGCGCCCGGCGTCGGAGACCAGCTCCAGCAGCCGCTCCAGGGTGAGGACGGAGGTGGCCTCCCGGTCCTCCGGTCGGTGCTCCCAGTCGGGCTCCTCGACGCGCGGCCCCCCGAAGGCGTCGCGGCTCTTCCAGGAGCCGAAGTCCAGGGCGGCCAGATCGGAGAGCTCGAGCGCCGACACCGCACCGCGTCCGTTGGACGTACGGTTGATGCGACGGTCGTGAACGCACACGAGATGGCCGTCGGCGGTCAGGCGCACATCGCATTCGAGCGCGTCCGCGCCGTCCTCGATCGCTTTGCGATATGCGGCCAGGGTGTGCTCGGGGGCGTCCTCGGAGGCTCCGCGGTGCGCGACGACTCGGATCGGGTGCTGCCGTGCGTGGGTCACCGCGTCATGGTGCCACCGTGCACGGGGGGACGGGTGCCCGGAGTGGAGTGAACGGTGTCGCCGTCCGGTCGGAGGCATCGAGTGGCGCGCCTTACGTGAGTAATGCCCTATATAAAGAATGACCCCGGACCCACAGGAACGGCTTATGGTGCCCTGACGGCCCGTGGGAAAAGCTGACGTCATACAAAGAGACATGCACAGCTGCATCGCGCCGGACTCGTGGACGGGCGTGAACGAGCGTGACCGAGTGCGACCGAAAACAACAGCCGTGGATCGAGGAGAGAAGCTGTGAGCACCGAGAACGAGGGCACCGCGGTACCCCCGGCGCCGTCCGCACCGCCGCCCGCGCCGGTGGATGCTCCCGCTGCTCCGGCGCACCAGGGGCACCCGGCCCCGGCAGCGGCTCAGGGCCCGGCCCCGTCCGCACCGCCGCAGGCACCCGCGCAGAACACGGACCAGGCATACGGCTCCGGCCCTCAGGCCCCGGTGGGCGAGACCGGCTGGGGCCCGCACGGCGCCCACGGAAATCAGGACCCCACCCCTTCCTCCTCCGCTCCTGACGCCTCCTGGCCGCCGCCTCCCCCGCCGTCCACCCCGTCGTACGGCGGTGGCGACGGCGGCGCCGGGCACGGTTCGGGCGGCTGGGGCTCCTCCTACCAGCAGCAACCCGCACCGAAGAACGGCGGCGGGCGCGGCCGTCTGCTCGCCGCTGTCCTGGTGGCCGCGCTGGTCGCGGGCGGCGCGGGCGGCGGCCTCGGCTACACGCTGGCCAAGGAGAACGACAGCGACGGCTCGACGACCGTCTCGTCGTCCACCAGCGGCGGCAACGTGAAGCGCGACCCGGGCACGATCGCCGCCGTCGCCGCCAAGGCGCTGCCGAGCACGGTCACCATCGAGGCCGAGAGCAGCAGCGGAGAAGGCGGCACCGGCACCGGCTTCGTCTTCGACAAAGAGGGCCACATCGTCACCAACAACCACGTCGTGGCGGAGGCCGTCGACGACGGCAAGGTGACGGCGACCTTCCCGAACGGCAAGAAGTACGACGCCGAGGTGGTCGGCCACGCGCAGGGCTACGACGTCGCGGTCATCAAGCTGAACGACGCCCCCTCGGACCTGAATCCCCTCCCCCTGGGCAACTCCGACGAGGTGGCCGTCGGCGACTCGACGATCGCGATCGGCGCGCCCTTCGGCCTGTCCAACACGGTGACGACGGGCATCATCAGCGCGAAGAACCGCCCGGTCGCCTCCAGCGACGGGAGCGGCAGCCAGGCGTCGTACATGAGCGCCCTGCAGACCGACGCGTCCATCAACCCGGGCAACTCCGGCGGTCCGCTGCTCGACGCGCAGGGCAACGTGATCGGCATCAACTCCGCGATCCAGTCCACCAGCAACGGCGGCTTCGGCACGGGGCAGGCCGGCTCGATCGGCCTGGGCTTCGCCATCCCGATCAACCAGGCCAAGTACGTCGCCCAGGAACTGATCAAGACGGGCAAGCCGGTGTACGCCAAGATCGGCGCGTCGGTCTCCCTGGAGGACGCGGCGGGCGGCGCGAAGATCACCGAGCAGGGCGCGGGCGGCTCCGAGCCCGTCGACCCCGGCGGCCCCGCCGACAAGGCCGGCCTCCAGCCCGGCGACGTCATCACCAAGCTCGACGACCGGGTCATCGACTCCGGTCCCACCCTGATCGGCGAGATCTGGACCCACAAGCCGGGCGACGAGGTCACGATCACCTACGAGCGCGACGGCAAGGAACGCACCACGGAACTCACCCTGGGCTCCCGCGTGGGCGACAGCTGACCTCACCCGCGGACCCCGAACCCGTTACCCTTGTCCCCGCGCCGCCGATCACCGGCCGGCGCGGGGAGGCGTGCCCGAGCGGCCGAAGGGAACGGTCTTGAAAACCGTCGTGGCAGCGATGTCACCGTGGGTTCAAATCCCACCGCCTCCGCGCGATGAGCACTGAGAACGGCCCCTGACCTGGTTAGTTGGTCAGGGGCCGTTTGCATGCCCGGGCCCCGACGCTGTCCGGCTTTCCCCGTGGCTTACCACTCGATCGGGCACGGCTGGGGCACGGCCGACCACACACCGGGCCAACTCGCCTTGGAGTGTGCTGTCTCCAGTGCACAGGTCAGGCTCCGGAGGAGAACAGGGAAACGCTCTGACCTCTGGAACCGCTCGCTACGCGCTTCCCTCTGAACCTGGACGGCTCTGCTTGACCCTCTCGATGCGCGTCCAGCGGTCCGGTGCAGGGCGCATCAGGAGTCGGCGGCGTCGTCCACTGTCCGTCGTACCTCCAGAACCGTGTCGACACCGGTGAGCTCACAGAGCCGCCGAACCTGCCGTGACGGCGAGACCACGCGCAGGGTGCCTATCTGGTGGTTGAGGATCAGCAGATTCAAGAACGCCGAGTCCGCGAAGGTGACGCCGGAGGCGTCCAACACCACCTTCGGATGCCGTCCGACGGCGGCCTTCAGCGCATCCGCCAATGGCCTGACCGTTTGCATGTCGAAGGAGCCGTGCGCGGTGACAACCCAGGCACCGCGCCGTTCGTACTGGTACACCGAGGCCTGTTCCGGGACATGCTTGATGGCCCGTCTCGACGTCGGCTTCTCGTCGGCGTCGCTCATGAGCGTCGGCGAGACGGCCTCGTCCCAGGGCACCATCGGGCTCCTCCTCCTGCGCCGCCCCCTTGTGGGGGCAGGCCATCGATTACCTGAAAAGTATGTCATGTATCTACGTTCCGGCAATGGTGGGCCTTAAAATGCGGAGCATGGTTGGAGTGCCCGAACCTCACACCGGATGGACGTTCATCACCAATCACGCGCGTGTACTTGCAGTCATCGCTGATAACCCGAACGTCCGGATCCGCGACATCGCCGCCCACTGCCGACTCACTGAGCGTGCCGTCCAGCGGATCATTTCGGATCTCGAACAGGATGGTTACCTCTCGCACACCCGCGACGGGCGCACGAACACCTACCGCATTGAGCCGGACAAGGTGCTGCGGCACCCGGCAGAAGCCGGCCTCCCAGTAGCCTCTCTGCTGTCCCTGCTCGTGCAGGATGAGACCGAACGCGTCAGGAAACCGGTTACTCAGTACGGGCGGTTGGGGTCAAGCGCTGTGAGGTAGTGCCGGGTCACACGCCGACCGTCGCGTTCTTCCTCGGCCCACCACCAACCCCCAGCTCCCATCCCGTCCGCCGTCGCCCCACACACCGTGGAGCGGGCGTGGCTCCCGGCGTCCAGGTGGAGCGCGCCACTGTACGAACGGCCTGGACGCCATGGGTCGCGTCTGCTCGGCTCTGCCCGGGTCGGCGGTGGACGGGATGGGAGCGCCCCGCGCACGCCACTACGGGCCCGCGGTCGGCGACGGCGCCCCCTCCATCCCGGTGTCGGCCGATCCCCCGCCGGAGGCACTGCCTTGACCGTCACCGCGCTATGCGGGCTCTCCCCTCGGGCCGTTGCTTTGCTGCGGCCCCATGGGCCGGCCCCGGCGCCGAAGGCGCAGAGGGGCCGAGCCCAAGGGGTCAGCCCGTGCCTCGCGCGGGCCCTTGACGAGGTGGAGAAACCTGTAACAGCTCTCGCTCTCACCCGGGTCAAGCCGAAGGCACGTCGGTGGTCAGGAGTCGGCTCGTGGATCCGGCTCGGCACAGGCGCTCGTACGCCTCGAGCACGTTGGTGGGGACCGGTTGGATGATCATGAATCCCTGCTCGGGGTAGATCATCAGTCGCTGGAGCGCGCCGACCAGCATGTCGATCACCAGGCGGGCGTCGCCGATGGAGTCGACGTACTCGTCGAGCGTCATCGGGGTGGAAGCGCTGACGATCTCGACTTCGGGCCAGAGCTTGCGTGCGGTGGCGTACGCTCGCCGCTCCTCGTAGGGCTTGCTGGTCAGGAGCGCTGAGGACACCTCGATGCCGGCCTCTTCCGACACCTCTCGCGAGAAGCGGATGTTCTCGCCCGTGTTGCGGGCGCGCGGCTCCACGAGGACGGCCGTGCTGGGGACACCGAGCTCCAGTGCCCGTTCCTGGTAGACGATGTCCCGTAGATGCCCTGGGTGTGGGTGGGGCGTGGGTCAGGGGCGTTCGCGTGCGGCCGGGTTGTTCAGGCAGAGCGCGATGTTGCGGACCGCGGCGGTGAGTTCCTCGATCACCCGGGCCGCCTGCTCGGCGTTGTGGAAGGACGGGCTTCCCGCCAGCGCCAGGTCCAGTTCCTGCGCGGACCGGAGGGCCGGCCCGAGGCCTTCGAGGGAAGGGGCGGCGGGTGCGGGCGCCTCGGCCGACGCGGTGGCGGGCACGCCCGTGCCGGCCGCGGGGACCGCGGGAAGAGGCCCCGGTGCCGCCGGGTCCGCCGTGGGGGTCCATGTCCCCA
>NZ_NCTE01000759.1 GCF_002114215.1 Streptomyces sp. 13-12-16 | reverse complement strand
GCCCCGGCGGGCACCTCCGCCGGCAGTTCCCTGCGCAGGCCGGCCGCGGGCGAGGCGTCCGGAGCGGGCCTCGGCGGGGACACCGCCGGGCGCGTCGTCTCGTTGTGCTCATGCTCACTCATCGGCCTCACGCCCGGAACACGTGCCGGCGGATCGCCGCGGCGTTGGAGAAGATGCGGATGCCGAGGACCACCACGACACCCGTCGACAGCTGGGCCCCCACGCCGAGCTTGTCGCCGAGGAACACGATCAGGGCGGCGACGACGACGTTCGACAGGAACGACACCACGAACACCTTGTCGTCGAAGATGCCGTCGAGCATGGCCCGCAGCCCTCCGAACACGGCGTCGAGCGCCGCGACGACGGCGATCGGCAGGTAAGGCTCGACGACCGCCGGAACCTCGGGCCGGACCAACAGTCCGGCCACGACTCCCACGACGAGGCCCAGTACGGCGATCACGATGTGCCCTTCTCGGTTATCGGCTGTGCGGTACGTACGATCACACTCGGTGCGGCGGGCAGCCGGACATCGTCCTCCACGGAGAGGGCCGTCCGGATCCCGTAGTTCTCCTGCAGGGCATGCAGATACAGCCCGTCCGCGCTGTTCTGGAACCGGTCGCTCAGCTCCCCGCCGTCCCCCACCGCGAGCACCGTGTACGGCGGCACCAGCGGCCTGTTGTCGACCAGTATCGCGTCTCCCGCGGCCCTGATCGCCGACAGGGCGGTCAGCCGCTGCCCGTTGATGGAGACGGCCTCGGCGCCGGACTCCCACAGACCGTTGACCACACGCTGCATGTCACGGTCACGGACCCGCCCGGTGTCGGAGAATCCGGTGGTCGATCGCGGGCCGCCGTCGCCGCCCGTACTCGCGTCCTTGGCGTCGTTCACCACGAGCCGCACGCCGGGCCCGTGCACCGCGACGGCGCCGGACAGGATGCCCACCAGTGCGGACCGGTCGCCTCCGCTGTCCCGGAGCGCCTCGCGCTGCCGCGCGCTCACGTCCGCGCGCAGGTCGTCGACGCTGTCCTCGAGCTCGTCCGCGGCCTCGGTCTCCTGGTCGATCCGGTCGATCAGCTCCTCGCGCTCCTTGGCGACGACGGGAGCCGCGACCCGGGCCTGCGCGGCCCCGACGGTCACGATCAGGGCGGCGAACACCAGGCCGACGGCGAGCCCCAGCTTCGCCCTGAGGGTCTTCGGCATGCCGCCCTCGCCGGAGGTCTTCCTCCGCGCGGCGGCCTCGGCGTATCCGTCGTCGAGGCTGTGGTCCATGACGTTGGTGAGCAACGACATGGAGGCGTCCGGGCGCGCGGGCCGCGCGGGTGTGCTCCGAACGGGGGGTTGCTGCGGCATGCCGCACATCGTCGCACGCCGCGACCACTACCTCCGAACGGACCTACCGGCGTGCCGGACAGGCCCCGTCGGGGACACTTGTCCGGCACGCACGCGTACCGCTCGTTCTACCGCCGGCGCCGGCCGCTCACCGGCCCGCGCTGTCCACGACCGCGGCCCACTCGTCGAGCAGGGCCTGCGCGGAGGCGTCGTCGGGGCCCTCGGCCCACAGATGGGTGACCGCCTCGGCCGGGTCGGGCAGCACCATCACCCAGCGGCCGTCGGTCTCCACCACCCGCACGCCGTCGGTGGTGTCCACGAACCGGTCTCCGGCCGCCTCCACGACCCGCCGCATCACCAGGCCCTTGACGGCCCACGGGGTCGCCAGGTCCCGCTTGAGCACATGCGCCCGCGGGATGCGCGCGTCGATCTGGCTGAGCGTGAGCTGGGTGCGCGCCACCAGCCCGATGAGCCGCACGAAGGCCGCGGTGCCGTCGTAGACGCTGCTGAACTCCGGGACGATGAAGCCGCCCTTGCCGTCACCGCCGAAGATCGTCCCTTCCTCGCCGCCCACGCGCGTGAGGTCGTCGGGCGAGGTGGTCGTCCATTCGACCTGCGTGCCGTGATAGGCCGCGACCTGCTCGGCGATCCTGGTGGTGGTCACCGGGAGCGCCACCCGGCCGCTGCGCCGCTCGGAGGCGATGAGGTCGAGCATCACGAGGAGCGACCGGTCGTCCTCGATGATCCGCCCCTTCTCGTCGACGAGGGACAGCCGCTCACCGACGGGGTCGAACCGTACGCCGAAGGCGGCGCCGGAGGACGCCACGATCTCCCCGAGCCGGACCAGCCCCGAGCGCCGCATGTCGGCCGTCTCGGTCGGCCTGGACTCGTCGAGACCGGGGTTGATGGTCAGCGAGTCGACGCCCAGCTTGCCGAGCAGGCTCGGCAGCACCAGGCCGGCACTGCCGTTGGAGGCGTCGACGACCACCTTGAGTCCGGACTCCGCGATACCGGTGATGTCGACGTTGCGCAGCAGCGAGCCCGTGTACGAGTCGAAGACGCTGGCCGGGAAGTGCAGGTCCCCGATCTCCCCGGGGAACGCGCGCCGGTATTCCTGCCGCGCGAACACCCGGTCCAGCTTGCGCTGGCTGCCCTGGGAGAGGTCGGCGCCCTGTCCGTCGAAGAACATGATGTCGACGGAGTCCGGCACACCGGGCGTGGTCCGGATCATGATGCCGCCCGCGCTGCCCCGCGCGGTCTGCTGCCGCGCCACGGGCAGCGGCACGTTCTCCAGGTCCCGTACGTCGATGGCGCTGGCCTGCAGCGCGGAGATGACCGCCCGCTTCAGCGCACGGGCACCACGGGAGTGGTCGCGGGCCGTGGTGACGGTCGAGCCCTTCTTCAGCGTCGTCGCGTACGCGCCGGCCAGCCGCACCGCGAGTTCCGGTGTGATCTCGACGTTCAGGATCCCGGACACGCCCCGGGCCCCGAAGAGATGCGCCTGTCCTCTGGACTCCCAGATCACCGAGGTGTTGACGAACGCGCCCGCCTCGATGGTCTTGAACGGGTAGACCCGCACATTGCCCTGGACGATCGATTCCTCACCGATCAGGCACTCGTCACCGATGACGGCGCCGTCCTCGATCCGTGCCGCGCGCATGATGTCGGTGTTCTTGCCGACGACACAGCCCCGCAGATTGCTGTGCGGTCCGACGTACACGTTGTCGTGGACGACGGCCTTGTGCAGGAAGGCGCCGCTCTTCACGACGACGTTGGACCCCACGACCGTGTGTTCGCGGATCTCCGCACCGGCCTCGACCTTGGCGTAGTCGCCGATGTAGAGCGGCCCGCGCAGCACGGCGTCGGGGTGCACTTCGGCTCCCTCGGCGACCCAGACGCCCGGGGAGATCTCGAAGCCGTCGATGTCGACGTCGACCTTGCCCTCCAGGACGTCGGCCTGCGCCTTCACATAGCTCTCGTGCGTGCCGACGTCCTCCCAGTAGCCCTCGGCAACATAGCCGTAGACGGGCTTGCCTTCCTTCATCAGCTGCGGGAAGACGTCACCGGACCAGTCGACGGGCACATCGGGGTCGACGTAGTCGAAGACCTCGGGTTCCATGACGTAGATGCCGGTGTTCACCGTGTCGGAGAAGACCTGTCCCCAGGTCGGCTTCTCGAGGAAGCGCTCGACCTTGCCTTCCTCGTCCACGATGGTGATGCCGAATTCCAACGGATTGGGGACGCGGGTCAGGCAGACCGTGACCAGAGCGCCCTTTTCCTTGTGGAAATTGATCAGCTCGGTGAGGTCGAAGTCGGTGAGGGCATCGCCGGAGATGACGAGGAAAGCGTCGTCCTTCAGTGCCTCCTCGGCGTTCTTCACGCTCCCGGCGGTACCGAGTGGCTTCTCCTCATTGGCATAGGTGAGCTCCATTCCGAGCTCTTCGCCATCACCGAAGTAGTTCTTGACGAGTGACGCAAGGAACTGGACGGTCACAACGGTTTCGTTGAGCCCATGCTTTTTGAGCAACCGCAGAACATGCTCCATGATCGGCCTATTGGCCACCGGCAGGAGCGGCTTGGGCATGCTTGAGGTCATGGGGCGAAGGCGGGTGCCTTCACCCCCGGCCATCACGACGGCCTTCATGTCGGAAGCGTCCTCCTCGAAGAGACGACGGTCTGACCGACTTCACCCGCCAGGACTGGCCGGCACTTTTACCGTGCGGGCCGCCGCGCCACGATGCGCGTGCTGATCAGCGAGTTCAATCGGTCACAGCGTCCGCACGAACCAGACGGCGGACTTGGACCACG
The DNA here is from genome assembly GCF_002114215.1 of Streptomyces sp. 13-12-16. Classification (GTDB taxonomy): domain Bacteria; phylum Actinomycetota; class Actinomycetes; order Streptomycetales; family Streptomycetaceae; genus Streptomyces. The sequence continues at coordinate 946 of NZ_NCTE01000759.1, read as the reverse complement.
TAAAGCACTCCTGCCCACCAATACAGAGTTGTACCCCATCCGGCGAACGCCCAGCCGAAAATAGCAGCGAGTGACGAGATCCAGCCAGTTCCGTCACTGAGCAGGAGCAGCGGGAAGGCATACATCAGGTTGAAGGTGGCGGCCTTCCCCAGGAAGTTCACCTGTGGCGGCGGATAGCCGTGCCGCCGGAGGATGCCCACCATGACCAGGAGGACCAGCTCACGTGCCAGCAGAACGGCGGTCAGCCAGAGCGGCAGGATCTCGCGCCAGGTGAGGCCGAGCAGCGTCGAGAGAATGTAGAGCCGGTCGGCGGCGGGGTCGAGCAGCCGGCCGAGGCTGCTGATCTGGTTCCACCGTCGCGCCAGCTTGCCGTCCAGGTAGTCACTGACGCCACTGAAGGCCAGCACCAGGAGGGCCCAGCCGTCACTCTTCGGGCCGCCGAACTCCGGCCTGAGGATCAACCACAGGAACAGCGGTACGCCAACGAGCCGTGCCATGCTGAGCATGTTCGGGATGGTGAGGACGCGGTCTGTCTGGACCCGCGTCTCCTGGACCTCCACCCGGGATCCTCCTGTGGGAAACGTGTCGACGATGCCCCCCGACCTTACCTCAACGCAAAAAAGCTCTGGCTCTCGGGCTGTACGCCCAAGAGCCAGAGCTCTAAAAGGAGTTCGGCGGCGTCCTACTCTCCCACAGGGTCCCCCCTGCAGTACCATCGGCGCTGTAAGGCTTAGCTTCCGGGTTCGGAATGTAACCGGGCGTTTCCCCTACGCTATGACCACCGAAACACTATGAAACAGACAACCCGACCATGCGTGACCCGCACGGGATTGTTCGTGGTTTCAGAACCAACACAGTGGACGCGAGCAACTGAGGACAAGCCCTCGGCCTATTAGTACCGGTCAACTCCACACGTTACCGTGCTTCCATATCCGGCCTATCAACC
>NZ_NCTE01000758.1:2951-11580 GCF_002114215.1 Streptomyces sp. 13-12-16 | reverse complement strand
GCGGGGATCCCGGGGGCGGCCCGGCGGGGAACCGCGGGCACCGTGGTGCCCGCGGTCTCCACGCATCGCCCCCGGTCACCGCGGTGGGTCCGCCGGGGCTCCGGCTCGCCGGGGTGTCAGAGGACGACCTCCACGCCGTAGGCGCGCAGCCAGGCGTCCAGCTGGAGCGTGGTCTCCAGGGCCGCCCGGCTCATGCCGTGCTCCAGGGCCGCCGCCCCGTCCCGGCGCACCGCTGTCCTCAGGGCGGGCGCGACGAAGGGACTCAGGGGGCCGGACCCGGTACGGATCAGGTCCGCCAGGCGCTCACGCAGCGTCCGGTTGTAGGCCTCGGCCCGGATGGAGGGGTACGGCGTCTTGATCCGCTGGGACACCGCGTCCGGCAGCAGGTCCTTCATCGCCGCACGCAGCAGGCTCTTCTCCCGTCCGTCGAAGCCCTTCATGGCCCACGGGATGTTGAAGGTGTACTCGACCAGGCGGTGGTCCGCGAACGGAACCCGCACCTCCAGGCCGCAGGCCATGCTCATCCGGTCCTTGCGGTCGAAGAGGACCTGGGCGTGCCGGGTGAGGGCCAGGTAGGTGACCTCGCGGTAGCGGGCCTCCACCGGGTCGGCGACGGACCGGCGGGCGTCGATCTCCGCGACCGCCGTGCTGTGGCAGTCCCGTTCGTACGCCGCCAGATCCAGCTTGGAGAGCAGGTCGGGGGTGAAGACGACCTCGTTGCCCTGGTAGTTGTGGCGTCCCTCGTGGACCCAGGGGAACGTGTGGGACAGCACCGTGTCCCGTTCGCGCTGCCAGCGGTAGCCTCCGAACACCTCGTCCCCGCACTCCCCGGAGAGGGCGACCGTGGAGTGCCGGCGCACGATGCCGAACAGCAGGTGCAGCGAGGCGTGTTCGTCGCCCTTGGCGATCGGCAGGTCGTACGCCTCCAGGACGGAGGCCCGCAGCGCGGGGTCGAGCAGGTCGGGCGCCTTGAGCGGGAGTTCGCTGTGGTCCGAGCCGACGTGCTCGGCGAGCAGCCGGGCGTAGATGTGGTCCTCGTTGGCTCCGGCGCCCGCCGAGCCGTCCGGGTCCGGGTCGCTGACCGAGCAGGAGCGGATGCGTCCCAGGCCCTTGGTCCGGGAGACCTGGGCGGCGAGCGCGGTCAGTGAGCTGGAGTCGAGGCCGCCGGACAGGAGCGTGCACAGGGGGACGTCGGACACCATCTGCTGCTCGACGATGTGCTCGAGGAGCTCCCGCACCGTACGGATCGTCCGGTCCAGGGGGTCCGTGTGCTCGGCGACCTCCAGGCGCCAGTAGCGTTCCTCGGTGGTGCCCGAGCGGCCGACGCGCACCATGCCGCCGGCGGGGACCTCGCGCATCCCGCGGAAGACCGCGTGGCCGGGGACCTTGGCCACGGACAGGATGTCCCGCAGCCCGTCGGCGTCGAGCACCGGCGTGAACTCCGGGTGGGCGAGGATCGCCTTCGGCTCGGAACCGAAGAGCACCCCGGAGGGGGTCTCCGCGTAGTACAGCGGCTTGACTCCCATGCGGTCCCGGACGAGCAGCAGCTCCTCGCGGTCCAGGTCCCAGATCGCGAAGGCGTAGATGCCTTCCAGGCGGGTGACGAACCCGGGGCCCCACTGCTGGTAGGCGCGGAGCACCACCTCGGTGTCGCTGCGCGTGGTGAAGTGGTGGCCCAGGCCGGTGAGCTGGGTGCGCAGGTCCTGGAAGTTGTACGTCTCGCCGCTGTAGGTCAGCGCGGCGCGCGGGCCCGGGGAGCCCTCGGCCGCCATCGGCTGGCAGCCGCCCTCCAGGTCGATCACGGAGAGGCGTCGGTGTCCGAGGGCCACGTGGTCGCTCGTCCACAGGCCGTCGGCGTCGGGGCCGCGACGGGCCATGGTGGCGGTCATGGCCCGTGCCGTGCCGTGGTCGATCGGGCGGGCGAAGTCGACCCAGCCGGCGATACCGCACATGTTCGAGTACTCCTGGGGAGGTGTCGGGCGTGGTGCCCGGTCGGATGATGAGGATCGGGGAGGCGCGGACGGTCGGCCGGTCCGGCTTCAGAGGCGTTCGACGTGGGGCTGCGGGTAGGCCGAGCCCCGGGTGTCCAGGAGCAGCGGTGCGTGCTGCTCGATCACGTCGATGTCGAAGGCCTTGTGCTGCTGGAGCAGTACGGCCAGGTCCGTCCGCGCGAGGGCGGTGGGCAGGTCCGGGCCGGCGGCCGTGACGGGTGCGCCGTCCACGGTCCAGTGGGGTACGTACGGGTCGTGGTAGGACACCTCCGCGCCCAGCGCGCGCAGCCGCTTGACGACGTCGCGGGCGGGGGTCTCCCGGTTGTCGGCGATGTCCGCCTTGTAGGTCACGCCGAGCAGCAGGACCCGGGCTCCGGTGAGCGTCCGGCCCGCGCGGTCGAGAAGGTGCTGCGCACGCTCGACGACGTAGCGCGGCATCCGCATGTTGATCTCCTGGGCCAGTTCGACCATGCGGAAGGGGTAGCCGAGGGTGCGGACCTTGTGGGCCAGGTAGTTGGGGTCGATCGGGATGCAGTGGCCGCCGACGCCGGGGCCTGGCCGGAACGCCTGGAACCCGAACGGCTTGGTGGCGGCGCAGGAGATCGCGTCCCACAGGTCGACGCCGAGCTCGTGGCAGAACACCGCCATCTCGTTGACCAGTGCGATGTTGACGTGCCGGTAGGTGTTCTCGATGAGCTTGGCCATCTCCGCCTCGCGGGTGCCGACGGCCTGCACGACGTTGTCGACGAACTTCCCGTAGAAGGCGGCCGCGGCCGTGGTGCAGGCGGGTGAGTGGCCGCCGACCACCTTCGGCGTGTTGCGGATGCCGAAGACCTTGTTCCCGGGGTCCACCCGCTCGGGCGAGAACGCCAGCCAGAAGTCCCGGCCCGCGCTCAGTCCGGACCGTTCGAGGAGCGGCAGTACCACCTCGTCGGTCGTGCCGGGGTAGGTGGTCGATTCGAGCACGACCAGGGTGCCCCGCCGCAGGTGACGGGCGGTCATGGCGCACGCGCTCTCGACCATGGTCAGGTCGGGGCCGCTGTTCGGGGACAGCGGGGTGGGCACGCAGATCACGACCGTGTCCGTCTCGGCGAGGACCCGTTCGTCGGTGGTGGCGACGAAGCCCCGGGCGCGCAGCTCGGCCACGGTGGCGTCGTCGACGTCGTCGACGTGCGAGACGCCGGAGTTGAGCCGGTCCACGGTTGCGGCGTCCCGGTCGAGACCGATGACGGTCAGTCCTGCCCGGCCGGCTTCCACGGCGAGGGGCAGACCCACGTAGCCGAGTCCTATGACGACAAGATCACTGCGCACAGCGTTCCCTTTCGAATCGGGGATACCACTGGAAAGTGGGGGTCCGGGGAGAGTGGGCGGCGCCGCGGGCCGGACCGCGTTCAGACGGCCCTGGCACGGACGGCCAGGGCGGCGACGAGAAGGGGTGGGGCGAGGAGGAGCGTGAAGGCCGCCGCGTAGCCGCCGAGCGGGCCGGCGCCCGCGGCCAGACAGGCGTTGAGGACGGCGGAGGCCAGCGCCAGGACGACGACCTGGCCGAGGTTCATGTTGGTCTGCAGGGCGCTGGTGGTGTGGCCCTGCCGGTGCGGAGCGCTGTGCTTGAGGGACAGCACGGTGACGCACGGGTCGAGCAGGCCCATTCCGACGGCGGCCAGCGGCATGGAGGCCGCCGCGACCAGTGGGTGCACGCCGTGGAGGCTCCCCACGACGGCCAGTGCGACGGAGGCGGCCATGACCAGCGCTCCGACGGTGACGAGGCGGTGCCGGGCGACGTGCTGGAGCGCCTTGCCCTGCACCCAGGAGGCACCCGCCCACAGCACCGCGGACGCGGTGAACGCCACGCCGACCGTCACCGCGGCGACCTCCCGCTCGGTGATCAGCATCAGCGGCACCAGGGCCTCGACGGTGAAGTACGTGCCCGAGGTGAGGCCGCGCAGCAGCACCGTGGTCGGCAGTCCGCGGGCGCTCCGCCAGGTGCCGGCCGGCAGCAGGCGGGGGGCGAACACCACGAGCAGCACGACGCCGACGGCGACGAACGCCAAGTGGTTCACGTCCCACTCCGACACCCCGTACTGGCCGAGCGCCGCACCGAGGCTGAGCATCGTCGCCACGAACAGGGGCGGACGGGCGGCGCGCTCCTCGGCCGGCGGCAGGTCGGCAGGGCCGGCGCCGTCGTCCGCCGCGGGCCGGCGGAGCACGATCACCAGGGCGATCGCGGGCAGGACGGTCAGGACGGCCAGGCCGTAGAACACCGCCCGCCAGGACCACCATTCGGCGACCACACCGGCCAGCGGCGGTCCGACCAGCGACGGGACCACCCAGCTCGCGCTCATCAGCGCGAGCATCCTGGGCCGCAACCGCTCGGGGTAGGACTGGCCGATCGCGGTGGTCACGGACACCGCGACCATCCCGGCGGCCAGGCCGTCCACGAACCGGCCGGCCGCCAGCTGCCAGATCGACCCGCTGGAGGCCGACACCAGCAGCGTCAGAACGGACAGGGCCATGCCGAGGGCCAGCGGACGGCGTGCCCCCGACCGGTCCGCCCAGTGCCCGCCGAGCACCCCGCCCAGCAGACTGGCGGCCACGAAACAGCCTGCCACCAGCGGGAACAGGGACACTCCGTCCAGGTCCCGGGCCGCCGTCGGCAAGGTGGGCACCACGGCCAGCGCGGCGAACCCGGTCAGGAACATCACCACGGCGAACGTCGTCGTGGCGGTCGTGTACGGGCGCGAGAAGATGCCCGGCTCGGCGACGGCGGCGGGACCGGGCGCCGGTCGCCCTTCAGCCATCACCGCCCCGTTCCGCCGGACCGGGGACGTCGTCGTGGGTGTCGCAGGCCAGCCACTGGGCCTGGGCCCGGGCCCCGCCGCGCACGTCGGCTCCGGGACGCCAGCCGGTCTCGGCCGTGACGAGGCCGGTGGACATGAGGGGGGTGCGCGGGCCGTCCGCGCCGGGCCCCCGCTGCCACGGGGTGCGGCGGGCCGTGTCGGTGACGAGCTGGGCCAGCTCGGTCTCCTCGTAGCGTGCGGACGCCACGTTGTAGACCGCTGAGCGCACGGGGGCGGCCAGGACCGCGGCGAGCGCGCCGGCCATGTCGCGGTGGTCGACGATCTGGTGACGCCGGCCGTCGAGGAGCTCCATGGGGCGCCGGGTCCAGGCCCGCAGCATCCACGAGGCCAGCACCCCGGTCGGCGGGGCGTGCGGTCCCACCCGCTCGGCGAACCGTACGACCTGGACGGGCACGCCGGTCTCCGCGCCCCAGCGCCGGCACGTCTCCTCCGCGGTCCACCAGGCGAGCGCCTCGGCGTCCGACGGCGGCGCGGACACGGCGTCCTCGGCGCACTCCTCGTCGCCCAGCCCGCGGTAGACCGCGGCCGAACCGGCGAGGACGAGGCGCCGCACGCCGAGCTTCTCCGCGTCGTTGAGCAGGTCCGGCAGGGCCTGGCCCCCGCTGTGCGGATCACCGAGGTGGATCACCGTGTGCGCGTCCGTACCCAGCCGGTCGGCGGGGACCGCGGCGCATCCCGCGTCGGTGAGCAGACGCGCCAGCTGTTCCCTGAAGGCCGGCGAGCCACCGGTGACCGCGACACCGGCGGTGGTGCCGGGGGACACGGCCGGGGCGGCGCGGCGGGCCGCCCGGCCCGAGGCGAACGCGGTCAGGGCCAACGCCCGTATCCGCGGGATCATCTCCGTCAGTTCGGCGCCGGTGTACTCCTCGCACAGCCCGCCGGGCCCCAGGGAGTCCATCACCGTGCCGGCCACCGCCGGGTCGGGGTCCGCCGCCGTCAGTGCCTCGACCACGGCGCCGGTGGCGAAGGCCGTGAGCCACACCTGCCGCCGTACGACGGCCGGCAGACCGTGGCCCTCCGCCGCTCCCGCCGCCTCGGCCGCTCCGAAGTCGGCGTCACAGCGGTCCAGCAGGCCGGCGCGCCGCAGGTACCGGTCGGTGTCCAGGTGCTCCCAGCGCGTCTCGTACCGCACCGCGCACCTGGCCTCCCCGTACTGGTAGTAGGGAACGACGGGGAACGAGACGCAGTCGTACGTGGGCACGTCGACGGCCCGGTCGGAGAAGTAGGTGGCGCGCCGCCATCCGTGCGTGCTGTTCCCCGCCAGGCTCGGGACGTCATCGTGGTCGATGGTGCTGGGAACCGCGATGCGCACCGGAATTCCCAGTGATTTCAGATATCGCTGAATGACGACGTCGTACGGCCAGCCTTTTCCGTGCGTCGCGGCGAATTCCGCGTATCCGCGGGCCACGTCGGCGGGCATCATGAGCGCGAGCGACGGAACGTGTTCGTCGATCGCATAGGCCCAGTGCGCTCCGGTGAGAGCACCGAGTCGCACCACTCCGCTGTTCCTTCCCTCCCAGCCCTCGTAAAAGGCCACGGCCTCTTCGGGGACGGCGGCGGCGACCTTTTCCAGGTACGGAAAGAAACCGTCGGCCATCAGGACGTCGTCCTGGAACACCACATGGTGCGTGGCGTCGTCCCCGACGCAGCTCCAGGAGGGGTTCGCGGTGCGCAGTGCGGTGGGCGGGCCGGACGGATCCGGATCCGTGACGACGCGGACGCGTCCCCGCGGGTCGCGTGCCGCGATGTCCTCGGCGGCGGCGACCCTCCTGGGATGGGTCATCACGGCGCCCGTCAGAGAGATGGGGTGCACGGTTTCCCTTCTGGCCGTTCGGGTCGGGCCGGCCGGACGGCCGGCCCGGTGGTCGGGGACAGCGTCAGCTCTCGGCCGCGGCCGGGTTGCGGACCTGGCGCACGTTCTCGTTGAGACCGTGGTCCGCGCCCTGTTCCCGTTCGAGCCGGATCATGGCGGCGGGGCGGTAGTTGAGGATGTAGGCCCGGCGGGTGCCGTCGGTGGTGTTGCCGCGTGAGCCGTGCAGCGTCGTGCCCGTGTGCGCCACGGCCTCACCGGCCCGCACCGGCACCGGGGTCGCGCCCGGCTCGTCCTCGGAGCAGTCGCACTCGATGTTCTTGCCGTCGCTCGTGGGGCGGTGCTGCCGCAGGGGCCGGAGGTGCGAGCCCCGGACGTACCACATGCAGCCGTTGTCCACGTCCGCGTCGTCGAGCGCCACCCAGATCGAGACGGCCCGGTGGTCGGGCATGTCGATCCAGTACGCCGCGTCCTGGTGCCAGGGGGTGGGGACACCGCTGCGGGGATCCTTGTGGATCATCATGTCGAAGTCGAGTTCCGCGTCCGCCCCGATCAGCTCGCGGGCGAGCGTCAGCGCCCGCTCGTGCAGAGGGAGCTCCCGCAGCGGCGGGTGGAGCGCCGACGGCCACATGATCTGCGTGATGTTCTCCCGGACCCCCTCCTTCAGCGGGGCGTGCGAGCCGAGGTCGGACCTCTTGTCGCCGGCCGCTATCTCTCCGCTCAGAAATCGGTCGTAGATGTCACGGTAGATCGCGAGTTCCTCCGGGGGGATGAGTTCCCCCAGAGTGACGAATCCGTCGTCGGCGATCCTCTGCGCAACTTCAGAAGTTACCTGCGTGGTCACAGTCAACCGTCCCATCCCTCCCCTTCTCGCAACACCGTACGTATTCCGGCATGGAGAGAGGAGTTGTCGTCGAAAGGCGAATCCGGGAACCAGAGATAACTGGTCTGGACCATTGCTCAAAACCTTAGGAGGAACTTCGAGACGAGGTCAACAGCAAGATCCGGACCGGGTTGCGTCAAGATCGCGCCAAGCGCTCCCGGGTAATCCGGAATCCCTGGCGTGCGGACGATCAAGGCCGTTACGATCCGGCGCGCCACGCACTCGGACGCAGCCACACCACGAGGAGACAGACGTGACCGACACGGCCGAGCCGGCCGCACCGCCGCGCGTACACGCGGCGGTGCGCCGCAACCCCTACGCCTACATGCTCGATGACGCCGAACTCACCGAGCTGCTTCGCACGCTGGGTGAGCGGCGGGCCGCCAGCATCACCCGCAACCACGTCGCCGCGCCCGGCGAGGCACCGCGCGGGCCCTACCCGCGCCCCGCCATGGGGTTCGTCATCCTCGACCCGACGGCCGACGCGAGCACCGCCCCGGCCGAAGCCGTGCTCGGCGCGCTCACCGTGGGAGAGGAGGCGCGCCGCTTCCTCCCGAACGCCGCCGCCAAGGCCGCCGCGCACCGGCGCCTCAAGGGCAACAACGGCACGGCCGTGCACACCGACCCGCACCTCCTCGGCACCGGCGCGTTCCGCTACGGCCATTCCGCCGAGGTACGCGGCGTCGTCGTCGCCGCCAGCTCGCAGTCCACCGATCAGGACCTGTACGAAGCCTCGCGCCTCGCCGCCGAACTCGTCGAGGAGCTCGGGGCCCGCCACCGGGAGTACGAGTGGTCCCGGGGCGAGACGGACTGGCTGTCCGGCACCGACGAGCCGCCGGCCGCGTACGCCGAGATGATCGCGTGGTTCCCGGAGGAACCGGCCGGCGCCGGCGTCTGACGGGGGGCACCGGGGGGAGGGCGGCAGCCCCTCCTTCCCTCCCCGGTCCGGTCGTCGCCATCAGGGTGGCGACGGCGCCCCGTCCGCTACCGCCGGTCTCCTTCGAGTGCCCCGGGGAGTCCGTCCGCCGGTCCCGGCAGGCGGTCCGGCTCGGCGCGCACCGTGAACTCGTCCTCGAAGGAGCGGATC
>NZ_NCTE01000758.1:0-2832 GCF_002114215.1 Streptomyces sp. 13-12-16 | reverse complement strand
GCCCCCGGCCCGCCACTGCCCCGGGGCCACCGGACGGGAAGGGTGCCTCAGTCGCCGGAGGGCGTGTTCCTGCGGCGGGTGATGACCAGGCCCGCTCCGCCGAGGACGACCAGGGCGATCGCGGTACCGGCTATCCACGGGGTGGCGCCGGAGGAGCCGGTCTCGGCGAGGTTGGTGTCGGTGGGGGTGTCGCTCAGGGGGGTGGGGCTCGGGCCCGTGAGGGTGTGGGTGGTGGTGCCGATCTCGGCGGCTCGGGTGAGGCAGTCGAGCATGCCGGTGAAGCGCTGCTCGAAGCCGTTCGGGCCCGTGACCGTGAAGTCGTAGGGCCGGTCCTCGCTCAGCGGGACCGTCACCGTGCGGGACTCGCCGCCCGCGACGGTGTGCTCCGCGCCCGCCACTTCGAAGGTGAACGGCTCGTCGTCCTGGTTGGCGACGGTGACGTCCACCCCGCCCTCGGCGCAGTTCTCGCGGGCGGACAGCGCGGGTATCGCGCCCTTGAGCGCCCAGGTGGCGCTCGCCGTCGCCGAGACCGTCGACTCGCTGGAGCCGGCCAGGATCTGCGTCTGGCTCCTGCTCTCGGAGACGAAGGCACGGCCGACCGGCACCGTCGTCGAGGCCTGCGCGGTCAGCTCGACGGTGTCCGCCGCCGCGTCCTCGGGCACCTCGAAGAAGACCTGGCCGCCGTCGGTGGCGGTGGTGACGGGCTCGCCGTCCTTGTCCACGATCCGCACCCCGGTCGTGGTGGCGTCCGCCGGCGGGGAGAGGGTCACGCTGCGCGCGTCGGTGCGCACCGTCACCGGGCCGATCCGCTCACCCGGGCGGCCGGAGACCGCCGGCGGGTCCAGGGCCAGCGACGCCTTCGGCTCCCCCTGGTCGCGGGCGTTCTCCTGCAGGTAGTCGGCGAGTTGCTCGGCCTGGGGGTCGACGGCGTCCACGGAGACGTCGTCGGAGTACCGCCAGATGGCCACCTGCGTGCCGGCCGCCGCGTCCTGCTCGGTGAGCCGGCCGCGTACGCCGGCCTTCTTCGCGAGTGCCGCGAGGTCGTTGACCTGCGGGTAGGAGTTCCGCAGGATCCAGCGGATCTTGCCGGCGTCCTTGTTGACGCCCAGTGAGGTACCGCTCCAGGCGGTCTCGTGGTACTTGGCGTCCTTCTGCGTGGGCGTCTGGACGTCGACGCAGTACGTCTGCAGCATTCCGCCGCCCTCGACGGACATCTCGAACAGTCCCGCCGACACCTGCTGGTCCCCGGCGGCGCCGCGTATCACGGCCGCGCCGTAGGTCTTGAGCCCGCCTATGGTCGCGGCCGCCCCGCCGTGGTCCGGTGCCGTCCCCTCGTCGGCGGCCGCCGTCCCGGCGCCGGCCAGTACGGCCGTGGCGACGAGTCCGGACACCAGCGCCCCTGCGGCGAGGCGGGCCGACCCGCGTCCACGCGCGGGCCCCGCGGAGAACGAAGCAAACACCGAAATCCTTCCCGGGCGGGACCCGTTGACGTGGGGGGTTGATGGTCCCACCAGCAGAATCACCGGCCCCGCGGGTGCCGGGAGCCATGCCCGGCATCCTAAGGAGGCGGCGATGCGCGCTTGTCGATGATCGCGTCGGAGGAGTGATCCGACTCGGAATCGTTATCGCGGAAGCCGTTGCGAGCAGGGCTTATCGACAAATCCACCTGGGATGTTCCGGTACGCATCCGTCGATAAGCCTCGGTTCGGTCAGCGTCGGTGCCGAGGCCGAATCGCTGACCTCATGTCACCGCCGCCGGTTCCGGCTGCCGTTGGGGCGCGGCTCCGTCCGCGGTCGCCGAATTCTCCGGTCCGTTTTCCCAGTCGGGTTCGGGGCGCTCCGGCACGGAGGCCTGCTCCGGCCGCTGGGCTCGCCGGAAGGCGGCCGTGCCCCGGGCGAGGTCGTGGCCGATCGACACCGCGTCGATGTCCGCCGACATCCACCCCTGCTGTCCTTCGCGCGTCTCCGTACGCACCTTCAGCCGGCCCTGCACGATCACCGGTTCGCCCACCGACAGCGACGCCGCCGCGTTGGTGGCGAGCTGCCGGTTGGCCCACACCGTGAAGAAGTTGGTGTGTCCGTCCGCCCAGGAGCTCTTCTCCCGGTCCCAGTACCGGGACGTGACCGCGATCCGGAACCTGGCCGCGGGGCCGGACGCCGTCTCCCGGTACGCCGGCCGCGTCGCCACGTTGCCCACCACGCACACCATCGTCTCGTTCATCGTGTTTCCCTCCCTCGCCCGGCCCCGCCGGCCGCGCAGGGCGGCACCGGCGCCGGGCTGATACGCGTACGGGCCCGTCCCGTACGGCTGCCGTCCGGCAGGGCGACCGCGAACCGTCCCGCGATCGCCGCGAAGCCAGACTGCCTCCGTCGGGCCGGGCCCGCCGAGCGCTGTGGGCAACCGCCGGCCTGTGGACATCTCCGCCACTCGAAGGAGGCGTTCCGCCTCAGCCCCGGCCGGCCCCCGCGCCCGATCCCACGACCCGCCCGTACTGCTCCCGTACCTCCTGGTACCGCAGCAGCTCCGACGCCACCGGATCCAGGACGCGGGCCCGGCCGCACCCCGAGGCCGCCTCCCGTAGCCGTCTCTCCGCCTCCTGCCCGTACCGCCGGGCGGGCCCCCGGGCCGCCATGCGGCAGCTCCACTCGACGAGCGGGCCGCCGACGATGCCGATCGCCATCAGCAGCACCGGCACCCCCAGGTTCGGCGCCATGACCCCGATGATCTGCGCCAGCAGCCACAGCCCGCCGATGAACTGGAGGACCGTCATCGACACCTGGACGAGCACGGCCAGGGGCCACCACCCGGGCCGCGGCGGCCTCCCCGGCGGC
>NZ_NCTE01000076.1 GCF_002114215.1 Streptomyces sp. 13-12-16 | reverse complement strand
CTGCGCAGCTGGCCCGCCGCGCCGCCTCGGCGGCGGACACGGCAGGCCGCCCCATGGCCGCCGCGAACGCCGCGCTGCCCTGGCCCGAGGAGCCGCACATGACGCTCTGGCAGGCCGCCACCATCCTGCGCGAGCACCGCGGCGACGGCCACATCGCCGCCCTCCAGGCCCATGGCCTCGGCCCCACGGAGGTCCTGGTCTCACACGCTGCCGTCGGCGCCGCGCCGGCGGACGTGTTCAGCAGCAGGCAGTGGACCGATGAGGAGTGGACCGCCGCCGGCGAACGGCTCGCCGCCCGCGGCCTCGTGGAAGCCGATGGCAGTGCCACCGACGAGGGGCTCCGGGTCCGCACCGCGGTCGAGAAGCTCACCGACGAGCTCGCGGCCGCCCCTTGGGACGTGCTCACACCCGGTGAAACGGCCCGGCTGGCCGAACTGCTCGTACCGCCGGTGCTCGACATCGTCGGCGCCGGGCTTCTCCCGATGCAGAGCACCCTCGGCATCGGGATGAAGTACGACTACGAGTGAACGCCGGCACCTGGCTCCTCAGCCGCCGGGGCGTCGCGCCCGACCGTGCGCAGGAGCCGGCCGACGAGGCGATCGGCGGACGGTTCGCGAGCTGGACAGGCCCCGACACGGTGCTGGGCCCTTGAGGAGTGACCGGTCGACCCGGCGGGGCTGAGCGCACTGGTCGGGGCGATCCCGCGTGGGCCCGGCGATACCGTTGTGTTCCCAGGCGCCAATCTCCGACTGCCCGACTGGAGGAGCAGGTGGGGACAGGGACCGATGGTCGGGTGATCCGCAAGTACCGGCTTCGAGTGGCACAGCCGGTGTTCATCACTTTCACCCTCGGGCTGCCGGGCGCCCAGTTGGCGCGATGGATCGTGCCGGAGGACGACCCGCCCCCGGCTTTCAGGGCCGGCATGCTCGTGCTGCTGGGCACGGTGTATCCCGGCATCATCTGGTTCCACCGGGCGGCGACCATCGTGTACCGGGACCACCTCGCAGTACGCCGGCTGTTCCGGACCCGCAGGACGGTGGGGTCCGACGTGTTGAGCAGCGAGAGCGGTTCGGCTTCGCGCAGGACGACGCTGCTCGACCGAGAGGGCCGACTGTTCGCACTGCCAGGAGGCGTAGGGGCACGACCTCACGAGGTACGAGCCATCAAAGACAGATGGGTGCGGTCCCGTGGCGAGGGCTGGACGCCCCCGGCCGACGCCTTCGTACTGGCGGCCCGACACCGTGCTTCGGCGCGCGAATCTGCGATGGTGTGGTCCATTCTCCTGGCCGTAGGGCCGTTCCTTGTGCTGCTGGTGTCCGGGCTCGTCCTTGAGGCCGGAGAGGGATGGGACGGCGACGAGACCCCGTGGTTGTTCCAGGCGATCGGCTTCGTATCAAGCCGGCCCGTGGGATCGACGCCGTGGACGGTGCGCGTGGCGTGGTTGAGCCCGATTCGCAGCGATCAAGGCATCCGCCAGGGTGGATCGTTTCTTCAGGGCCGTGGAGTGGCCGCATCTGCCGCTCGGTGCGCAACTGCCCGTGAAAAACTGGGAGCATGATCGGTGGACCGTCCGAACACCCCGAGCTCTGGGTGTTTTTGGAGTCACTGCGCTGCGGCGAGCTCCTTTCCGGCACCGTCGCAGCGATCGAACGGTTCGGCGTGTTCGTGACGCTGGACGACGGACCCGGCCACCCCCTCTTCCCCGGTGTCGGGTTCATCTCCTTCGCCGAGTTGTCCTGGCAGCACTTCGAAACGGCGTCCGACATCGTGGAGGTCGGACAGCGTGTCACATGCGAGTTCCTCCAGTTCGACGACTGGAACCTGGAGGCCAGACTGTCCCTGAAAGCGATGCGGCCGGATCCCTTCCAGGCGTTCGCCGACAGCGTCGTGGTGGGGCAGGAACTGCGCGGGCAGGTCACCAAGCTGGTCCCGTTCGGTGTCTTCGTCCAGGTCACCGACGCAATTGAGGGGCTGGTCCACCTACGGGAGCTTGCCCGGACGCCTGCGGAGGATCCGTCGGACCTTGTCCACGTCGGCGACGAGGTCGCGGTCGTCGTCACTGAAATCGACCGGCGGCGGCGCACGCTGTCCCTTTCCCGGCGACAAGCTTCATCTGATCACCGGTGACCCCTTCACGGCCCATGAGACCCCCATGCGCGAGATTCTTCGAAGAGCGGCGCCGGTACCGGGGGTTCCCGGCCTTGATTCACTCGTTCGGTCCCATGAGTTGGCTGGAGTGACTCCCGTCGGCCTATCGTCGCCACGTGTGTTCCAACCGTGACGCTAAGCGGTTGGCCGGTGCCCGATGCGACGGTCGAGCAACGCTCGCCGTAATTCCGGGCTGCCAGGCACCAGCGGGCAGGCGCCCTTCCGGCATGGCCCCCCGCCACGGGCCTGGTCCTCAACCACGAGGAGGACGTCCATGTCGCGTTTCGTTCCCTCCAAGCCGAGCCGCATCAGCCCGCGTTTCCGCTGGTGGTCGTTCGGCTCGGCGCTGCTGCTTTCGGTCAGCGCGGTGGCGCTGTTGCTGCTCCCAGCCGGCGAGCAGGCAAAAGCCGAACAACCCAGGGCAACCGTCGCCTCCAGCAAGGACGTCGCCGCCTCCGCACTCACCGGAGGCGGAGTGTCCGAGCTGACGAAGTGGGAGTACGCGACCGTACCGCTGCTGTCCAGCGCGACAAAGCAGATCCTCGACACCTGGGGTGCAGACGGCTGGGAACTCGTCCAGGTCGTGCCCAGCCGTCCCGGCGCCGAGGACGAAAAACTCGTGGCCTACCTGAAGCGTCCGGATTTCCAGTGACGAGTCGGTGCGTGGCCGACGCCACCGAGGCGTTCCGCGCAGTCATCGCGCAGCACGGCGTCGCCGAGGCCTTCGACCGCGACTGCGACGGCTTGCCCTCGGACGCCGACAGCGCACACCGGGTGGTCTGATCCCGGATCAGCGTATCGATGTCGGGTGGCTCCTGGACCGGCAAGAGGAGCCGCTCGGCAAGGAACTCACCGCGCGGGACTGCGCATCGACGGCGACCGCCGGATCACCGTCCGGATCCCGCTGAGCCTGCGTAGGAGGTCCCGATAAAGCCGTTGGACGTGTCGGTGGGTGAGATGAGGCAGGCGGCGAGTCCGAGGAAGGCCTCATGGATGTCGTCGCGCCGTTCCCAGCGGATCCCCAGGCGGCGGAAACCGTGCGGCCAGGAGATCGTTCGCTCGACGACCCGGCGGAAGATGCCCGGGCCGGAGCCTTGGGGCTGACCGCGTTCGGCGATCACGGGCCGGCTGCTGTGTTTCCACAGCAGCCGCCGGTACTCGTCGTGGTCGTAGCCGCGGTCGGTGAAGGGCATGTCGGGTCGCCCGTCCGGCCGCAGGCAGAGGCGCGGGTCAGGCCCGCAGAGCCGGGAACGTGACTTCGGTCAGCCGTTCGCCCTCACGCCACAGCCAGGCGCCCAGGTCAGGGCTGTCGGCGCCCGCGGGCAGGGGCGTCGGCCTGGGGTGCCGGACGTTTGGTCCCGCCCTGCGGGGCCGATGAAGCCGCCGTTGGCGGCATCGGGGTGGGTGGCGGCATACGGGGAGGGCCAGGCGGCACCGTCGGCGGAGCCCATCAGGGTGCGCGCGACCAGGGTGACGAACAGCCGCCCCATGACTTCATGGGCCACGGCGCCGCCGCCGGTCAGGACCGGACCCGCACCGCCTGCACCCCGGACGATCACCAGCGGCTGACCGTGCTGAAAGCGACGTACGACCCACGGAACACCTTCCGCCTCAACTGCAACATCCCGCCGCTCACCGGTGCATGACATCGACTCCCGGAGAACGCGATGACACCGTCGTCCGCGCCCGGCACCGTGGCGCGGTCCCGTCCGCCGGCGGCTGCCCGGCTCCGTCACATCCTCGCCCTGGACGCGACCGGGATGATCGTGTCCGGGCCGGTCTGCATTCTTCCCCCGGGCGTCTCGCCCGGCCCCTGGGGGTCGGCGGCACACTGGTGATCACCGTCGGCGGCCCGATGCCGACGATCGGCACGGGCGTCGCCCTGCCGGCCGTCTGCGCTCGTCCGCCGTTCGTGCGGGTGCTGCTGGTGGCCGTGACCGGGCCGCGTGGGTGGCGGCGAGCATCGACCCCCTCGCCCCCGACCGGTTCGTCAACGTGTCCCACTGGACGAGCCGGGAGGCAAGGGAGGCGGCCACCGCGGATACCGAGTTCAGCAGACGCGCCCGAGCCGCACAGCAGGACCCGAGGACGCGGATCACATCCAGCCGAGGCCTGTACGACGTCGCCGTCGAGGTCTCCGCCGCGGCAACGACTCCGGGACAACCTCACTGACCCACCGCACCGGCCCCCGCGGGACCGGCATCGGCCCGGCGGAGCCACCGGCTCACCCGACCGGATGGGGGCGGCGAACGACCCCAGGCGGTGGGGGCTGACATTCCGGCGGCCGGACAAGCGGGCCGTCGAGCAGGACGTGGAAGCGGTCCGTGTCCGGCATGAGGAGGCCTGGCCGGCGATCCGGGCCCGAGCCATGGCGGAGGACGGGGACGTCCTCTTCAAGGACAGGACTGTGTGCTGAGCTCCTGGCGCACGTCCAGGCGGCGCAGCCGGACACCGAGCTGTTCCGGATCCCGTGTCGTACGGTCCGACGCCGCGGGCGCCCACCGTCCGCAACGGACCTCACCGAACCCGGCGGTGCCGCCGGTACGGCCGAGGGATCCGAACCGCTACCGGGGATCAGGCCGCGACGAGCTCCTGCTCGCGTTCCGGCGTCTTGACCTTGGGCTTCCTGTTCGGCAGCGAGAGCCGGAAGACCTTGTGCCACGCGGAGAACACCTGCTTGGGCAGCGACCCGGTGACGTACTCCAGCTCGTATTTCTCGAACAGCGCGCGCACCTTCACCGCGACCTCGGCGTACCGGTTGCTCGGCAGGTCCGGGAACAGGTGGTGCTCGATCTGGTGGGAGAGGTTGCCGGTCATGAAGTGCATGGCCTTGCTGCCGCTGATGTTCGCCGAGCCCATCATCTGGCGCAGGTACCACTGGCCGCGCGTCTCACCGTCGATCGACCGGCGCTCGAAGACCTGCACGCCCTCGGGGAAGTGCCCGCACATGATCACCGAGTGGGACCAGAGGTTGCGGACCAGGTTCGCGGTGAACGTGGCGGCGAGCGTGGTGAGGAACGACGGGCCCGACAGCAGCGGGTGGATGACGTAGTCCTTGAGCACCTGCTTGCGGATCTTGCGGCCCACGGCCTTGGCCCGCGTGCGGAACTCCGGGTCCTTGCGGCGGCGCTTGCGCAGGTTCTTGCCGAGCTCCAGGTCGTACGCCGCGATGCCGTACTCGAAGAAGCAGGCGTTGATGAAGTTCCACAGCGGCTGGCCGAGGTGGAACGGGTGCCACTTCTGGTCCTCGTCGACGCGCATGATGCCGTAGCCGAGGTCGTTGTCCTTGCCGATCACGTTGGTGTACGTGTGGTGCAGCTCGTTGTGCGAGTGCTTCCACTGGTCGGACGGCGAGACGTGGTCCCACTCCCAGGTGGTGGAGTGGATCTTCGGGTCGCGCATCCAGTCCCACTGGCCGTGCAGGACGTTGTGGCCGATCTCCATGTTGTCCATGATCTTCGCCACGGACAGACCGGCGGTGCCGATCACCCACGCGGGCGGGAAGAACGAGAACAGCAGCACGCCCCTGCTGACCAGTTCGAGCTTGCGCTGCGCGGAGATGACCTTGCGGATGTAGGCGGCGTCTTTCTCGCCGCGGCTGGCGATCACCTCGTCGCGGATCGCGTCCAGCTCGCGGCCGAGCTCCTCGATCTGCTCCGCGGTCAGGTGGGCGGTGGGGTCGATGGCGGTCAAGGTGCTCCTACCGTTCGATGTCGCAGGGGCCCGCCGCGGCGGACACGCAGGTCTGGATGAGGACGCCCGGCTCGGCCTCGGTGATCTCGCCGGTGCGCAGGTCACGGACGGCACCCGCCTTGAGCGGCGTGATGCAGCCGAAGCAGATGCCCATGCGGCACCCGGAGGGCATGAGCACGCCGGCCTCCTCGCCGATGTCCAGCAGCGGCGTGGCGCCGTCCGCGTCGACGGTCTTGCCGGTGACGCTGAACGTGACCTCACCGCCGTCGCCGGCGACGACGATGCCGGGGCGGAAGCGTTCGGTGTGCAGGCGCTCTTGTACGCCGTGCTCGCTCCAGTGCTCTTCGGCGGCGTCGAGCAGGCCCGCGGGCCCGCAGGCCCAGGTCTCGCGCTCGGCCCAGTCGGGCACGAGTTCGCCGAGGCGGGCGATGTCGAGCACGCCGTCCGTGGCGGTGTGCACCTCGGTGAGCCGCAGCTTCTTGTCCGCGACGAGCTCGTGCAGTTCGTTACGGAAGATCACGTCCTGCGGCCGGGGCGCGCAGTGGACCATGACGACGTCGTCGAACTCGGTGTCGCGCAGCATGCCCATCACGGGCGTGATGCCGCTGCCGGCCGTCAGGTAGAGCACCTTGGCGGGCTTGGCCCGGGGCAGCACGAAGTCACCGGTCGCCTGGTCGAGCTGGATCAGCGTGCCCGGTTTCGCCCTGCGGACCAGGTGGTTGCTGACCTTGCCGTCCGGGATCGCCTTCACGGTGATCGTGACGCGGCCGTCCTGGCGGTTGGTCGGCGAGGTGAGGGAGTAGGCACGCCACAGGCGCACCCCGTCGACGTCGACCCCGATCCGCACGTACTGACCCGCCGTGTGGCCGCGCCAGCCCCGCCCCGGCCTGATCACGATGGTCGCGGCGTCACCCGTCTCGGGGTGCACGGCCTCGATGCGCCCACGCAGGTCGGCGCCCGCACGCAGCGGGCTGACCAGGTCGAGGTAGTCCGACGGCAGCAGCGGCGTCGTGACCATCTCCAGCAGTTTCCACGCCCTGCTGCGCAGGGCTGTACTCGTCATGACTCCAGCTTGCTGCGCCTCAAGGCGTAAAGTCCTGACCGCAGGACGTAAATCTGGTCGGCTGAATTGTTCGCAGGGAACAAAACGTGAGCCATGCAATCCGGAGGGCCAGCGAACTGGCCCTGGACGAGACGACGGTCACCGCACTTCGGGCCTCGCTGAAGACCACCGCCGACGAAGTCGTCCAGGCGATCATCGACGAGGTCCCTTCCTACGCCAACGCCCTTTCGGGCCACATGGGCGCCACCATCCGCCGAGCCGTCCGCACCGCCCTGGGGCACTACCTCGACCTCGCGAGCGGGAACGCCACAGGCGGTGACGCCGGCGACGCGGCCTACGAACTGGGCCGCGGCGAGGTCCGCGACGGCCGTTCGATGGACGCCCTGCTCAGCGCCTACCGCGTCGGCGCCCGCGTGGCCTGGCGATGCCTGGCAGCGGGTGCCGTACCCGCAGGCCTGCCCGCCGCCGAGGTCGCCAAGTTCGCCGAGCTGACCTTCGCCTACATCGACGAGCTCTCCGCCGCGAGCGCCGCGGGCCACGCCGACGAACTGGCCGCCCAGGGCAGGGCCCACGAGCGCCACCTGGAACACCTGGCCCGCGACCTCCTCGCCGACGCGAGCCCGGACGTGCTGCTGGCCTCCGTCCAACGGGCCGCGTGGCAGCCTCCGGTTTCGCTGACCGCGGTCCTGCTGCCCGCCGCCCAGGCCCGGCCTGCCTACCGCACGCTCGACCCGAGCACCCTCGTCCTCGACGATCTGCCGGACGCCACCGGTGTGCTGCTCGTCCCCGATGCGGACCGATCGCGTCTCCTGAGGCAGCTGACCGACCGCACCGCCGTGGTCGGCCCGGCCCGGCCATGGACCCGTGCGTCCGCCTCCTACGCGCGAGCCGTACGCGCGCGCTCCCTCTCCCCTGATATCCGCGACACCGAGGACCACCTGCCCGAGCTGGTGCTGAGCGCCGACATGGAGGCGTTCGCAGACCTGCGTGCCCGAGCCCTCGCACCGTTGTGGGCCCTGCCGGTCGCGACCGCACGGCGGCTGGAGGAGACGTTGCGGGCGTGGCTGCTGCACCAGGGCAGGCGGGAGGATGTGGCGGCGGCGTTGTTCGTCCATCCCCAGACGGTCCGGTACCGGATGTCACAGCTGCGGGAGCTGTTTCCGGATCTGGCATCGCCACAACGGGTCCTTGAACTGACGCTGGCGGTCGGTCTTCGGGGCAACTGACGAGTACTACCTCCACCACCTCGTTCCCGGTGCCGTCAGATGGCTCATGCGGCCCGGGGAAGAGCGATATGAGTCGGCTGGACCGGGGGTGGTGCGAAAACCGGACAAGGCCCCGGGAAGCCCGTCGGGGGCGCTGCCTCTGAGAAGCGCGGTGGCGGATACGGCCCGACTGGTTCCGGTGGACGATGCGCACCGGCCCGCTCATCGGGCATCCGGTCGGTGAGCTGGGCCGCCATGCCCTGGGAAACGGCTTTCATGTCGTCGTGGAGAGCGCTGTTCTGGCACGGGCTGCCCCACGGGCGTGCGGCGGGCCGCAACCACCGAGCCGAGGAAGCTCTTCTCGACGACGGTGCCGTCCGTGGCGATGCCGTCGGCGAACTCGGTGAGGACCCGCCGCCGGTGGAGCGGTTCGTGCTCCCCGCACAGCCAGTCGGCCCAGACCGTGCGCGGGTACGGCTCAGGGTCGGCCCCATGCAGGCGGCCAGTGATGTCGGGCAGGCCGGCCGCGAACGCCTCGGCCTCCTTGACGACGTGGTGGAAGACCGGCGTCCGACGGAAGCCTTCCTCGACCGAGGCCTTCACCAACGCCGTCTGGAGCGCGGCGAGCCGGGCCCCGCGGACCTCGTCCGAGCGGCCCTCCACACCCAGCAGCTGCGAGGCTTGAAGCCGGGTGTCGGTGATGTCCAGGCACACCCCCTGGTACGGCGCGCAGATCCCCCGGTCGATCGCCTCGGACAGCGTCAGCGTGTAGCAGCGCGCCCCGGACGGCCCGTCCGGATCGTCCTCCATCGAGGCCACCAGCTCACCTGGCGCGTCCTGCCCTGCGTCCTCGTCGGGCTGCCACAGCCGGGGCGTGGCGGTCATGTACAGACGCCGCAGGGCGGGGATGCGGGTGTTGTCGTGGACGACCGCCCACGGCCTGCCCGGCCGCCCGGAGGTCCGGTGTGCCTCGTCGACCACGATCAGGTCCCAGCCCGGAAGGCCGACGGCGTGCGCGCGCTCCAGCGTGCCCAGCCCGAGCGAGGCGTAAGTAGGGAATCAGCACAGACACCAGGGGTACTCCCCGCCTGCCACTGTCCACCCCGCGGGAGAGAGCCATGACACGGACCATTGGGAACAGCGAGGGCAACCGGTTCTGCAAGGCGTGCGGCACGCCGGCCGAGGACGGCGAACTGTGCAACCACTGCGGCGCCGTTCTGGACCTCCCCGACGGTGCAGGGCTGGTCGAGGACCAGGGTGCGGCAGTACGACGCGACTTCGAAGGACGCACCCGGCAGCAAGGGCAAAGGTGAGCGGAACCCGCTCTGCTGAACAGCGTGCACCAGGGCACACAGACCGGCATGGCACCCAAGACTGACCGCGTCATGTCCCTGCGGGCCGTGCGGCAGCTGCGCCGGGTCCGCGCCTTCTGCACGGGGGCGTCCCGCTGCGGGCGACATTGACCGCCTGGACGGGCCGGCAGTTGCCCGACAGCCGGTAGGTGTGGGTGCCCGCCCTCCTCCTGGCCGTCCTCAGTGGTCCCCTGCCCACAGTCTCCCTGTGGCCACAACGCCTCCGGACCGCAGGGTCGCGACGTCCCGCACACCACGCCGCATCACGAAGCTCTGGATCCCTCGCTCGTTTCCTGAGTCTGTGTCAGGAAACTCGAAGATCCATGAATCACGATGTGATCGTGCAGGCCTCCTCCGAAGACAGCGGCACCAGCCCGGTCCCCGTCTTGTTTCTGTGCCTCTTCCTGATCATGGGCCTGGTCCAGGTCGTACGCCCTCAACTGCTCTGGCGGGTAAACAGTCGTCTCCAGCGTGGCTGGGTGAAGGATCCCGACGCGACCGAACCCACCAGCAAGGGGTATGCGATGCAAAGGGTGACCGGGGTGCTCTTCTTGGCAGTCGCCACATGGATGCTCATCCGGAACATCTGACTGCAAACCAGTCCCTCCCCGGACCACCTCCGTGTATCTCCGAAGCCGGGTGGGACCGCCCGTTTTCGGCCCTCTCCCAAGGGCCGGGAGGCAAGGGGCGGGCAGGGGGTAGGCGGATGGGTATGGATGGCACACGACTTCGACAGGACGAGCAGAACTCACAGGAGACCCGTGCCCGGGGGACGATGCGGATCTGGCGGTGGGCCAGGTGGGCGGCCCTTGTGCTCACGGCCGGCTGGGCGGTGAACTGGATCGTCAATCTCATCCAGGGCGAGCAGGGCCGGGACCTGTGGTGGCCTCTGGTCAGTACCGTCATCTGGACGGCGTTGACCGTGCACGGCTTCAGGACCTACCGCCGGATCAGGACAACGACCCTGCCGGCCATCACCAACCGACCGCCTGCCTGACCACCTCGGCCGGCCCGCTCCCGGTCTCCTGCCGTCTTCCGGTACCTGGTCCGTGACCAGAAAGGTTCGCCGGAGCAGGGGTGCCGTTGACGAGCGGCGAACCAGGCGACGAACAACCCACCGACAGATTCCCGGGGCAGGTTTACTCTTCCGGGTCGGCAGCCCCTTGCGGTGCCTCTTTTGCCGTGGAGCCTCGTGGTCGGCCTGGCGGTCGCCGGTGCGCGGCGTGCGGGGCCCGCCGGTCCGGCTCACTTCCGTGCGATGAGCAGGGCCCCCGGACCGTTCTCGAAGTCCCCCGCGACCACGCGTCCGGTGCCCCGGAAGGCCTCGGTGCGCAGCTGGAAACGGGCGGGCTCGCGCTGTCGAGGGACGTGCATTCGCCACGGTGCCCCCGCGTCGTCACCGGACGGTACCGCGAGGTTCAGTACCGCCTCGCCCGGCTGCGGCATCAGCCGGCCTTCGTCGGGGGCACGGTACTGGGCCAGACGGAGCATCGCTGGGCCGGAAAGCCCCGCCTCCCGCGAGACCGCACGGGGGTCCAGCCCACCACCGGCATCCGGGAGCGGAGGAAGCACCTCCTGCCGGGTCCTTCCGTGCAGCATCTCCCGGAACCTCCGGTGCACCTCCCCACTGCACCTGCCGATCCACTCGTCGACCAGCCGTTCGAACGCCG
>NZ_NCTE01000757.1 GCF_002114215.1 Streptomyces sp. 13-12-16 | reverse complement strand
CGACGTCGAGCCGACCGGAGGCGAGATAGCGCAGCCCGCCGTGGATGAGCTTGCTGCTGAACCGGGACGTGCCGAAGGCCAGGTCGTGGGCGTCGACGGCGACCACGTCCAGCCCGCGCGCCGCGGCGTCCAGCGCCGCCCCGGCGCCCGTGGCACCGAGGCCGACGACCAGCACGTCGACGACGGGGCCGCCCACGGAATCGGCCAGTTCACGCGCGCGCCGGCCGGCGGACAGGGAGAAGGCGGGGGCGGGGCCGCCGGGGGAGTTCATGGCGTGAGGGTCCTCTCCAGGATGTCGCCCAGCTCGCCGAGGAACGCCTCGGCGGCGAGCTCGGGGTCGTCCTCGTCGGTCATGGTCCGCAGGGACAGGGTGAAGGACTGCACGATCAGCAGCACCGACCGCGCCTGCCGTTCGGGGTGGGCGGCGCGCACCGAGCCGTCGGCGTGCCCCTGGCGCAGGAAGTCGGCCAGCACTTCCAGCAGCGCCTCCTGGCTCGCCCCGCGACGGTCCAGCACGTAGGGCAGGAGCAGCTCGGGGTCCACGTCGAGGATCTTCCGGAAGAGCGGATGGGCGCCGAAGGCGCGGACCGCCGCCACCAGTCCTTCGGTGATCACGTCGCGGGTGGGCGTCCCCGGTCCGGGTTCGGGGATCGCCCCGGTGGCCACCGCGATCCACTCCCGGGTCATCAGGTCGCCGACCAGCGACCGCACATCGGGCCACCGCCGGTACAGCGTCATCCGGGAGACCCCGGCGCGGCGGGCCACGTCGGTGAGCGTGGTGCGGCGGACCCCGACGGCCAGGACGCAGTCCCGCACCGCGTCGAGCACCGCGTCGTTGTCCGGACCGCCGGAACCGTTGTGACGAATAGGCGTCATGTGTCACAGTGTAACGCCACGGCGGCCGTCGGGTGACCTCGACGGCCCCGCTCATTCCGACCGACCGGTGAGGACGACAGCCATGGACATGCTGTGGAGCGGCTGGGGGGACCCGGCCGAGGCGACGCCGCTGCCCGACACGGTGATCGGGCTGTTGCGCGATCTGCTCGGCGTGAAGCCGCGCGAGGCCGCACCCGTGGCCATCGAGGACCTGACCGTCCCGGAGAGCCCGCTGACGCCGGCCGCGCGCCGCGCCCTGATCGCGGCCCTGGGCGGCGAGGCCCATGTGTGCACCGACGCGGAGACGCGCGTCCGGCACACCCGCGGCAAGTCCACCCCCGACCTGCTGCGCATCCGCGAGGGTGACCTCGCCGCCGTCCCGGCCGCCGTCCTCCTGCCCGGCGGTCACGACGAGGTGCTCGCCGTCCTGCGGGTGTGCGCCGAACACGGCCTGCCGCTGGTGCCGTTCGGCGGCGGCACCTCCGTCGTCGGCGGCCTCGCCCCCGAACCGCGCGGTGCCTTCGTCGCCCTGGACCTGCGGCGCATGGACGGCCTGCTCGCCCTCGACCCGGTCTCCCGCACCGCCACCCTGGGGCCCGGCCTCCGCGCCCCGCGGGCCGAGGAGCTGCTCGCCGGACACGGCTTCACCCTCGGCCACTTCCCCCAGTCCTACGAGTGGGCCACCATCGGCGGCTTCGCCGCCACCCGCTCCAGCGGCCAGGCGTCCGCCGGCTACGGCCGCTTCGACGAGATGGTGCTCTCCCTCACCCTCGCCACCCCCGAGGGCACCCTCGACACCGGCCGCGCCCCGCGTTCGGCCGCCGGGCCCGACCTGCGCCAGCTCGTCCTCGGCTCGGAGGGCGCGTTCGGCGTCATCACCTCCGTCACCGTACGCGTCCGGCCCGTCCCGCGGACCCGCGTCCACGAGGGCTGGCACTTCCCCACGTTCGAGGAGGGGACCACCGCCCTGCGGCGGCTCGCCCAGGACGGACCGCGGCCCACCGTGCTGCGCCTGTCCGACGAGACCGAGACGCTGATCGGCCTGGCCGACCCCGACGCGATCGGCTCCGGCGCACGCCAGGCCGCCGGCTGCACGGCGATCGCGGGGTACGAAGGCACGGAGGAGGACACGGAGTACCGCAGGAAGCGCGCCGCGGCCGTCCTGCGCGCGTGCGGCGGCACCCCCCTGGGCGAGGAGCCGGGCCGTCGCTGGGCACACGGCCGCTACTCGGCCCCGTACCTGCGCGACGCGCTCCTGGACGCAGGGGCCTTCGCGGAGACGCTGGAGACGGCGGCCTTCTGGTCCCGCCTCCCCGGCCTGTACGCCTCCGTCCGCGAGGCGCTCACCGCCACCCTCACCGGGGCCGGCACCCCGCCGCTGGTCATGTGCCACATCTCCCATGTCTACGAGAACGGTGCCTCGCTCTACTTCACCGTGGTCTCGGCCCAGGGCGAGGACCCCGTGGCGCACTGGGCGCGTGCCAAGCGCGCCGCGGGCGAGGCGATCCTCGCCGCCGGCGGCACGATCAGCCACCACCACGGGGTGGGCACCGACCACCGGGACTGGTACGTCCGCGAGGCGGGCCCGCTCGGTGTCGACGCCCTGCGCGCCGTGAAGCGGCGGCTGGACCCGGCGGGGCTGCTCAACCCCGGCGTCCTGCTGCCCGCCGGCTGACCCGGAACCCCTGACCGCCCTCTCCCGTCCCGTCGGCCCGCCCGGAGGCACCCCGATGCGCCAGTTCACCGCCGTCGTCAACCCCACCGCGGGCGCGGCCACCGCAGCGGCGGCCCTGCTCGCCCTGGCCCGGCACCTCCGCGAGGAGGGCGCCGACCTGCGGACCGAGTACAGCCACAGCCT
>NZ_NCTE01000756.1 GCF_002114215.1 Streptomyces sp. 13-12-16 | reverse complement strand
CCGGGCGCGCTGGCCACGCTCTGCACGGCGCTGGCCGAGCGGCGGGTCGACATCCTGAGCCTGCAGACGCACCCGCTGGGCGAGGACACCGTCGACGAGTTCCTGCTGCGGGCGCCGGAGGGGACGGACCTCGTCGCCGCCGTGTCGCTCGCCGGGGGCACGGACACCTGGACCGAGCGGGCCGACGCCCACGATCTGGTGGACGCGCCGACCCGGGTCCTCGGGCTGGCCGCCCGCGCCGCACAGGACGCGGCCGAACTTCCGCTCGTGCTGCGCCAGTTGCTGGGCCGGTGCACGATCCGCTCACTGCCGGGCGGCGGTCACCGGGCGGCCACGGCCGTGCCCGAGGAGGGCTCCCTGGAGGACACCGTGATCCGGCTGCGCACCCCGGAGGGCGGGGTGATCACCGTGGAGCGGCCGTACCTGCCGTTCACACCCACCGAGTTCGCCCGCGCGCGGGCACTCGTGGAGCTGGACGCCCGGCTCGGTCCGCGGATCCCGCGCGGCCGTGACGTCCTCACGCTGCCCGAGGGCAGTGCCGTCTCCGTGCGCCGCGCGGACACCGGCGATCTGGCGGCCGCGCGGGCGATGCACGAGCGGTGCTCCACCGAGACCCTGCGCATGCGGTACCACGGGCCGGTCGGCGACGCCGACCGCTATCTGAACCACCTGCTCAGCCCTCGCTACGGCCGCACGCTCGCCGCGCAGACCGCCTCGGGCCGCATCGTCGGCCTCGGCCATCTGCTGTGGGACGGCGACGAGACCGAGGTCGCGCTGGTCGTGGAGGACGCCTGGCAGCGCCGGGGCATCGGCGCCGAACTGCTCACCCGGCTGGTGGCGATGGCGGCCGAGGACGGCTGCGCCCAGGTGTACGCCGTGACGCAGGCGTCCAACACCGGAATGGTCGCCGCGATGCGCGGCCTGGGGCTGCCGCTCGACTACCAGATCGAGGAGGGCACGCTGGTCGTCACGGCCCGCCTGGACGCCGTGGCGGACCGCCGCGCGGAGGAGGGGCGGGAGCACGGCGAGCGGGTCGGCCGGTCGTAGCCCGTCACGCGCGGACACGATGCCACCGCCACCGCGCGGCGACGGGACTCCGGGGCGCCGGCCGCAACGCGCCGGC
>NZ_NCTE01000755.1 GCF_002114215.1 Streptomyces sp. 13-12-16 | reverse complement strand
CGCCCCCCCCCCACCGGCCCGGGGGGGGGGGGGGGGGGCACCGCCGGTATCGTGCGCCGGCGGTGCGTGGCCGTGGCGGCGTACCCACCACGCGTGGAACGCCGCCGTGCACCGTGCGGCGAGTCCGGCCGGGCCCCGGCGGCCGTTGGTGGGGCCGCCGTGCGGGGTGTTCGTCACTTCAGACATGTCTCGACTCATACAGCCACTGTGAAGGAACCGTGTTTCGTGATCACGAACGTACTGTGACTGATGGGTAAAGCGCGCTTCTGGCCGTTTCGTCGAGTTACTGACCGACCAGGCCCGGCCGCAGCGTCTTCGTGAACAGCACGGTGCCGTCCTGCTCCCGCATCCGCACCGTCAACTCGCCGCTGTCGCCGTCGATGTCGACCTCGCCGAAGAACTGGTAGCCGCCGGCGGGCGAGACGTTCGAGGCGCTCGGCGCCTTCACCCACACCCGCTCGGGGCCGAAGGTGCCGTCGAGCGCGCTTGCCGGGAAGGCGCCCGCGTTCAGCGGACCGGAGACGAACTCCCAGAACGGCTCGAAGTCGTCGAACGCGGCCCGCGAGGGCTGGTAGTGCTGGGCCGAGGTGTGGTGCACGTCGGCCGTCAGCCACACCGTGCCGGTGATCCGCCGGTGCTTGACGAACCGCAGCAGCTCCGCGATCTGCAGCTCCCGCCCCAGCGGTGCCCCCGGGTCGCCCTGGGCCACCGCCTCGACGTGCCGTCCGCCCTCGGTCGTGTCGGGCACGACGAGACCGATCGGCATGTCGGCGGCGATCACCTTCCACACCGCCCGCGACCGTGACAGCTCCCGCTTGAGCCACTCCAGTTGCTCACGCCCGAGGATGCCCTGCGGGTCCACGGCCTGGTCACCGGAGGAGTTGGCGTTGCGGTAGGTCCGCATGTCCAGCACGAACACGTCGAGCAGCGGCCCCTGCCGCAGCACCCGGTAGACCCGGCCCTCCCGGGCGCCCGGCCGCAGCGTGGACATCGGGAAGTACTCGCCGAACGCGCGCCGCGCGCGGGCCGCCAGCACGTCGACGCTCTTCTCCGTGTACCGGGCGTCCGTGTCGGTGATCCGCTGCCCCGGGTACCAGTTGTTGCGCACCTCGTGGTCGTCCCACTGCACGACGGACGGCACCTGGGCGTTGAACCGGCGCAGGTTCTCGTCCAGCAGGTTGTAACGGAAGTTGCCCCGGAACTCGGCCAGGGTCTCGGCGACCTTGGACTTCTCCTCGGTGGTGACGTTCCGCCAGACGCCGCCGTCCGGCAGGGCGGCGGTCGCGGAGACGGGACCGTCGGCGTAGACGGTGTCGCCGCTGAACAGGAAGAAGTCGGGGTCCAGCCGCGCCATCGCGTCGAAGATGCGGTAACCGCCGAAGTCGGGATTGATACCCCAGCCCTGTCCCGCCAGGTCGCCCGACCACAGGAACCGCACACCGTCCCGGCGCCGGTCGGTGACCGTGCGGAACGTGCCGGTGACCGGCTCACCGGTGCGGCGCGGGTCGTCGGGGTCGGCGAGCAGCACCCGGTAGTGGATCTGCTCGCCGGACGGCAGCCCGCGCAGCCGGGTCGTACCGGTGAGGTCGGTGCCCGCGCCGAGCAGCGGACCGTGCCATCTGCGCGGACGGCGGAACGACTCGGTCGCCGACGTCTCGACGATCATCCGCGCCGGACGGTCGGAGCGCACCCACACCAGCCCCGAGTCCCGGGTGACGTCGCCGGTCTGCACGCCCCACTCGGCCCGCGGGCGCCCCGCGCGGGCGAAGGCGGGCGCCGCGCCGAGCGCGGTGGGCAGGGTCAGGGCCGCCGAGGCCGCGAG
>NZ_NCTE01000754.1 GCF_002114215.1 Streptomyces sp. 13-12-16 | reverse complement strand
GGCCGGCCTCCGCGGCGGCCTCGTCGGCGGTGCGGCCGGGGCGGAGGTCGAGCAGGGCGCGTTCCTCCAGGGCGCGGACGAGGGCCCGCATGCGTTCCTGCACGGCCTGGTTCCAGTGGCCCTGGGCGGCGTGCGCCTCGGCGGCCGCGCGGTGTTCGGCGGCACTGCGGGGGCGGTCGTCGAACAGGGCGGGGGCCGAGACCGGTTCACGGCGCGGGGTGCCCAGGCGCCACCACAGGGCGCCCAGGACGGCGATCACGGCCGCGATGACGACGACCAGGCCGAGTGTGCCGCCGGGTGTCGCGGTGGAGGCGGCGTCGAACAGCTTGCCGACCCACTCCCAGAAGGCGTCGAGGGCCCGCTGGAACCAGCTGGGGTCGTTCTCGTGGTACATGCGTTTGGACAGCTCGCGCCGGGCCGCCTCCCGCGCGGGGTCGCGCGGGAGGGTGACGGGCGGCTCGTCGTCGCCGCGCAGCAGCAGGCGTACGGCCGTGTCGGCGGCCGCGGGCAGGGCCTGCGCCGATGTGAGAACTCCCCCCGTGGCGGTCACCGCATCAGCTCCCCGGGACGGTGCCGGGGCCGTGGTCCTGGACGCCGGCGGCGCGGGCCAGTTCGAGGTCGAGGGCCTCGCGGCGGATGCGCTGGTCGACGTAGAGGAGGACGGTGACGCCGGCCGTGATCGGGAACGTGATCATGGCGCCGATGACCGAGCCGATGCCGCTGACGATGAGGAACGTCCAGCCGATGTCGCCGCCGGCGCTGTTGAGGAAGCCGGAGACGCCGTCGCCGCCGACGGCCGCGGCGAGGAAGGTGAAGGGGATGACGATGATCGACGCGACGACGTTCGCGATGATCGTGGCGAGCAGCTGGATGCCGAAGATCCGCCACCAGGAGCCGCGCACCAGTTTGGCGGAGCGGCTCATGGCCTTCGCTATGCCCTGTTTCTCCAGCATCAGCGCGGGCGAGGCCAGCGACAGGCGGATCATGAGCCACAGGGTGACGACGACGGCGCCGACCAGGCCCAGGACGGTGAGGGGGATGCCCGCCCCGCTGCCCGCGGCGAGGGTGACGAGGAAGCCGGGCAGCGCGCCGACGGCCATGATGACGGCGGTGATGAGCAGCAGCAGGCAGATCAGGCCGAACAGCTTGACGATCTGGGGGCGTGCGTCGCGCCATGCCTCGCCGGTGGTGACGGATCTGCCGAGTACCGCGCGGCTGGTGACGGTCGTGAGCAGGGCGGTGGCGGCGACGGTGCCGACCAGGGTGATCAGGAAGACCACGCCGGAGTTGAGCAGGGCGTCGCCCATGGCGTCGGTCAGTTCGCCGAGGGTGGCGCTGGGGTCGTCGAGGACCGCGGTGCTGGAGTTGTCCAGGACGAGGCCCTGGAGCAGCACGACGACGATCTCGGTGAGGACGGCGACGGTCAGCGAGATGCCGAGGACCGTGCGCCAGTAGGTGCGCATGGTGGAGACGGCGCCGTCGAGGATCTCGCCCACCCCGAGCGGGCGGAGCGGGATGACGCCGGGCTTGGCCGCGGGCGGGGGGCCTCCCCAGCCGCCGCCCCAGTTGCCTCCCCAGGCACCGTACCCGCCGGGGCCTCCATGGCCGCCCCCGTAA
>NZ_NCTE01000753.1 GCF_002114215.1 Streptomyces sp. 13-12-16 | reverse complement strand
CACCGCCCCGCACCGGGCCTGCTGCGCGGCAACGCCGCCTCCGCGCTCGCGGGCGCCGCCCGGGAACTGGACCGCTGGGGGCGCCGCCACGGCCGTACGGACGTCGCCGCCCGCGCCGTCTCCCTGGCGGCCGAACTCCTCGCGCACCCCCTGCTCGCCGGGACCGGAACCCTCACGGGCACCGCCTTCCGGCGCCGCAGCTGCTGTCTGTACTACCGGGTGCCCGGCGGGGGCGTCTGCGGCGACTGCTGCCTCGTACGGCCGCCCCGCTCTTCCCCACGCGCCCCGTCTGGGTGACCATGAAGGGAACGTCCGCTCAGACAGGGGGTTCACGGGTGCGAGTGGGACTGCTGACACGGGAGTACCCCCCGGACGTGTACGGCGGCGCGGGAGTCCATGTGGAGTTCCTCGCCCGGGGACTGCGGCCCCTGGTGGACCTGGAGGTGCACTGCTGGGGCGAGGGCAAGGCGGACGGCGTGCTGCGCCACCGCCCCTGGAGCGCGCTCGACGGCGCCAACGACGCGCTGCGCACCTTCTCCGTGGACCTCGCCATGGCCGCCGCCCTCCAGGGCCGCGACCTCGTCCACTCCCACACCTGGTACGCCAACCTCGGCGGCCACCTCGCCAAGCTGCTGTACGGCGTCCCGCACGTGATGACCGCCCATTCCCTGGAGCCGCTGCGCCCCTGGAAGGCCGAGCAGCTCGGCGGCGGCTACGACCTGTCGAGCTGGGCCGAGCGCACCGCCGTCGAGGCGGCCGACGGCGTGATCGCCGTCTCCGGCGCCATGCGCGACGACATCCTCGCCTCCTACCCGGCGCTGGACCCGGCCCGCGTGCACGTCGTGCACAACGGCATCGACACGGACCTGTACCGCCCCGACCCCGGCACCGACGCCCTGGACCGGATCGGTCTCGACCGCTCCCGCCCGTACGTGCTGTTCGTCGGCCGGATCACCCGGCAGAAGGGCGTGCCCCAGCTGCTGCGGGCGGTGCGCGGCATCGACCCGGCCGCACAGGTCGTGCTGTGCGCCGGCGCCCCGGACACGCCCGAGATCGACCGGGAGTTCCGCGAGCTGTACGAGGAGCTGAGCCGGGTCCGCGAGGGCGTGCACTGGATCCCGCGGATGCTGCCGCGGCCCGAGGTGATCCAGCTCCTGACGCACGCCGCCGTGTTCGTCTGTCCCTCGGTGTACGAGCCGCTCGGCATCGTCAACCTGGAGGCCATGGCGTGCGGCACCGCCGTGGTCGCCTCCCGGGTCGGCGGGATTCCCGAGGTCGTGGCGGACGGCGACACCGGGGTACTCGTGGACGCGGACGACGGCTTCGAGGCGGGCCTCACGCGGGCGCTCGACTCGGTCCTCGGCGATCCGGGGGCGGCACGGCGGATGGGCGAGGCGGGCCGGGAGCGCGCGGTCTCGGAGTTCGGCTGGGGCGCGGTGGCCCGCCGTACGGCCGGGCTCTACGAGGAGATCCTCAAACAGGCTTAGTCCCGCTCGTCCGGGGCAGTGTTGGGAAAATTCGGCGTGAGGGGAGCGACCGTGCGTCGTGGAGGTCCTTCGGTCCTGGGAATCGTGCTCGCGGGCGGCGAGGGCAAGCGCCTGATGCCCCTCACGGCGGACCGCGCGAAACCGGCGGTCACCTTCGGCGGCACGTACCGCCTGGTCGACTTCGTGCTGTCCAACCTGGTCAACGGCGACATCCTGCGCGTCTGCGTGCTCACGCAGTACAAGTCGCACTCGCTGGACCGGCACATCACCACCACCTGGCGGATGTCCAGTCTGCTCGGCAACTACGTCACCCCGGTCCCCGCCCAGCAGCGCCTCGGCCCGCGCTGGTACCTGGGCAGCGCCGACGCGATCCTGCAGTCGCTGAACCTGGTCCACGACGAACGGCCGGAGCACGTGGCCGTGTTCGGCGCCGACCACGTGTACCGCATGGACCCGCGCCAGATGCTCGCCCAGCACATCGAGAGCGGGGCCGGGGTCACGGTGGCGGGGATACGGGTGCCGCGCTCGGAGTCCTCCGCCTTCGGTGTGATCACGCCGGGCCCGGACGGACGGTCCGTGGACCGCTTCCTGGAGAAGCCCACCGACCCGCCCGGACTGGCCGACGACCCCGAGTGCGTGTTCGCCTCCATGGGGAACTACATCTTCACCACCAAGGCGCTCGTCGAGGCCCTCCACCGGGACGCCGAGGACGAGAACTCGGCGCACGACATGGGCGGTTCGATCCTGCCCCAGCTCACCGAGCGGGGCGAGGCCCACCTGTACGACTTCAGCTCCAACCACGTGCCCGGCGAGACCAGCCGCGACCAGGGCTACTGGCGCGACGTCGGCACGCTGGACGCGTACTACGAGGCGCACATGGACCTGATCGCCGAGCGCCCCGCGTTCAACCTCTACAACCGGCAGTGGCCCGTCTACACGCACTCCGGCCAGCTCTCCCCGGCCCGCTTCAACGCGGGCGGCATGGCGAGCGAGTCGATCATCAGCGCCGGCTGCCTGATCCGGGGCCAGGTCACCCGGTCCGTGCTGTCGCCGGGCGTGGTCGTCGATCCGGGGGCCGTCGTGCAGGGCTCGGTGCTGCACGACAACGTGCACGTCGGGCGGGGCGCGGTGGTGCGCGGCGCCGTGCTCGACAAGAACGTCGAGGTGCCGCCGGGCGCGACGATCGGCGTGAACCCCGAGCGGGACGCGGAGCTGTACACGGTCTCCAAGGGCGGGGTGATCGCGCTGGGCAAGGGACAGCTCGTGCCCTAGGGACGGAGTGGGAGGCCCCGGTCGGCTGTGACCACCGGGGCCTTTGTCATGTCCCTGGACGGATGACGGAATCCGTGCTGTTATGCCAAGTACTGTTCTTTGACAACGTTGTACGAGTGAGTGCAGCGCACAGAACAGAACACGCACAGCATCAGAGACACGTACTGAGCAGCGAGCCGTCACCTTCCTCACCGACGGAGGATCCGTGCGCATCAGACGACTCAGGAACCGATTCGCGCTTCTGCTGGCCGCCGCGCTGGGAGTCACCGGACTCACCGCGGCCGTCCCGGCCGCGACCGCGGCACAGGACGAGCCGGTGGAGATCCACGGACTGAAGGGCGAGTACTACACCCAGTCCGCCCCCGGCGCCTTCGACTTCCACCGACTCGAGGCCACCGCCTTCGACCCCGGCCTCGACTTCGACAACCTGGAGCCGCGCCTGAACCTCACCACCGGCCGGTCGGACGACGTCAGCGTCCGCTGGACCGGGAAGATCGTGCCGGAGCGGACCGGCGCCCACACCTTCTCGGTCAGCGCCGACAACGGCTTCCGCCTGTGGATCGACGGCGAGATCGCCATCGACCACTGGATCGACGACTGGGACCGCGAACAGACCGCCGAGCCCGTCGAACTGACCGCCGGCCGCGCCCACGACATCAAGGTCGAGTACTTCGAGCACTACGGCGGCTCCAACTTCCACCTGCGCTGGACCGAGCCCGGCGGCAGCAAGGAGCCCGTACCGCAGTCGGCGTTCCGCCTCCCGGACGGCTTCGACTACGACGGCGCCCTCGCCGCCACCGTCCTCGCCTCCGGCCGCACCCTGAAGCTGGACTTCCCCCGGCCGCTCGCCGCGCCCCCGGCCGGTTTCACCGACCACTTCGACGCGGTGATCGGCGGCGCCGACTGGCCCCTGGAGTCGGCGCGGCCCGACCCGGCCGACCCGAAGGCGCTGCTCGTCACGCTCGCCGAGCCCGTCGTCGGCAACAGGACCGGCACGGCCCGCGGCAGCGCCGACATCCGCTACGACGGACAGGGCGGCCTGACCGCCGCCGACGGCGACCCCGTGGACGCCTTCCTGAGCAGCGGCCCCAACCGCTCGACCCACGAGCTGAGCACCGAGTGGACCGACGAGGTGGGCCCGGACAACGCCCTCCCCGAGTACCCGCGCCCGCAGCTCACCCGTGAGAAGTGGCGGAACCTCAACGGCCGCTGGCAGTTCGCCGCCGCCGAGGAGGGCGAGCAGCCGCCCGTGGGCAGGACGCTGAAGGAGCGCATCCTCGTCCCGTACCCGGTGGAGTCCCGGCTCTCCGGCGTCCAGCGGCACGAGGACCGCATGTGGTACCGCCGCACCTTCACCGTGCCCCGCGACTGGCGCATCGGCTCCGACCGGCGCCTGCGGCTCAACTTCGGCGCCGTCGACTGGCGCTCCGAGGTGTACGTCAACGGCACGAAGGTCGCCACGCACGAGGGCGGCTACGACAAGTTCGGCGCCGACGTCACCGACGCGCTGAAGCCCGGCCGCACCCAGGAACTCATCGTCGGCGTGTACGACCCGACCGACGCCGCGGACGGCGAGAACCCGCCGCTCGGCAAGCAGCGCCTGGACCCCAGCGGCATCTGGTACACCCCCAGCTCGGGCATCTGGCAGACCGTCTGGATGGAGCCCGTCGCCCGCGACCACGTCGACTCCCTCAAGCTGGTCCCGGACGTGCCCGGCGAGCGGCTCACCGTGGAGGCGAAGGGCGTCCGGGACGGCGTACCGGTCAGGGCGACCGCGTACGAGGGGCGGCGCAAGGTCGCCACGGCCGCCGGCCGCACCGGCGAGCCGCTCGCCCTGGGGATCCACGACCCGCGCCTGTGGTCGCCCGACGACCCGTTCCTGTACCGCCTGGAGGTGACCGTCGGCGCCGACCGCGTCGGCAGCTACTTCGGGATGCGCTCCGTCACCGTCGAGAAGATCGACGGCGTGCCGCGCACGGTCCTCAACGGCGAGCCCGTCTTCCTGATGGCCACCCTCGACCAGGGCTTCTGGCCCGACGGACTGCACACCGCGCCCACCGACGAGGCCCTCGCGTACGACCTGAAGGCGCACAAGCGGCTCGGCTTCAACTCCGTGCGCAAGCACATCAAGGTCGAACCGGACCGCTGGTTCCACTGGGCCGACCGGCTCGGACTGCTGGTGTGGCAGGACATGCCCGCCATGACGGCCGGGAAGAACCCGGGCGCCGAGGCCCGCGCCCGCTACGAGCGCGAGATGAAGCAGATGATCGACGAGCACATCAGCAGCCCGTCGGTCGTCATGTGGGTCACCTTCAACGAGGGCTGGGGCCAGTACGACATCGGCCGGATCGCCGAACAGGCCAAGGCCTGGGACCCCAGCCGGCTGGTCAACAACCAGTCCGGGCTCAACCTGGGAGCCGACGGGAACGCCGGCGACATCATGGACGAGCACGGATACCCCAGCCCCGCGCTGCCGCCCCGTCCGGACGGGAAACGCGCCCTGGTCAGCGGCGAGTACGGCGGCCTGGGACTCGCGGTGCCCGGACACGCCTGGTCCGTGCAGCAGTCGTACGTCGACGTGGACCCGGCGACCTACACCGATGACTACCTCACCAAGCTCGACGAGGTGCGCGCGCTGATGTGTCTGGGCGGCAACGGCGCCGTCTACACCCAGATCACGGACGTCGAGGGCGAGCTCAACGGTCTGCTCACCTACGACCGGCGCGTGATGAAGCCGGACGTGGCCCGGGTGAAGGCCGCCCACGAGGCCCTGGTCCGGGACGCCTCACGGGCGCGGCCCGCGGGCTGCCCGACGGCGGGGGGCACCGCGCGATGAACCGTTCCTCCGGAGGGCCGCGCCCGTCCGGGTGGCGTCCGTCACCCGTGCGGCGGTGATCGCGCCGCGGTAGCCCCATCCGTCACCCCGTCCCGCCCCTTCCGCCGCACCGGCGGAAGGGGCGAAGACGTCACATGCTGTTGACTATGCGTAGCCAGATCGTACTTGACCGTAATCGGCCGGGAGCGATTGACTGCTGATCCGTTCCCGTCGTCGACGCGAGGCCCCGCCCATGACCGCAGATCCGCTCGCCCCTCTCGACCTGGCGTTCTGGAACATCGAGTCCGCCGGTCACCCCATGCACCTCGCGGCGCTCGGCGTCTTCTCCGCGGGCTCGCCCTCCGCGGCGGCCCACGCGGCCGACCTGCTGGCGTCCCGGGCCGCCGCCGTGCCGGGGCTGCGCATGCGCATCCGCGACACCTGGCAGCCGCTCACCCTGCGGCGCCCGCTGTCGGCGCTGCG
>NZ_NCTE01000752.1 GCF_002114215.1 Streptomyces sp. 13-12-16 | reverse complement strand
GGCCCCGCTGGACGAGGTGACCGCGGTCTGGTCGGAGTTCCCGGGGGCCTCGCTGATGCTGCCGGTCGGGCGGGCGTTCGACGTGATCGAGGTCGCGGAGGCCGCCGGCCGCCACGCCCTGGCCCGGCTGGAACGCATGGGCCTGCCGGTCGGCCCGGTCGCCGCCACCCCGGACGGCCGCGCCCACTTCTTCGTCGCCCCCGGCGCCGCCGCCGCGCTCCCCGACCTGCTCTACCGCATGGGCTGGGACGTCCCGGCCGCCCTGGACCTGCGCGGCCTCGGACCCGGTACGCACATCACGGCACCACCGTCCGACCGGGGCGACCTGGGCCCGGTCCGCTGGCTCCGCTCCCCCGACCCGGACTCTGCGTCCCAGCCACCGGAGGCCCGCCTGCTGCTCGGCACCCTGGCCTACGTGGCCCACCGATCGGGAACGTAGCCGTTCCTGCGGGCAGTCACACCTCCCCCAGTGCCTCAAGGGCCTGGGAGGCACCCCCAGGGCGGCACGGGCGGACGCTGGGGGTAACCCCCTCTGGGGGAGGCACCCCGCCGTCGGGCCGCGCAACCCCACCCCCGGTCCACACCGACACGAGGCACCCCCCGTACACGGCGAAGCGCCCGTCCCCCGGTCTGCTCGGGGGCGGGCGCTTCTTCGCGTCTGCCGATTCCGTCCGACGAAGTCGGAACCGGAGTCAGGGACTCACTCCCCGATAAGCGCATCCACGAACGCCTCCGGCTCGAACGGCGCCAGATCGTCCGCCCCCTCACCGAGCCCGATCAGCTTGACCGGCACACCCAGCTCACGCTGCACGGCGATCACGATGCCGCCCTTGGCCGTACCGTCCAGCTTGGTGAGCACGATGCCGGTGATGTCGACGACCTCGGCGAACACCCGCGCCTGGACCAGACCGTTCTGCCCGGTGGTGGCGTCGAGCACGAGCAGCACCTCGTCCAGCGGGGCCTGCTTCTCCACGACCCGCTTGACCTTGCCGAGCTCGTCCATGAGACCGGTCTTGGTGTGCAACCGCCCCGCGGTGTCGATGAGCACGGCGTCGGCGGTCATCTCCTTGCCCTCCTTGACCGCGTCGAACGCGACGGAGGCCGGGTCACCACCCTCCGGACCGCGCACGGTGTGGGCGCCGACCCGCTCGCCCCAGGTCTGCAGCTGATCGGCGGCGGCGGCACGGAAGGTGTCGGCGGCGCCGAGCACGACGGTGTTGCCGTCGGCGACCAGGACGCGCGCGAGCTTGCCGGTGGTGGTGGTCTTGCCGGTGCCGTTGACGCCGACGACCATCACGATGCCGGGTCCTCCGGCCGCGTTCTCGGTGTGCACGGTGCGGTCCATCTCGGGACCGACCAGCGTGATCAGCTCCTCGCGGAGCAGCCCGCGCAGCTCCTCGGGGGTGCGGGTGCCGAGCACCTTCACGCGCTCGCGCAGCCGCTCGACCAGCTCCTGGGTGGGCTGCACACCGACGTCGGCGGTGAGCAGGGTGTCCTCGATCTCCTCCCAGGTGTCCTCGTCGAGGTGCTCGCGGGACAGCAGGACGAGCAGGCCCTTGCCCAGGGCGTTCTGCGAACGGGAGAGACGGGCGCGCAGCCGGACCAGACGGCCGGCGGTGGGCTCCGGGATCTCGATCTCGGGAG
This sequence comes from Streptomyces sp. 13-12-16, assembly GCF_002114215.1. Taxonomy (GTDB): domain Bacteria; phylum Actinomycetota; class Actinomycetes; order Streptomycetales; family Streptomycetaceae; genus Streptomyces. The sequence goes on along the minus strand of NZ_NCTE01000752.1, from coordinate 3,198 downwards.
CCTCGGCGGCGGGCGGTTCCTCGATGACGACGGGACCGGCGCCCGCCGGAAGATCAACCTCCTCTATGGTGCGCCGCGGTTCCTCCCGCGGCTTCTCGGCCTCTTCGCCGACGTGCGGCTCGGCCGGAGGGGCGGTGATGTCGGGCGCGGCGGGCGGCGGCGGGGGCAGCGGCTTCTTGCGCCGGCTGCCGACGATGAGCCCGCCGAGCGCGCCGAGCACGACCACGGCGATGACTACAGCAAGGATGACGATGTCCATAACAGCCCCAGTATGGCGTGGCCTCCCGCGAGGCCGTTCTTTGTACGCGCGGGGCCCTCGGCCCCGTCGGGCCGGGCCGGCCCGACGCTCTGCCCCGTGCCGGGCGGGAAGCCCTCGGGGGTGGGGCACAACGCGTCCAGTATCGGACGTGTGCGGGGTCCGCGAAGGCGGTGCCGGACGCCTGGCCCCCGGGACACGCACCGCCGCCCGGCCGGGAAGTGACCCGGGCCGGGCGGCGGTGAGGGTACGAGGAGAGGGGCAGCGGGGACTTGAACCCTTCTCCCCGGTCTTGGGGGCTGCGGCTCAGCCCATCTCCTCCAGCGCCTTGCCCTTCGTCTCCTTCACGAACTTCAGGACGAACGGGATGGAGAGCGCGGCGAAGACCGTGTAGATCACGTAGGTGACCGACAGGTTCCAGTCGGCCAGCGAGGGGAAGCTCGCGGTGATGGCCCAGTTGGCGACCCACTGCGCGGCGGCGGCGACACCGAGGGCGGCGGCGCGGATCCGGTTGGGGAACATCTCGCCGAGCATGACCCAGACGACCACGCCCCACGACAGGGCGAAGAAGAGGACGAAGACGTGCGCGGCGATCAGGGCGACCCAGCCCTGGGTGGCGGGCAGCGCTCCGTCGACGAGGTCGGCGGAGAAGGCCCAGGCCTCGAGGGCCAGGCCGATCACCATGCCGACGGAGCCGATGATCGCGAGCGGCTTGCGGCCGATGCGGTCGACGAAGATCATCGCGATGACGGTGCCGACGATGTTGATGATCGACGTGGTGAACGAGTAGAAGAACGAGTCCGTCGGGTCGACGCCGACCGACTGCCACAGCGTCGAGGAGTAGTAGAACGCGACGTTGATGCCGACGAACTGCTGGAACACCGACAGGCCGATACCGATCCAGACGATCGGCTTGAAGAAGAAGCTGCCGCCGAGCAGGTCCTTGAAGCTGGACTTCTCCTCGCGGTGCATCGCCGACTCGATCTCGGTGACACGGGCGGTCAGGTCGATGTCCTTGCCCTCGACCTCTTCGAGGATCTGCCGGGCGCGCTCGTGCTTGCCGACGGAGATCAGGTAGCGCGGGGACTCGGGGATGGCGAAGGAGAGCAGGCCGTAGAGGACGGCCGGGATCACCATGACGCCGAGCATGACCTGCCAGGCCTCCAGGCCCATCAGCTCACCGCGCTGGTCGCCGTCGGCGGCGTTGAGGATGCCCCAGTTGACCAGCTGCGAGACGGCGATGCCGACGACGATCGCGGCCTGCTGGAAGGAGCCGAGCCGGCCGCGGTAGGCGGGCGGGGCGACCTCGGCGATGTAGGCCGGGCCGATGACGGAGGCCATGCCGATGGCGAAGCCGCCGACGATCCGCCAGAAGGCGAGGTCCCACAGCGCGAAGGGCAGCGCGGAGCCGACGGCGCTGATGGTGAACAGGACCGCGGCGATCTGCATGCACCGGATGCGGCCGATGCGGTCGGCTATGCGGCCGGCCGTCGCGGCACCGATGGCACAGCCGATCAGGGCGACGGCGATGACCTGTGCGAGCGCGGCGGAGCCGATGTCGTAGCGGTCGCGGATGGCCTCGACGGCGCCGTTGATCACGGAGCTGTCGTAGCCGAAGAGGAAACCGCCCATGGCGGCCGCTGCCGCGATGAAGATGACGTGCCCGAGATGTTCGGGGTGAGCCGTCCTGGCTCCTGACTTCTGTGCCTGCGCTGTGCTGGTCACGTGTACTCCTCGGGCCACCGGCAACATCGCCGGATGGGGGTCAGCCCTTCGAGGTCCAGCTGAAGGTACCTGAAGGTAAAAACAACATTGCAGAGACTATGCCTTCAACTTTTGAAGTCAATAGGCCGTGTGCTGTGAGTTTTAAGACGCGACGGAGTAGAGATCGTTCATGACTTGAAGATTGTGTGCCGGTCTAGCGCAGCCGCTGGCTGATGACCTTGGACACGCCGTCGCCCTGCATGGAGACGCCGTAGAGCGCGTCGGCGACCTCCATGGTGCGCTTCTGGTGCGTGATCACGATCAGCTGCGAGGCCTCCTGCAGCTCCTGCATGATCCGGATCAGCCGCTGGAGGTTGGTGTCGTCGAGGGCGGCCTCGACCTCGTCCATGACGTAGAACGGGCTGGGCCGGGCCTTGAAGATCGACACGAGCATCGCCACGGCGGTCAGCGACCGCTCACCGCCCGAGAGCAGGGAGAGCCGCTTGACCTTCTTGCCGGGCGGACGCGCCTCGACCTCCACGCCCGTGGTGAGCATGTTGTCGGGGTCGGTCAGCACCAGCCGCCCCTCACCGCCCGGGAACAGCCGGGAGAAGACGCCCTCGAACTCGCGCGCGGTGTCCCGGTAGGCCTCGGTGAAGACCTGCTCGACGCGTTCGTCGACCTCCTTGACCACCTGGAGCAGGTCCGCGCGGGTCTTCTTCAGGTCCTCCAGCTGCTCGCCGAGGAACTGGTGGCGTTCCTCCAGCGCCGCGAACTCCTCCAGGGCCAGCGGGTTCACCTTGCCGAGCCGCTGGTAGGCGCGCTCGGCGGCCTTCAGGCGCTTCTCCTGCTCGGCCCGTACGAAGGGGCGGGGCCTGTTGCGCGGGTGCTCGGGGTCCTCCGGCAGCTCTTCGCCCTCGGCGGGGGGCGAGGGCGGCACCGGCTGGTGCGGGCCGTACTCCGACACCAGCCCGGCCGGTTCCACACCCAGTTCCTCCAGCGCCTTGGTCTCCAGCTGCTCCACCCGCAGCCGTTTCTCGGCGCCGAGTACCTCGCCCCGGTGAACTGAATCCGTCAACTTGTCGAGTTCCGCCTTGAGATCGCGCCCCTCGGCGCGGGCGCGGGCGAGTTCCTGCTCGCGGCGGGCCCTGGCGGCGTCGGCGGCGGTGCGCTCCCGGTCGGCGCGGGCGAGGGAGACCTCGACGTGCGCGAGGAGCGTCCGGGCGCCGGCGGCGACG
>NZ_NCTE01000751.1 GCF_002114215.1 Streptomyces sp. 13-12-16 | reverse complement strand
GTCGACGTCGGCGGGGGTCGCGGCCGGGACGGTGGCGATCACCTCCTCGGTCGCGGGGTTGCGTACCTGGAGCTCGGGGGGCTGGTCGGACAAGGGGGGCCTCACATGCGTTCGAAGGAGCGGCGCAGCTCCCAGTCGGTGACCGCGGCGTCGAAGGCGTCGGTCTCGACGCGCGCCATGTTGCGGTAGTGCGCGACGACCTCGTCGCCGAAGGCCGCCTTGGCGATCGCGCTGTTCTCCCACAGCTCGGCGGCCTCGCGCAGGGTGGTGGGGACGTGCTCGAAGTCGGCGGTGTAGGCGTTGCCGGGGCAGGGCTCGGGCAGCTGGAGCTTCTGCTCGATGCCGTGCAGCCCGGCCGCGACCATGCCGGCCACGGCGAGGTGCGGGTTGACGTCGCCGCCGGGCAGCCGGTTCTCGAAGCGCAGGGAGCGGCCGTGGCCGACCACGCGCAGGGCGCAGGTGCGGTTGTCGCGGCCCCAGGCGACGGCGGTCGGGGCGAAGGAACCCGGCTGGAACCGCTTGTAGGAGTTGATGTGCGGGGCGTAGAGCAGGGAGAACTCGCGGAGCGCGGCGAGCTGTCCGGCGAGGAAGTGGCGCATGACCTCGGACATGGCGTCCGGCTCCTCGGCGGAGTCCGGCATGGCGCTGTCGCCGGCCGCGTCCGTCAGGGAGAGGTGGATGTGGCAGGAGTTGCCCTCACGCTCGTTGTACTTGGCCATGAAGGTGATCGAGACGCCCTCCTGGGCGGCGATCTCCTTGGCGCCGGTCTTGTAGACGGCGTGCTGGTCGCAGGTGACCAGGGCCTCGTCGTAGCGGAAGACGATCTCGTGCTGGCCGGGGTTGCACTCGCCCTTGGCGGACTCGACGGTGAGTCCGGCGGCGGCCATCTCGTTGCGGATGCGGCGCAGCAGGGGCTCGACGCGGCCGGTGCCGAGCACCGAGTAGTCGACGTTGTACCGGTTGGCGGGGGTGAGCCCGCGGTAGCCGGCGTCCCAGGCCTGTTCGTAGGTGTCCTTGAAGACGATGAACTCCAGCTCGGTGCCGACCTGGGCGGTGTGGCCGAGGGCGGCGAGGCGGTCCAGCTGGCGGCGCAGTATCTGCCGGGGGGCGGCGGCGACCGGGGAGCCGTCGTCCCAGGCGAGGTCGGCGACGACCAGGGCGGTGCCCTCGTTCCAGGGCACCCGGCGCAGGGTGTCGAGGTCGGGGTACATGGCGAAGTCGCCGTAGCCGGTCTCCCAGGAGGACATGGCGTAGCCGTCGACGGTGTTCATGTCGGCGTCGACGGCGAGCAGGTAGTTGCAGCCCTCGGTGCCGTGCCGGAGCACCTCGTCGAGGAAGAAGCGCGCGGCGAACCGCTTGCCCTGGAGCCGCCCCTGCATGTCGGGGAAGGCCAGGACGACGGTGTCGATCTCACCGCCGGTGACGAGGGCGTGCAGCTCCTCGACGGTGAGCGGGGGTGTGCGGTCTGCCACGGGAGAGCCTCCTCGGGCTTCTTCGGTCACGCCGGGAGCCTTAAGGTATTGCCGGGAACCATTGCTTGGGAAGGGGGCGCGGCCGGATGCCGAAGGACGCGGTCGGCGCGGTCGGGGACCGCCTGGCGCCGGTGCTGCGGCAGGTCCGCGCGGGCAACGGTTTCGAGGAGGCGCTGGAGCAGATCCTCCAGGTGGTGCGGCTGGGCCTGGTGGCGGCCGGGGAGCGGCTGCCGGCCGAGCGGGAGCTGGCGGAGCGGCTGGGGATCAGCCGGGTGACGCTGCGCGAGGTGCTGAAGGTGCTCCAGGACCAGGGCCTGGTGGAGTCGCGGCGCGGCCGGTACGGCGGGACGTTCGTGCTGCCCCGCCCGACGGACACCGGGGAGGAGGAGCTGCGGCGGCGGATCGCCGAGGTCGACATCGAGGACGTGCTGCGCTTCCGGGAGGTGCTGGAGGTGGGCGCGGCGGGGCTGTGCGCGGCGCACGGGCTGACGAAGGAGCGGGCGGCTCGTCTGCGCGAGGCGCTGTCCGGCACGCAGGACGCGCCACTGGGCGACTACCGGCGCCTCGACACGCTGTTCCACCTCACCCTGGCGGAGCTGTGCGGCTCGCCGACACTGGCCGCGCAGTACGCGGCGGTACGGGCGACGGTGAACGACCTGCTGGACTGCATCCCTCTGCTGGTGCGCAACCTGGAGCACTCGCAGCGGCAGCACGCGGCGCTGGTCGAGGCGGTGCTGGAGGGGGACGCGGACGGGGCGAGGGAGATGATGCGCGAGCACTGCGCGGGGACGGCGGCGCTGTTGCGGGGGTTCCTGGCCTGAGGGGGTGACGCGACCGGATTTACCGCGGTTCGACGCACGGGGCTTGCGCTCGCGGTGCGCACACCAGGAAGGTATGGGCCCACAAAGGTCTGGATCCGTTCCATTGCCCCCTGACGTCGCCGCCCCTGGGGAGTCGCCTCGTGAGCCTTCCGTCCGCGTCCCGTGAACCCGCCGGCGAGCCGGACGACTACCTCGAACGCAGGAGGCTGCGCCGCGGCAGCGCGGGATGGCTGCTGCTGACCGGCCTCGGCGTCGCCTACGTCGTGTCCGGCGACTACTCGGGCTGGAACTTCGGCCTGGCCGAGGGCGGCTTCGGCGGCCTGGCGATCGCCATGGTGCTGATGGGCGCCATGTACACCTGCATGGTCTTCGCCCTGGCCGAGCTGTCGTCGATCCTGCCCACGGCCGGCGGCGGCTACGGCTTCGCCCGCCGGGCGCTCGGACCGTGGGGCGGCTTCCTCACCGGCACCGCGATCCTCATCGAGTACGTCCTCGCGCCCGCCGCGATCTCCATCTTCATCGGCGACTACGTCGAGTCGCTGGGCCTGTTCGGCCTGGAGTCCGGCTGGCCGGTGTACCTGGCCTGCTTCGTCGTCTTCATCGGCATCCACCTGTGGGGCGTGGGCGAGGCACTGCGCTTCAGCTTCGTCGTCACGGGCATCGCGGTGGCGGCGCTGGTGGTGTTCGCGCTGGGGGCGCTGCCCGAGTTCGACGCCTCCTCGCTGGACGACGTCCCGGTGGACTCCTCGGCGTTCGGCGCGAACTCCTGGCTGCCGATGGGGCTGCTGGGCATCTGGGCGGCGTTCCCGTTCGGCATGTGGTTCTTCCTGGGCGTGGAGGGCGTGCCGCTGGCCGCCGAGGAGACCAGGGAACCGGCCCGTACGCTGCCGAGGGCGATCCGCTGGTCCATGGGCATCCTGGTGGTGCTGGCCGTGGTGACCTTCTTCGCGGCGGCCGGGGCGCGCGGCTCGGCGGCGGTCCAGGACGCGGGCAACCCGCTGGTGGAGGCGCTCCAGCCGGACGGCGAGGCGACGGCGCTCAGCCGGATCGTGAACTACGCGGGCCTCGCGGGACTGGTCGCGTCGTTCTTCTCGCTGATCTACGCCGGTTCGCGCCAGCTGTTCGCGCTGTCCCGCGCGGGCTACCTGCCGAAGTTCCTCTCCCTCACCAGCAGCCGCAGGGCGCCCTATCTCGGCCTGCTGGTGCCCGGCGCGATCGGCTTCGCGCTGGCCGCCGGGACGGGCAACGGGGCGCGCATGCTGAACATCGCCGTCTTCGGCGCGACGATCTCGTACGCGCTGATGTCCCTCTCCCACATCGTGCTGCGCCGCCGTGAGCCGGACCTGCCACGGCCGTACCGCACGCCGGGCGGGGTGCTCACCTCGTCGGTGGCGCTGGTGCTGGCCTGTGCGGCGCTGGTGGCGACGTTCCTGGTGGACGTGACGGCGGCGTTCATCGCGCTGGCGGTCTACATCGTGGCCGTGGCGTACTTCGGTCTCTACAGCCGCAGGCACCTGGTGGCGAGGGCGCCGGAGGAGGAGTTCGCGGCGCTGGCGGCGGCCGAGGCCGAGTTGTCACGGGAGTGAGGTGCGGGAAAGGTGATCGGCATGACGGCCAGGCCACTCATCGGCATCAGCACGTACGCGGAGTCCGGTGTGCGCTGGGGAGCGTGGCGACTGGACGCCGCGCTGCTGCCGGCCGGCTATCCGCGGCTGGTGCAGCGGGCGGGCGGACTGGCCGCGATGCTCCCGCCGGACGCGCCGGAGCGGGCGGCGGCGACCGTGGCCCGGCTCGACGGACTGGTCGTCGCGGG
>NZ_NCTE01000750.1 GCF_002114215.1 Streptomyces sp. 13-12-16 | reverse complement strand
CACCGCCCCCTTGTCCGCGCTGGTGGCCATCGCCGCGTACGCCTTCAGGGCCGCGGAGACCTTGCGGTCGCGGTTCTTCGGGGCGTACCGGCCGTTCAGGGCCTCCTCGCGGCGGGTCAGTTCCGCCTCGTCGACCAGCAGCTCGATCGAGCGGTTCGGGATGTCGATGCGGATGCGGTCGCCGTCCTCGACCAGGGCGATCGTGCCGCCCGAGGCCGCCTCCGGGGAGGCGTGGCCGATGGACAGGCCGGACGTGCCGCCGGAGAAGCGGCCGTCGGTGATCAGGGCGCAGGCCTTTCCGAGGCCGCGGCTCTTCAGGTACGACGTCGGGTAGAGCATCTCCTGCATGCCGGGGCCGCCCTTGGGACCCTCGTAGCGGATGACGACGACGTCGCCCTCCTTGACCTGCTTGGTGAGGATCTTCTCGACGGCCTCGTCCTGCGACTCGCAGACGACCGCCGGGCCCTCGAAGGTCCAGATGGACTCGTCGACGCCGGCCGTCTTCACGACGCAGCCGTCGACGGCGAGGTTGCCGCGCAGGACCGCCAGGCCGCCGTCCTTGGAGTACGCGTGCTCGGCGGAGCGGATGCAGCCGCCCTCGGCGTCCTCGTCCAGGGAGTCCCAGCGCTCGGACTGGGAGAAGGCCTCGGCGGAGCGGACGCATCCGGGGGCCGCGTGCCACAGCTCCACGGCCTCCTGCGACGGGGAGCCGCCGCGGATGTCCCAGGTCTTCAGCCAGTCGGCCAGCGACGGGCTGTGGACGGAGTGGACGTCCTCGTTGAGCAGGCCCGCGCGGTGCAGCTCGCCCAGCAGGGCGGGGATGCCTCCCGCGCGGTGCACGTCCTCCATGTAGTACGTGCGGTCCTTGGTGACGTTCGGGGCGACCTTGGCCAGGCAGGGGACGCGGCGCGAGAGGGCGTCCATCTCGGTGAGGCCGAAGGGGACGTCGCCCTCCTGGGCGGCGGCCAGCAGGTGCAGGATCGTGTTGGTGGAGCCGCCCATGGCGATGTCGAGCGCCATGGCGTTCTCGAAGGCCGCGGGGGTGGCGATGCTGCGGGGCAGGACCGAGTCGTCGTCCTGCTCGTAGTAGCGGCGGGTGATGTCCATCACCGTACGCGCGGCGTTCTCGTAGAGCGCCTTGCGGGCGGTGTGGGTGGCCAGGACCGAGCCGTTGCCCGGGAGGGAGAGGCCGATGGCCTCCGTCAGGCAGTTCATCGAGTTGGCGGTGAACATGCCGGAACAGGACCCGCAGGTCGGGCAGGCGTTCTCCTCGATGCGCAGGACGTCTTCGTCGGAGGTCTTCTCGTTGGCCGACTCGACCATGGCGTCGATCAGGTCCAGCGTGCGCACCGTGCCGTCGACCAGGGTGGCGCGGCCGGCCTCCATCGGGCCGCCGGAGACGAAGACCGTGGGGATGTTCAGGCGCAGGGCCGCGTTGAGCATGCCCGGGGTGATCTTGTCGCAGTTGGAGATGCAGATCAGGGCGTCCGCGCGGTGCGCCTCCACCATGTACTCCACGCTGTCCGCGATCAGGTCGCGGGAGGGCAGGGAGTACAGCATGCCGCCGTGGCCCATCGCGATGCCGTCGTCGACGGCGATGGTGTTGAACTCGCGCGGGATGCCGCCGGCCGCGACGACCGCCTCGCTGACGATCCGGCCGACCGGGGCCAGGTGGGTGTGGCCGGGGACGAACTCCGTGAAGCTGTTGGCGACCGCGATGATCGGCTTGCGGCCGATGTCCGCACCCGGTACACCGGAGGCGCGCATAAGGGCGCGGGCGCCCGCCATGTTGCGGCCGTGGGTGACTGTGCGGGACCTCAGCTCGGGCATCGTCGCTCGCTCCTTCGGAGAGTTATGACTGTCGTCGAGCGTACGCCGGTCATCCAGAGGGCGGGACGAGGTGTCCGGATTTCGGGACGGGTGTCTCAGTCCACAAGGTGCGTCAGCGCCCGGTGAGGTGCCCCTGCACCACCGGCGCCACCCGCCTGATGATCTGCTCGGCGTCCGCCGAGGCCAGCGGCTCCACCTTGATCACGTACCGGATCATCGCGATCCCGACCAGCTGTGCGGCGGCGAGCTCGGCGCGCAGCTCCGCGTCGGGGACGTCGAGCCGGCCGGCGATCCGGCGCAGCAGCTGGCCGGCGATCAGGCGGCGGAAGACACCGGCCGCGATCTCGTTGTTCACGGCGGAGCGGACGATCGCGAGCAGCGGGGCCCGGGTGACCGGGCTCTCCCAGAGGCCGATGACCATGCGGGTCATCCGCTCGCCGGCCTCCTCGACGGGACCGTCGAAAATCGTGTCCCGCACGGTGAACGCCGGCGCGAAGGCGACCTCCACGGCGGCCTCGAACACCTGCTCCTTGGTGCCGAAGTAGTGGTGCACCAGCGCGGAGTCGACACCGGCCGACTTGGCGATGCCCCGGACGGACGTCTTCTCGTACCCCCGCGCGGAGAACTCCTCGCGGGCCGCGTCGAGGATGCGGTCCCGGGTGCCGGCCGATTCCGTACGGGGAGGGCGGCCGCGGCGCCGGGTGGTGCCGTCGCCCCGCGCGGGAGTGTCCGGGCCGTCGCCCGGGGCGACGCCGGTCACCGGCGGGGCACCTCGATCGCGGAGGCGGCGGAGGACAGGTGCCGGCGGGTGAACGCCAGCGCCTCGGCCAGGTCGGCCTCGCG
>NZ_NCTE01000749.1 GCF_002114215.1 Streptomyces sp. 13-12-16 | reverse complement strand
CCGGCGTCCACCTCCTGGACACGGCCCTGCGCGAAGGCGCGCGGGGCCCCGCCCCGGCCCCGGCCACCCTGCCGACCGTCCCCGGCCGCGAGGTCGCCGGAGTCGTCGACGCACTCGGCGAGGGCACCCCCGCACACCTGCTCGGCCGCCGCGTGGTCGCCCACCTCGGCTTCGCACCCGGCGGCTACGCGGAACTCGCCGTCACCGACGCCGACCGGCTCCACGAGATCCCCGAACGCCTCGACTTCGCCGAAGCCGTCGCCATGATCGGCACGGGCCGCACCACGATGGGCATCGTGCAGTTCGCCGAACCCGGCCCCACGGACGTGGTCCTCGTCCCGGCGGCGGCGGGCGGCATCGGCACACTCCTCGTGCAGTACGCCAAGAACGCCGGCGCCACCGTCATCGGCCTGGCCGGCGGCCCCGTGAAAACCGCCCGGGTCACGGCCGCCGGCGCCGACCTCGCCGTCGACTACACGAACCCCGACTGGCCCGAACGACTCGACGCCCACCGGGGCAGGATCACCATCGTGTACGACGGCGTGGGCGGGGACACCGCCCGCACGGCGGTCGACCTCCTCGCCCCCGACGGCCGCCACATCGTGTTCGGCTGGTCCTCCCAGGGCATCCGCAGCGACAGCCCGTACCTCGTCGACGGCGTCTCCCACAACGTCCTCGGCCCCGAGATGATGCGCAGGGCCGGCGGCCCCAACCCCGTCCGCACCCTCGAACTACGCGCCCTCACCCAGGCCGCCGAAGGCAGACTCACCCCCGCCGTGCACCGCTTCCCGCTCGCCGAGGCCGCCACCGCCCACCGCGCCCTGGAGAACAGGCAGACGACCGGAAAAGTCGTCCTGGAGCCGTAGCGGACGCCACTACTGTGCGAAAGGTGATCGACATCCCCGCGGAACTCGCCGCCACCCAGGAGAAGTACAACAAGGAAGCGGGCCGCGCCTTCATCGCCGCCCTCCCCGACCTCACCGCCGCCTTCCTGGACCGCTGGGACCTGCACGCCACCGGAACACCCATGCACGGCGTGAGCGCCCTCGTCCTCCCCGTCACCCGCGCGGACGGCACCCACGCGGTGCTCAAACTCCAGATCCGCGACCACGAGACCGACGGCGAACCGGTCGCCCTGCGCCTGTGGAACGGCGACGGCGCCGTCCGCCTGCTCGACCACGACGAACCCACCGGCACCATGCTCCTGGAACGCCTCGACGCCTCCCGGATGCTCTCGCACCAGGAGGACGTCCACGAGGCCGTCCTGGTCATCGCCCGCCTCCTCGCCCACCTCCACACCACCCCGGCCCCCGTGGGCATGCGTCACCTCCGCGACATCGCACCGGCCATGCTGGAGCGGACCCCCGCCGTCCTGGACCGCATCCCGGACCCGGCCGCCCGCCGCCTCGTCGCCGACTGCGCCGCCGCCGTGCGCGAGGTCACCGACGAACCCGGCGACCGCCTCCTCCACTGGGACCTGCACGACGAGAACGTCCTCGCCTCCGACCGCGCCCCCTGGCTCGCCATCGACCCCAAACCCCTGGCCGGCGACCCCGGCTTCGACCTCTGGCCCGCCCTGGCCAACCGCTTCGACCCCGACGACGTCATCTGGCGCTTCGACGCCATGACCGAGGTCCTCGGCCTGGACCGCGCGCGTGCACGCGCGTGGACGCACGGCCGGCTGCTGCAGAACTGCCTGTGGGAGGTCGAGGAGGGCCGCCCCCTGGACGAGACGGACCTGGAGATCGCGCGTCGGCTGCGCGGCCGTACGGCATGAGAAATCCCGGGCCGGAACAGTTCCGACCCGGGATTTCGCCAGAGCCCCCTGTCGGATTCGAACCGACGACCTACGCATTACAAGTGCGTTGCTCTGGCCAGCTGAGCTAAGGAGGCGCCGCGCGGCGCGCGCGAAGGCTGGTCCACTGTACACAGAGCCGGTTTCGCCGAGCCACGCACTTGTGGGAGTGGGCCCCTCCCGGTCACCCCAGCCCGTACTCGAAGGTGTACGCCACCTTCGTCTCCCCGTGCCGGTAGGTGAACCCGCCCGTGCCGCGCAGTCCCGTCAGCTCCCCGGTGCCCGAACCCTCGACGACCTCGAAGGCGCAGTGGACGGTGCCGTCGCTCTCGAAGCGGCCGCGCTCCTCCAGGACGAAGGTGCCCGCGCGGCCGTCGACCCGGCCACTGACGAGCTCCATGCCCGCGAAGGTGCCGGTGCTCCCGGTCAGATAGGCGATCGAGTAGTCGCAGGTGGTGGGATCCGCCTCGATGCCGCCCGAGAAGGCGTTGACGACCGTGGCGTTCGCGAGCCGGGGAAGGCCGTCCTCGCCGGTGACGGCGTTCTCCTTCCAGTCGGCGAAGGTGAAGTGGCCGGTGGTCCTGGTGGTGGGCATGGGTGTTCCCTTCCGGGGTGGTCGACGGTGCGCCCCCCCACTCTTCCGGCCGTACCTGACACCTTCTGTCAGGTACGGCCGGACAATGGCTCCCATGCGCGCCGACCGGCTTCTCTCCCTGCTCCTGCTGCTGCAGAACCGCGGCCGGATGACCGCCCCCGAACTGGCGGCGGAGCTGGAGGTGTCGGTGCGCACCGTCTACCGGGACGTCGAGGCGCTCGGTGCCTCCGGGGTGCCGGTGCGGGCCGAGCGCGGACCCGAGGGCGGCTACCGTCTGATGGAGGGCTACCGCACGCGGCTGACCGGGCTGACGGACGCGGAGGCCGGTTCGCTGGTGCTCGCGGGGCTGCCCGGACCGGCCAGGGATTTGGGACTGGGTGCCGTCCTGGCGAGCGCCCAGCTGAAGATGGAGGCAGCCCTTCCGGGCGAACTGGCGGATCAGGCGCGGCGGGTGCGCGAGCGGTTCCACCTGGACGCGCCGGCCTGGTTCCGGGACGCCGACCCCGTGCCGCACCTGGAGACCGTCGCGCGGGCGGTGTGGGAACGGAGGGTGCTGCGCACCCACTACCGGCGCTGGCGCGGTGACGTGCACCGGGAGATGCGTCCGCTGGGGCTCGTGCTGAAGGGCGGCATCTGGTACCTGGTGGCGCTGGCGGAGGACTCGGTGCGCACCTACCGGGTGTCACGGTTCCAGGCGGTGACGGAGACGGGCGGGGAGTTCACCCGGCCCGCGGGCTTCGACCTGGCCGCGTACTGGACGGAGTCCTCCCGGCGGATGGAGGCGGCGACGCGGCAGGGTACGGCCCGGCTGCGGCTGTCACCGCGCGGGCAGAAGCTGCTGCCGATGCAGTTCGGGGCGGCGGGGGTGCGGGCGCTCGCGGACGCGAGGCCGGCGGACGGGCGGGGCTGGGTGGAGGTGGAGCTGGCCGTCGAGTCGGAGCCGGTCGCGACCGGCGATCTGCTGCGGCTCGGCGTCGAGGCGGAGGGGCTCGGCCCCGCCCG
>NZ_NCTE01000748.1 GCF_002114215.1 Streptomyces sp. 13-12-16 | reverse complement strand
AGCACGAGGACGAGCGGTTCAGCCGCGTCACCGGGCACGTCACGGCGCTGACCCGCACGCTCGCGGTGGCCGCCGACGAGGACCGTACGCCCGCCGCGCCGGACGCCGCGGTGCTGGGCTGCTACGCGGACCTGCTGGAGCTGCTCGGCGACGCCTGCCACGCGGAGGCCGACCGGCTGCTGGGCGGCGGCGCGCGCGTGGACGCCCTCCTGGACGAGCGGACCGAGGCGGTGATGCGGGAGCTGCACGAAAGGCTCCAGGACGGGCTGCGCGAACAGGCCGGGCGGGGAGCCGCGCGGACGGCCGTCCTGGGCACGCTGGTGCTCCAGGCCGAGAACCTCTGGGCCGACCTCGACAACGACGCGCGGGACCGGTGACACACGTCACGCCCACGGACGGCCGGACGCGGAACACCCGGGGGTGGTTCTCCGTTGAACAGACCGTGGGTGCGGACGGGACAGTGTCCCCGGGCCTCACCATTCGCCCACAGGGACGATCGTCCGGCTGAAGCCCTGTGGAGCCTTTCGCCGAGAGGCGACCGCCGTCCGTGCCCACCACCGAGCCGCCCCGGCCGTGATTCCCCCGTCGCGGTCGGGGCTTCCCTCTGCCCCGCTCCGGGCGTCGCCCGACTTCGAGAGCGCTCCAGTCCGTAGCGTGACGGACATGAACGACGACAGCGGCGCACAGCACAGCATCGGCTCGGGCTTCGGCGCCCGCAGCACCGCGGACGACGTCCTCGAGGGCGTCGACCTGACCGGACGGCTCGCGCTGGTCACCGGCGGCTACTCCGGAATCGGCCTGGAGACCACCCGCGCCCTCGTCAAGGCCGGCGCCCGGGTCGTCGTCCCCGCTCGCCGCCCCGGCCCCGCGCGGGAGGCGCTGGACGGGCTGGAGCGCGTCGAGGTGTCCGAGCTGGACCTCGGCGACCTGGAGAGCGTGCGCGCGTTCGCCGACCGTTTCCTGGCGTCCGGGCGGACCCTCGACATCGTGATCGGCAGTGCCGGGATCATGGCCTGCCCCGAGACCCGGGTCGGGCCCGGCTGGGAGGCCCAGTTCGCCACCAACCACCTCGGTCACTTCGCCCTCGTCAACCGCCTGTGGCCGGCCGTCGGGCCCGGCGGCGCCCGCGTGGTGTCCGTCTCCTCGCGCGGACACCACGCCTCCGGCATCCGCTGGGACGACGTCCACTGGGAGCGCGGCTACGACAAGTGGGGGGCGTACGGGCAGGCGAAGACCGCCAACGTACTGTTCGCCGTGCACCTCGACCGCCTCGCCCGGGACCGCGGCGTCCGTGCCTTCTCCCTCCACCCGGGCGGCATCCTCACCCCGCTCCAGCGGCATCTGCCCCGGCAGGAGATGGTGGACCGGGGCTGGATCGACGAGCAGGGCGATCCGCTGAACCCCGAGGGTTTCAAGACCCCGCAGCAGGGCGCGGCCACCCAGGTCTGGGCCGCCACCTCGACGCGGCTGGACGGCATGGGCGGGCTCTACCTGGAGGACTGCGACGTCGCCGCACCGGCCTCGGCCGACGGGCGCACCGGGGTCAAGGACTGGGCGGTCGACCCGGAGCAGGCGGCCCGCCTGTGGGAACTCTCGGCCCGCCTGACGGGCGTGAACGCCTTCGCATGAGGGGTACTCGGCCGGTTCCGCGGAGCAGCGGCCGAGAGGAGCGGAAGGTGAGCAGCACAGCGGGCAGGAGGGTCGTCGTCACGGGCGCCACCGGCAACGTCGGAACCAGCGTGGTGCGGGTCCTCTCGCAGGAACCGGAGGTCGGCTCCGTACGGGGCCTGGCACGGCGGATCCCCGACCTGTCGCTCCCGGGGACCGAGTGGTCGGCGGTGGACCTGGCCTCGGACCGGTCCGACCTCGTCGGGGAGTTCACCGGCGCCGACGCGGTGATCCATCTGGCGTGGGCGTTCCAGCCGACGCACGATCCGGCGACCACCTGGCGCACCAATGTGCTGGGCAGCATGCGGGTGTTCGACGCGGTGGCCGAGGCAGGGGTGCCGGCGCTGGTGCACGCCTCGTCGGTCGGGGCGTACTCGCCGGGCCCGAAGGACCGCGCGGTGGACGAATCGTGGCCGACGCACGGCTGGCCGGACGCCGCGTACTGCCGGGAGAAGGCGTACCTGGAGCGGGCGCTGGACGTGTTCGAGCGTGATCATCCGGCGACGCGGGTGGTACGGATGCGGCCCGCGTTCCTCTTCAAGCGGGAGTCGGGGAGCGAGCAGCGCCGTATCTTCGGCGGCCGTTTCCTGCCGGGTCAGCTCGCGCGGCCCGACCTGCTGCCCGTCCTCCCGGACGTTCCGGGGCTACGGGTACAGGCGCTGCACACCGATGACGCGGCCCACGCCTACCGGCTGGCCGTGCTGTCCGCCGAGGCGCGGGGCGCCTTCAATCTCGCCGCGGAGCCGACGGTCGACGCGGAGCTGCTCGGGGAGATGCTCGGGACGCGCCGGGTACGGCTGCCGCGTACCGCCGCCCGCTCGGCGGTCGCCGCCGCGTGGGGGCTGCGGCTGCTGCCGGCGTCACCTCATCTGTTCGACGCCGTGCTGAGGCTGCCGCTGATGGACTGCACGCGTGCGCGCGTGGAGCTCGGCTGGCGGCCGGAGCACACGGCGACGCAGGTGGTGGAGGAGTTCCTGCTGGGCATGGAGCAGGGCGCCGGGGAGGACACGGAACCGATGCGGGGCCGCAAGGTCGGCTGAGCACCGGGTTTCACCGGTCCGCGCGGAGGTACCCGCGAGGGTCGCGTACGAACGAAGGGAGAGCGCCGTGACCGATCACCGCCTCGAAGGACCCGGTGAGAACGGCGCCGGTGTCCCCCGCGACCTGCCCGACCAGCAGGCCGGCCCCGGTGAGGACCCCTGGGAGGTCGCGCCCGCCGCGGCGGAG
>NZ_NCTE01000075.1 GCF_002114215.1 Streptomyces sp. 13-12-16 | reverse complement strand
CGCACAGCAGGGTCGCGGCCGGCCCGTTCCGGCGCAGCCGTCCCAGGACCGCACCCGTGACCGCGGCCAGGCCGGCCGCGGCGAGCAGGGCACCGGCGACGGCCGTCCGGTCGTACTGCGCACGCGCGAACAGAGCGGCGACGACCATCCAGCCCACGCTCGCGGCACCCGCCGTGACCCGGCGCGCGGCCGGCCCCCACACCCATGCCCGATGACCGAGATCCTCCGCTACCTCGTCGGTGACGTCGTGCACGACGGGGGCGGGCGGGGCGTCCTCCGCGCGGACGAGACGCAGCACGGCGCCGTCGCGGACGCCCGCCGTCTCCAGTGTGCTGTCGTGATCGAGCGCGGAACCGTCCACCGTGACGAGGTGACGCGATGCGGGCCGCCCCTCCACACGGTCGTCCAGCAG
The DNA here is from genome assembly GCF_002114215.1 of Streptomyces sp. 13-12-16. Taxonomy (GTDB): domain Bacteria; phylum Actinomycetota; class Actinomycetes; order Streptomycetales; family Streptomycetaceae; genus Streptomyces. Next base: position 2,440 of record NZ_NCTE01000075.1, on the reverse strand, counting down.
CCGCATGATCTCGGGCAGCAGCAGCCCGACCGGCTCCCGCGCCGGAAGCACCAGGTCGACGCGGCGCCGCTCACCGACGAGCGTGACCCGGCTCAACACCGTCGGCCCACCGGCCGTTTCCCTGCTCAAGGCCCCCGTAGACATCACGATCGCGAACCTATCACCGGCTCGTAGGACTGTCGGAAGGCGTGGAAACGCCAGGGGAGTACGGGTCCTGCCCGATCAGCCGGTGGGACACGAACGACCACCCCACGCACCCCGCGCACAGCACGGCCGCGATCACCATCCCGGCGACCGCCTTCCCCATCCGCTCGTCCACGGCCCGCCGTTGCCGCTGCGCCCCGAAAACCAGGGCGTCCCGCAACCGCCGTCGCCGCACGGAGACGGACTCGAGGAGCTGGCTGTCGTAGTCCTGGGCGGTCATGCTGATCGGTTACCTCGTGTCACGTGGGGAACTCGCCCAGCCAGTCGTGCTGGAGGAGGTGCTGGGGCAGGTAGTCCGACTCGACCTCGATGGGCAGGTGCCCGTCGTGTGCCCAGCAGGCGATGGCGAGGGGGCCGAGGGCGATGGCGCCGTCGATGTCCTTCTGCCGTTCCTCGGTGAGGGTCCAGTAGGCGCGGTGCAGTTTCAGAGCTTCTTCCAGCGCGGGGCTGAAGCCTTCCACGTCCCTGCGTACGAAGTGGTAGAAGAGGTTGATCGGCGGATAGAGGATGCCCTGCAGCAGGTCTCGCGGGGCGATGCGGGCGACCGCCGGATCCGACATCTGCAGTGCGGCGGTCAGTTTCTCGACCAGTCCCGGCCGGCGCAGCCAGTACGTCTGCAGGGTGTCGACCCAGTGGTAGATGTACTCGTCGTACTGCCCCTCCGGCGCCCGGAGCCGCTCCAGGGGGACCTCGCACAACTGCGTCATGCGCTCCGGCTCACGGCAGATGACGGCGAGCCAGAACGCGTTCAGCCAGGTTCCCGCGCGGGCCGTCGAGAGCGGGCCGGTCGCCCGAAGGGTGCGCACTTTCCCGTTGATGCGGCATTCGACTGTTCCCTCACTCCTGGCCGTGACGGCGAACAGCGCAGAGCCCAGCTGCATCGCGTTGACCGCCGCTTCCCAGGTCTCCACTGCTTCGGCCTGAGGGTCAATGACGCACCGAGCGCGGAGGTTCATGACCGCAGCGCTGAAGGTCGAGTCGATCACGGCCGTCGACTCTTCGAGGCGATCGATTCCCTTGAGCAGGTGTTTGTTCAGTCTGTCGGCGAACTGTTCGGCATCGGGTCCTGTCGGTAGACCGTGCCGGGCGATTTCTGTGGTCACGGAAGAGTCCCCTTGCTGATGTCGAACCGGCGATACTGGAGCCCACTGTACACGCCCGAATTCTTCTCCCCCTTGACTACCACGTATTCGAGCTTCTCTTTGCTGAGTGCCTCTTCGAGGGCCTCGAGTACATCAAATTCGCCACGCGCTCTCATGGCCTCCATGATGTCGAAGAAGTATTCTCTGCTCCCCTGGGAAACCCGCTGACCGTCCGGCAGGGTTCGGCCGCCGAGATCAGTTTCGGTGCTGCTCTTGGCCTCGACGACGACTACTCGGCCATCCTCGTGCTTCCAGACTTGATCAAATTGATCATTTCCGTTCTTCGGGCCGAGGAGTGGCTGTTTCTCGAAATCTGGGTAGTGCTCAGCGATGTAGTGATACTCGGCAGCCGTCTCGCCGAATTCCTCGGCCGAACGGCCCATCGCGGTGTGGGACTCCTTGTAGGTTGCTCCCGCTTCCACTCGCTGAGCAACCGAGTCGGGAGTGCTGTGGAGACCGTCCGCTATTTCGGCCTCCGTCTTCCATCTCTTGACTGTGTTGTCCCACGCGACGGCGGAGTGGCGTTTGTCTGCGGCCGCTTCCAGAATCCGGAGCCTGTCCTTACTGGTGACGGTGTCCGGTCCCACGCTGATGTAATCATCGTCCAAGAAATGCGGCTCGGGTGCCGCTGGAGTGTCCTTGGCCCTGATCCAGGGGGCGTTCTCCGACATCTGAGCCAATTGAGGAGGAGTGAATCCACTCTCGTCCCGGAGGCTCAGCCTTTTGCGCCATCCGTTCTCCTTGTAGTACTGCTCGAGGTATCCGGGTTCGTGGTTGGCGCGGTAGACCTGGATTTCCTCGATCTGCTCCCGTGTCAGTGACCCGCGCGGCCCGTAAGGGTTGTCCCCCTCACGCATGAAGTCCGGGCGTTGCACCTCGGCGGGCCGCCCCGGCGTCGTGCCCTCGGGTTCGTTGCCCGGCACGTCGTCGCCGGTCCGGCCGAGGCCGTCCGGGCCGCCGTTGCCCTGATGGCCCGCTCCGTTGCCGGAATGAGTGGCTTCGCCGCTGCGGGTCGTCTGTGGCGCACTGCCGTCACCGCGTTCCAGAGGCGTGCCACGGCCGTCCCCACCCGCGTGACCGCCGCCGGTCCCGCC
>NZ_NCTE01000747.1 GCF_002114215.1 Streptomyces sp. 13-12-16 | reverse complement strand
CGTACCGCTCCGGCCGACGGCACGCCGGCCGCCCGTGAGGCGGCCCGCGGGCTGCTGGCGACGGCCGGGTGGCGGCCCTCGGCCGGTCAGGTCCTCTTCAGCGGCAACGCCCGTCAGGCGATCGCCGGCGCGTTGGCCGCGCTGGTCCGGCCGGGCGGCCGGGTGGGGATCGACGCCCTGACCTATCCCCTGGTCAAGGAGATCGCGGCCCGGCTCGGCGTCACCCTGGTCCCGCTCGCCGGTGACGCCGACGGCGTCCGTCCCGACTCCGTCGCCGCGGCCCACCGCACGGCGCCGCTCTCCGCGCTGTACCTGCAGCCGACCCTGCACAATCCGACGTCGGCGACCATGCCGGAGACGCGTCGTCGCCAACTCGCCGCGGACCTGCGCCCCTGGGGCCTGCCGGTCGTCGAGGACCGCATCTGGTCCTTCCTCTCGGACGGCACCGAGCCCTTCGCGGCCTTCGCCCCCGAACTCACCTACGTCGTCGACGGATTGTCCAAACGGGTCGCGCCGGGCCTCACCGTCGGCTTCCTCGTCGTACCCGAGGGACGGACCGGGCAGGCGGGCGAGGCCCTGCGCTCCGGCGGCTGGACGGCGGGGCGTTTCGCGCTCGAAGCGGCCCTGCGGTGGATGACGGACGGGACCGTCGACCGGCTGGTGACCGCCAAGTGCGCCGACGCCTCGCGACGCCAGCGGCTGGTCACCGAGCACCTGCGGGGTTTTACCGTCCGGACCGACCCGCGGGCGTACTACGCGTGGTGGCGCCTGCCCGCGCCCTGGCGGGCGGACACCTTCACCGCGGCCGCGGCGGACCGTGGCATCGCGGTGACGCCCGGGCCGTCCTTCGCGGTGCCGGCCACCGGCTCCGCGCCGGCCCAGTTGCCGGACCCCGCCGCGTC
>NZ_NCTE01000746.1 GCF_002114215.1 Streptomyces sp. 13-12-16 | reverse complement strand
CCGGAGGGGGCCGGCGCGCCCGCGCGACGCCCTGCGCCGGCGACCGCCGCGTGAAGCCGGTCGCCGTGTCCGCCGGGTCGGGCGGCCCCTCCGGCTCGAAGTTGTGGCCGTGCGCCTCGGTGAACCGGGCCGGCAGGGCTGGATCGCCGCGGATGACGAACAGGCCGACACCGACGAAGTCGTGGGCGCGGTCACCGGTCATCGCGGCCGGAGGCGGCGGACCGGACGCGTCGTCCGCCGAGCGGCCTCAGCTCCGCTGAAGTGCGGCAGTCCCGCCCCGGACCGCCGCAGGAGCACGCCGCCCGAAAGGGCGCCCAAGGGGGCGAGCGGCGCGTGACCGTCATCACCGAAGCCGTCCTCACCCTCCTGGAGGAACACCCCGGGGAGCGCCCGGTGAGGGAATCGGGCCGGCCTCCTGCCTATGGCTTCACGTCGAGACGCACGAGTGCGCCGATCTCCACGAGTTGGTCCGGCAGGGCAAGGTCGGGAACGCCCATGACCGTGCTGGTGGGCCGGTGCTCCCCGAAGTACTCGGCGTGGAGGCGCGCCATCGCGTCGAAGTTCTCCCGCAGGTTCCTCACCAGCACCGTGGTCTCCACTATCTGGCCGCGCTCGGCCCCGAACCGCTCCAGCACCAGGTCCAGGTTCTCCAGCGTGGTCCGGACCTGCAGTCCGAAGTCGCCCGCACCCACGAAGTCGCCGTGACGGTCATGGGACAGCTGCCCCGACACGTACACCGTGTCACCGGCCTGGACGGCCTGGCTGTACCCGTACGACGACTCCCACGGCATGCCGAAACCGAATGTCTTCACCTGAGAAGTCATGACCCACTCCCTTGGAACAGTGCGCGAGACCGTCAGTCGTGAACGCGCTCGTTGCACGCAGAAGTTACAGGTGCGTACAAATGAGGCTTGTCCGGCAGTGAATGCGCAGTGGCCTCCGCGCGCACGGAACTCACCGAGGCGAGCTCTTGGGGAGCGGCCACTGGTCGGGGGACCGGCCGGCGTCCCGCGACGCACGAGGCTTCGTGCCGTCGAGCGGGGCGACCGCCGCTTCAGGCGCCCGCCCGGCGGCATCCCCCCGTAGCCGCCCTCGTGGACCGCACCGAGGACGCCGTCCGCGCGGCCACGGCGAGGGCCGGCTCCGCGTCCTGGACCGGCTGTTTGTCCCCCGCCGTCGGGGGGACCCTCCGCCCATGAGCAAGAAGCCAGGTCGCCGCCGTACGGGCCGGAACCGGATGCTGTGGCTGCTCGACGCCCTGGAGCGTGATCCCAGGGCGGACGGGGCGACCGACGTACTGACCAGAAGGGTCCGGGCCCTCCCGTTGGGCCGGGCGCGGGACGCGTTGCACGGCAGGTGGCTCGGCCATCCCGTGCACCCCCTGATGGTGCAGGTGCCGATCGGCAGCTGGATGTCCGCCGCCGTGCTCGACCTGTGGCCCGGCCGTTCCCGGGAGGCCGGCCTCCTGGTGGGCGTCGGACTGGCCGCGGCCGGCCCCGCCGCGCTGGCGGGCGCGGTCGACTGGGCCGAACTGCACCGTCAGCAGAAACGGGTGGGGCTGGTGCACGCCGTGGCCAACACGGCGGCCGTGGGGCTGTACGGCGCCTCGCTCCTCTGCCGCCTCACCGGACGGGCCGGAGCGGGCCGCGCGTACGGATTCCTCGGGCTGACGGCGGTCGGCCTGGGAGGCATGCTGGGCGGCCACCTGGCATACCGGCAGGCCTCCGGCGCCAACCACGCCGAGGAAGTACCGCACGTCGTCGGTGAGGGCTGGCACAGGGTCGGCACGGTGGACGAGTTCCCCGCCGGGCGGCCCGTGCGGCGCACCGTGGACGACGTGCCGGTCCTGGTGGTGCGCGAGACCGGCGGGACCTTCCACGCACTGGCCGAGCGGTGCAGCCATCTGGCGGGCCCGCTCTCCGAGGGCACGATCGCCGACGGGTGCGTCCGGTGCCCCTGGCACGGCAGCGTCTTCCGGCTCTCGGACGGCTGGAACGTCCGCGGCCCCGCCACCGCGCCCCAGCCCGCCTTCGACACCCGCGTCGTCGACGGACACGTGGAGATCGGGCTGCGCCGTGCGGACGACGGGGCGGAGACGCCGGCCGGGCGCGGAGCGGAGGCGGACGAGACACGGACGCGGGCCGAAGACGAAGGGGACGCAGGCCATGAGCGCGACATCTGACGGCCGTTTCACGGAACGTCTGAGGCGGCGGTGGCGGCACACCGAACGCACGTACTCGGCGGAGGAGGACCGTCCGCTGCGCGGCTATCTGACGGCCATGGCGGCTTTCGGCGTGTACACGGCGGGGTGGGCGACGGTGGTCAGGATGCGCGGCCGTCCCGTGCCGGACCGGCCCGCGCCCTGGGACGTGGCACTGACCGCGGTGGCCACCTTCCGGCTGAGCCGGCTGCTGAGCAAGGCGTCGGTGACCAGCCCGCTGAGGGCCCCCTTCACCACGTTCCAGGGCCCGCAGGGGCCGGCCGAGCTGCACGAGGAGGCACGGTCCGAAGGCGCCAAGGACACGGTCGGCGAGCTGGTGACGTGCCCGTTCTGCATGAGCGTCTGGGTGGCCTCGACCCTCACCGCCGGACAGCTGCTCTGGCCGCGCGCCACCCGCACCGTCATGGGGGCGCTCACCGCGCTGGCCGGCGCGGACGCCCTGCAGCTGGCGTACGGCGCGCTGGTGGCCGAGACGACCGGCGGGTGACCGCCCCTCACACGCCCGACCGCCCCCGGGGCAGAGGTCCCGCGCCGGAGTGACGGCCGGGGCGCTTCGCGGCGTGCCGCTGCCCGGG
>NZ_NCTE01000745.1 GCF_002114215.1 Streptomyces sp. 13-12-16 | reverse complement strand
CGATCCGGCCAAGGTGCCCGGTGCCGTGGCGCGGGCCCGCGGCGCCGTCTCCGGTTTCCTCACGGCCCGCCCGGGCCTGGTCCACCACATACCCGCCGACGCCGAGAGCCGGGGCCGCTCATGGCCGTCCCCGCGCACCTGGGAGATGGCGCTGCGGCTGCTCGCGACCGGATACGCGACCGGCGCCGGCCGCGAGGCGACGGCCGCCGCGCTCACCGGCGCCGTCGGGGACGGCGCGGGCATCGAACTGCTGTCGTACCTGGAACACCTCGATCTGCCCGACCCCGAGCGGGTCCTCGCCGACCCCGACGCGTTCGCCCTGCCCGAGCGCGGCGACCGCCAGCTCGCCTTCCTCATCGCGGTCGTCGCCGCCATCCAGAGCGACCCCACCCGGCCGCGCTGGGAGGCCGGCTGGACGGTCCTGGCCAAGGCCGTGGACGCGGGCGTACCGGACGTGGCCGCCCGTGCCGCCACCGACCTCGCGTCGATGCGCCGCCTGGACTGGCCCGTACCCCCGGGCATCGACGGCTTCCTGGACCTGCTGCGGATGTCCGGGGCCCTGCCCGGCAGCCGCTGAGGCACGCGGGCATGACGCACCCCCGCAGCGGCCTGGACACGACCAAACTGCTCGCCGCCCGCTACCGCGCGGCGAGCGACCGCCCCTACCTGGCGTCGGCCCTGTACGCCCTGACCGTCGTGCCGAGCCACGAGGTGCCGACGATGGGCGTGGACCGCCACTGGCGCTGCTACGTGTCACCCGCCTTCGTCGACGCGACCCCCGTGGAGGAACTCGCGGGCGTCTGGATCCACGAGGTGGCGCACCTGCTGCGCGACCACCACGGCCGCGCCGGCCGGCTCCCCGCCGCCGACCAGCGCGACCGGTACCGCGTCAACGTCGCCCAGGACTGCGAGATCAACGACGACCTCCTCGCCGACGGCCTGCGCCTGCCCGCCGGACGCGTCGAACCCCGCCTCTTCGGCCTGCCCGACGGGCAGCTGTTCGAGGCGTACCTGCCGCAACTCCCCCCGCACGTACGGGAACACGACTGCGGATCGGGCGCCCACGGCCGTCCCGCGCCCTG
>NZ_NCTE01000744.1 GCF_002114215.1 Streptomyces sp. 13-12-16 | reverse complement strand
GCGACCGAGCCGGGCCCGGCGCCGGACGGGCGCCCGCTGCCGCTGGTCGTCTCCGCACGGTCCCCCGAGGCGCTGAAGCGGATGACCGCCCGCATGGCGGAGCGACTGCGGGACGCGGAGCCCGGCGAGTTCTACGACCTGGCCCACACCAGCACCGTACGGCGCACCACGCATCCGCACCGCGCCGCCGTACTGGCCACCGATCCGCAGGACGCCGCCCGGCAGCTGGACCGGCTGACGGCCGCGGAGCCCGCCCGCGGGGCCGTCGTGCGCACGGGCGAGCGGGGCGGGGTCGCGTTCGTGTTCTCCGGCAACGCCTCCCAGTGGCCGGGCATGGCCGCCGACCTGCTGGAGCGCGAACCGGCCTTCCGCCGGGCCGTCGAGGAGACCGACGCGGCCCTGGCACCCCACCTCGGCTGGTCGGTGGCCAAGGAGCTGGCCCACCCGTCCCCCCGGAAGTGGCAGCGCACGGAGGTGGCCCAGCCGGTCCTGTTCGCCGTCCAGACCGGCCTGACCGGGCTGCTCGCCTCGCACGGGGTGCGCCCGCGGGCCGTGGCGGGACACAGCGTCGGCGAGGTCGCCGCCGCCCACGCCGCCGGGGCCCTCACCCTCGAACAGGCGGCGCTGGTGATCGCCGTGCGCAGTCGCACCCAGGGCGCCACGGCCGGCCGGGGCCGGATGGCCGCCGTCGGCCTGCCCGAGGCGCGGGCACGTGAGGAACTGCTCCGCCGCGACGGCGCCCTGGAGATCGCGGGCGTCAACAGCGAGAGCGACGTGACCGTCGCCGGGGACGCCGACGCACTCGCCGCCTGGGGCGCCGAACTGGCCGGCCGCGGCGTCTTCTTCCGCGAACTGGACCTGGACTACGCCTTCCACAGCCGGGCCATGGACCCCATCAGGGAACCGCTGCTCGACGCGCTCGACGGACTCGAACCCGCCCCCGCCCGGATCCCGTTCGTCTCCACCGTCACCGGCACCGAGCTGAACGGGCCGGAACTCGACGCCGTGTACTGGTGGCGCAACGTCCGCGAACCCGTCCGGTTCGCCGAGGCGGCCGGCCTGCTCGCCGCCGAACACGCCGACGTCCTGGCCGAGATCGGCCCGCACCCGGTGCTGCGCCCCTACCTGCGCCGCACCGGCGCCACCCGCGTCGCCACCCTGCACCGCGACGGCGACGGCCCCCGCGAGACCGCAGCGGCCGTCGCCGCCGTGCTCGCCGCCGACACCACCACCGACTGGCGGCACCACTTCCCCCGGCCGGGCCGGGTGGTCGACCTGCCCGCCTACGCCTGGCAGCACGAACGGTACTGGCACGGCACCGCGCAGGACCGCGTCGCGGGCACCAGCGGCAGCGGTCTGCTGGACCATCCGCTGGTGGGCGAGCGGATGCCCGCCCCGCACCCCGTGTGGCACGGCACCGTCGAGCCGCAACTGGTGCCCTGGCTGGGGGACCACCGGATCGGGGACGACGTCCTCATGCCGGCCGCCGCCTACGTGGAGATGGCCCTGAGCGCCGGCCGCCGGGCCCTGGACCGTCCGGTCGAGGTACGGCACCTGGAGATCGGCCGCCCGCTGTCCGTGCCGTGGCCGGACCCGACCCCGGTCGCCCTGCAGACCGCGGTCACCCCCGACGACGGCGCCGTGACCATCAGCGTCCGCGAGGAACACGGAGGGGAGTGCCGGCCCGTCGTACGCGCCCAGGTCCGCACCCTGCTCGGCACGGCACCGGACCCGCTCGACCTCGCCGCGCTCCGGGCCCGCTGCGACCGGAGCGTCGACGGCCCCGACTTCTACCGGACGTGCCACGGCATCGGCCTGAACTGCGGGCCGGGCTTCCAGCTCATCGACCGCGTCGACGTCGGCGACGAAGAGGCGCTGGTCACCTACCGGCTGGCGCACACCGCCGACGCCTACACCGCCCACCCCGTCCTGATCGACGCACCGCTGCAGGCCACCGTGGCCCTCGCCGGGGCGGAGGCGGAATCCGCCGCGTTCCTGCCGACCGTGTTCGGAGCCGTGCGCGTGTGGCGCACCCCCGCGCCCACCGGCGTCGTGCACCTGCGCCGGCGCAGCCGCGGCGCCAACGAGATGTGCTGGGACATCACCTACGCCGACGCCGACGGCACGGTCACCGCCGAGATCGAC
>NZ_NCTE01000743.1 GCF_002114215.1 Streptomyces sp. 13-12-16 | reverse complement strand
CTGGCGGTGCGCGGGGTGGACGCGGCGGCCGAGGTGCTGGCGGCGGCCGACCCGCCGGGCCGGGTGGCCCGGTACGCGCCGGACCGGCTGATCACCGAGTGCGTGCGCACCGGGCTGCCGGTCATGGTGCCGCAGACCAAGGACGAGGACCTGGCGCGGATCGCCCGCTCCCCGGAGGCGGCCGCGCTGCTGGCGCGGGCGGGGGTCCACTCGTATCTGGCCGTGCCGCTGATCGCGCGCGGGGAGGTGCTGGGCGCCCTCGACCTCACCCGCACGAGCAACCCCCTCCCGTTCGACGAGGACGATCTGCTGCTCGCGCGGGAGCTGGCCTCCCGCGCGGCCGTGCAGATCGACAACGCCCGCTGGTACCAGAACGCCCGCGACACCGCCCTCACCCTGCAGCGCAGTCTGCTGCCGAGCCACCCGCCCGTGACGGGCGGCCTCGAGGTCGCCTCCCGCTACCAGCCGGCGGGCGCCACCAGCGAGGTCGGCGGCGACTGGTTCGACGTGATCCCGCTGGAGGACGACAGGACGGCCCTCGTCGTGGGGGACGTGATGGGCAGCGGCATCCCCGCGGCGGCCACCATGGGGCGGCTGCGCACGGCCACCCACACCCTCGCCTCCCTCGGTCTCGATCCGGCCGTCCTCCTGGAGCACCTGGACCGGATCACCAGCGGCCTGGACCAGGCGATCGCCACCTGTGTCTACGTCGTCCACGATCCCCGCGAGCGGCGGTGCACGATCGCCAACGCCGGGCACCTGCCGCCGGCCCGGGTGCGGGCCGGTCACGCGCCCGAACTGCTCGACCTGCCCACCGGCGTGCCACTGGGGGTGGGCGGGGTCCCCTTCTCCACCACCACCGTGGAGCTGGAACCGGGCGACCTGCTGGTGCTCTACACCGACGGTCTCGTCGAGACGCGCCGGCATCCGCTGGACGAACGCCTGGACAGGCTGCTGGCCCTGCTGGACCATCCCGGCCACTCCCTGGAGGAGATCTGCGACCTCCTCCTGCGCACCCTGCACGAACCCGACAACTTCGACGACGTGGCCCTCCTCATCGCCCGCGCGACGACACCGGGTCCCTGAGCGGTCCCGGGTCCCGTCGTCACGTTCCCGTCGTCCGCCCGGAGGGTGTGCCCGGCGGTGTCCGGTGCGTGCCGGGCACCGCCGGGCGGGAAGGCGACGGCAGGGACCGGGGGCTTCCGTTCGGATCAGGCCGGCTCCGGTGAGCGGTGCCTCGCCGCCGGGCCGAGCGGGGTCCGGTGGCGGGGGTTCCCCTCACGCCCTTCAGGCAGTGGGGCCCATCGCAAGGCGGCGGACGGCAACGCGGCGAGGTGCCGGACCCCGCTGCCCCGGCAGGATCCGAACGACACCCCCTAAGGCCTCACACCGATCACGACATGGGCGTACCGCTCGTCGGATACGGCCAGGCGGGTCCGCAGGCCGGCGGTGGTGAAGGTGCCGACTGCGGCGGGGGCCTGTCGGCTGCTGGTCTCCACCAGGAGGCAGCCGCCCGGCGCGAGCCAGCCGGGCGCCCCGGCGGCGACCCTGCGCAGCACGTCGAGGCCGTCCGCGCCGCCGTCGAGCGCGACCAGTGGCTCGTGGTCACGGGCCTCCGGGGGCAGCAGGCCGATCTCGTCGCTGGGCACGTACGGCACATTGGCCGCGAGGATGCCGACGCGGCCCCGCAGCGCGCCGGGGAGCGCCGCGAACAGGTC
>NZ_NCTE01000742.1 GCF_002114215.1 Streptomyces sp. 13-12-16 | reverse complement strand
TCAGTCGGTGTTTGTGCCGCGGTCCAGCAGCGGGGCCGCGTCGGAGAGTACCCCGGCCAGCCTGGCCAGCGTCTCCTCGTCCCGCTCCACGGCCTCCAGCACCGGGCCCGCCGCCGTGTCCCAGCGCCGGGCGACCGCGGCCGGGTCCTCCCCGGTGAGCAGCCCGGCCGCCTGCGCCGCCGCACCGAGCGCGACCAGCTCCTTGGCCCGGGGCACCTGGACGGACCGTCCCGACAACCGCCGTACGGTCTGCTGCCAGGCCGTGCCCCGGGCGCCGCCGCCGATCAGCAGCAGGGGTGCCGACGGGTCGGCGTCCTCGTCGAGGACGAGGTCCAGCGCGGCCAGCAGGGAGTACACGGCACCGTCGTACGCGGCCTGGAGCAGCTGCCCGCCGGTGGTGTCGTGGCGCAGCCCGTGCAGCAGGCCGGAGGAGCGGGGGAGGTTCGGGGTGCGCTCGCCGTCCAGGAAGGGCAGCAGCGTGACGCCGCGCCCGGGTTCGACGGCCTCGCGGTCCAGGTTCAGCAGCGCCGCGACCCGGTCCACGGCCAGCGTGCAGTTGAGCGTGCAGGCCAGCGGCAGCCAGTCGCCGCGCGCGTCGGCGAACCCCGCCACCGTGCCGGTCGGATCGGCCGGCCTGCGCTGCGTCACCGCGTACACCGTGCCCGAGGTGCCGAGACTCATCACCGGCGTGCCGGGACGCACCCCGAGGCCCAGCGCGGCGGCGGCGTTGTCACCGGTGCCGCACGCCACCAGGGTGCCCTTGGAGAACGGCAGGTCGTGGCCGTCGCGCACGGTCCCGGCGACCTCGCCGGGCCGCACCACGCGGGGCAGCAGCGCCGGGTCGAGCCCCACGTGCGCGAGGATCTCCTCGTCGTACGCCTCCGTCCCCGAAGCCCACCAGCCGGTGCCGGAGGCGTCGCCGCGGTCGGTCGTGCCCTGTCCGGTGAGCCGCTCGGTGAGGTAGTCGTGGGGGAGCCGGACCGCCTTGGTGGCGCGCACCGCGTCCGGCTCGTGCTCCGCGAGCCAGGCCCACTTGGTGACCGTGAAGGAGGCGGCCGGCACGCTTCCGGTGCGCTCGGCCCAGAACTTCGCGCCGCCCAGCTCCTCGATCAGCCGACGGCCCTGCGGCGCGGAACGCACGTCGTTCCACAGCAGCGCGGGACGGACCGGCTCCCCGTGCCCGTCCAGGGTGACCAGGCCGTGCTGCTGCCCGCCGATCGACACCGCGGCGGCCTCGTGCGCCGCCTCGCCGCACTGGCGCAGCGCCTCGGACAGGGCGTCCCACCACTGACGCGGATCACTCTCCCGGCCCGCCCCGGAGGTCACCGTGTGCGGTGCCTGGCCGCTCGCGACGACCCGGCCGGTGGCCACGTCGACGACCAGCGCCTTGGTGGACTGGGTGGATGTGTCCACGCCGACGACGAGCGGACCCTCGGCTGCTGACATCGATCTCTCCCTCTTCCGCACTCGGCGGGGTGTGTCTCTTCCCAGAAATGTTCCTGCATACTAATTTGTAAAGCGCCATGACGAAATAGTCTCAGCGAGCAAGGAGCCGCGGCATGAACTACCAGCCCACCCCCGAGGACAAGTTCACCTTCGGACTGTGGACCGTCGGCTGGCAGGGACGGGACCCCTTCGGTGACGCCACGCGGCGCGCCCTCGACCCGGTCGAGTCGGTGCGGCGCCTGGCCGAGCTGGGTGCCCACGGCGTCACGTTCCACGACGACGACCTCATCCCCTTCGGCTCGAGCGACAGCGAGCGCGAGGAGCACATCAAGCGGTTCCGGCAGGCGCTGGACGACACCGGCATGAAGGTGCCGATGGCCACCACCAACCTGTTCACCCACCCGGTGTTCAAGGACGGCGGCTTCACCGCCAACGACCGCGACGTGCGCCGCTACGCGCTCCGCAAGACCATCCGCAACATCGACCTCGCGGCCGAGCTCGGCGCCGAGACCTACGTGGCCTGGGGCGGTCGTGAGGGCGCCGAGTCCGGTGGCGCCAAGGACGTGCGGGACGCCCTCGACCGCATGAAGGAGGCCTTCGACCTGCTCGGCGAGTACGTCACCTCCCAGGGCTACAACATCCGCTTCGCCATCGAGCCCAAGCCGAACGAGCCGCGCGGCGACATCCTGCTGCCCACCATCGGCCACGCCCTGGCGTTCATCGAGCGCCTGGAGCGCCCGGAGCTGTACGGCGTCAACCCGGAGGTCGGCCACGAGCAGATGGCCGGGCTGAACTTCCCGCACGGCATCGCGCAGGCGCTGTGGGCGGGCAAGCTCTTCCACATCGACCTCAACGGCCAGTCCGGCATCAAGTACGACCAGGACCTCCGCTTCGGCGCGGGCGACCTGCGCGCCGCGTTCTGGCTGGTGGACCTGCTGGAGTCGGCCGGCTACGAGGGCCCGCGGCACTTCGACTTCAAGCCGCCGCGGACCGAGGACTTCGACGGCGTGTGGGCCTCGGCGGCCGGCTGCATGCGCAACTACCTGATCCTCAAGGAGCGCGCGGCGGCCTTCCGCGCGGACCCCGAGGTGCAGGAGGCGCTGCGCGCGGCCCGTCTGGACCAGCTGGCCCAGCCCACGGCGGCCGACGGCCTCCAGGCCCTGCTCGACGACCGGTCCGCCTTCGAGGACTTCGACGTCGACGAGGCCGCCGCGCGGGGCATGGCCTTCGAGCGCCTCGACCAGCTGGCGATGGACCACCTGCTGGGCGCCCGGGGCTGACCCCCGACCGCGAGGGCGTGCCCGTCCCACCCCTGCCACGGGACGGCCACGCCCTCGCACGCATGTCCGGGACGGCCGCGCCCCACGTGTGGTTCGCACCCGGTTGCGGCCTACGCGACGACCGCGCGGAATCACGCGCGGTGGCACGTGTCCGGGCCGACACGGGACCTCCCGCCGGCGACGTCCCGCGCGCGATGGCGCGGCTCGAGCCGGCTCGGTG
>NZ_NCTE01000741.1 GCF_002114215.1 Streptomyces sp. 13-12-16 | reverse complement strand
GCCCCGGGACCCGGTCCGCGGACCGCGCCGCGACCGGGGCCGTCGACCACCCCGCACCCGCGACCCCCGACGCCCCGGCCGCCGGGGACGCCGGTCCCGACACCCCCACGGACACGGCCGTCGCCGTGTCCGTGCACGCAGCCGACACCTCCGACCGCGAAAGCAGGGCCACGTGCTGACCGTCGACTTCTCCCGGTTCCCGCTCGCCCCGGGCGACCGCGTCCTGGACCTCGGCTGCGGGGCCGGCCGGCACGCCTTCGAGTGCTACCGGCGCGGCGCGCAGGTCGTGGCGCTGGACCAGAACGGCGAGGAGATCCGCGAGGTCGCCAAGTGGTTCGCGGCGATGAAGGAGGCCGGGGAGGCACCCGCCGGGGCCACCGCCACCGCCATGGAGGGCGACGCCCTTGCCCTGCCCTTCCCCGACGAGTCCTTCGACGTCGTCATCATCTCCGAGGTGATGGAGCACATCCCCGACGACAAGGGCGTCCTCGCCGAGATGGTGCGCGTGCTCAGGCCCGGCGGCCGGATCGCCGTCACCGTGCCGCGCTACGGCCCGGAGAAGGTGTGCTGGACGCTGTCCGACGCCTACCACGAGGTCGAGGGCGGCCACATCCGCATCTACAAGGCGGACGAACTGCTCGGGAAGATCCGCGAGGCGGGCCTGCGCCCGTACGGCACCCATCACGCGCACGCGCTGCACTCGCCGTACTGGTGGCTGAAGTGCGCGTTCGGCGTGGACAACGACAAGGCGCTGCCGGTACGGGCGTACCACAAGCTGCTGGTCTGGGACATCATGAAGAAGCCGCTGGCCACCCGGGTCGCGGAGCAGGCGCTGAACCCGCTGATCGGCAAGAGCTTCGTGGCGTACGCGACCAAGCCGCACCTGCCGCGTGCCGCGGCCGGGGCCGAGGCGGACGCCACGTGACGACCCCCCGGACCGAACACCTGGTCCTGCCCGGGGTCCTCACGGCCGGCCAGGCCGCCGCGACCGTCGCCGGCATCCTCGCGGTGCAGCGGGAGGACGGGGCGATCCCCTGGTTCCGGGGGCACCACCTCGACCCGTGGGACCACGTCGAGGCCGCGATGGCCCTCGACACGGCGGGCGAGCACGACGCCGCCGAACGGGCCTACCTGTGGCTGGCCCGGCACCAGCTGGCGGACGGCTCCTGGTACGCGGCCTACGCCGACGGCGACCCGCTCGACGTCACCGACCGGGGCCGGGAGACCAACTTCGTCGCCTACATCGCGGTCGGGGTGTGGCACCACTACCTCTCCACCGGCGACGACACGTTCCTGGACCGCATGTGGCCCGTGGTGTGCGCGGCGGTGGAGTTCGTGCTGCGGCTGCAGCAGCCCGGCGGGCAGATCGGCTGGCGGCGCGACGACGACGGCACACCCACCGCGGACGCGCTGCTCACCGGCTCCTCCTCCGTCCACCACGCGCTGCGCTGCGCGCTGGCCATCGCCGAGCAGCGCGAAGAGCCCCAGCCGGACTGGGAGTTGGCGGCGGGCGCGCTGCGGCACGCGATCCGGCACCACCCGGAGCGGTTCCTCGACAAGGACCGCTACTCCATGGACTGGTACTACCCGGTGCTCGGCGGCGCGCTCACCGGCGCGGAGGCCAAGGCCCGTATCGAAGAGGGCTGGGAGCGTTTCGTCGTCCCCGGGCTCGGGGTGCGCTGCGTGGTGCCCAACCCGTGGGTGACCGGCGGCGAGTCGGCCGAACTCGCCCTGGCCCTCTGGGCGATGGGCGAGTCCGACCGCGCGCTGGAGGTGCTCCAGTCGATCCAGCACCTGCGCGATCCGGAGACCGGCCTGTACTGGACGGGCTACGTCTTCGACGACGACGCGATCTGGCCGCGCGAACTGACCACCTGGACCGCCGGTTCACTGCTGCTGGCGGTCGCCGCCCTCGGCGGCCACGAGGCCACCTGCGCGACCTTCGGCGGCGACCACCTGCCCAGGGGCCTGGACCCGGACTGCTGCCCGCTCGCCTGAGCCGGCCGGACGGCCGCCTCAGTACCGGCGGAGGCGGCCGGCGATGGCGTGGCCGATGAAGAGGTAGACGACGGCGGCGAGTCCGTAACCGGCGACCACGCGGGCCCACGCCTCGTCGAAGGTGAAGAGATCACGGGACCAGGCGGCCAGCCAGTCGGCCGCGTCGTGGACGAACCGCACCAGGTCGTTGCCCCGGTTGGCGTCCAGCAGGTACATCAGAATCCAGAGTCCGAGGATGACGGCCATGATGTCCGCGATCACCGCGACGACCGTCCCTGCGGAGTTGGAACCAGTGCGATATCGAGGGGACATACTCTCCGACTGGCCCCGAACGGGCGGATGAAACCCCGAACGTCCGGGGCCGGCCGGGAAGTTCAGCGGTGCGTGAGCAGCAGGCGCCACGCCTCCGGGCCGCGCTGCTGGTAGTCCACCGCGAAGACACCGGGGTGCCGGTCCTCGATCTGCCGCAGCAGCGGCAGCGGGTCGTGCGGTGCCACGAGCACCATGGCCCGCCCGGCCGGTACGGCACCGAGCGCGCCGAAGACCGTGGCGTGCCGCAGCGCGTGCGGCACGTCCCGGACGTCGAGTTCGGGCACCTCGGCGTCGTCCGGTCCACCGCAGCCGCACGTGCCGCCGCAGCCACCGCCCGTGGACCCCTCCGCGGCCTCCTCGCCGCCGCCGAGCAGTTCGCGCATGCCGCCCAGCAGGTCGGCCAGTGAGATGTCCGGGGCACCGGCGAGCAGCGGCAGGACGAGGTCGTTCTCCTTGGCCAGGTGCTCCTCGAACAGGACCTGGAGGGCCCGGCCTTCGGTCGCCGCCCGCACGGCGGAGCCGCCCTCGCGCAGTGCGTCGACCAGGGCGGTCAGCCTGCGGTGTTCGGCGAGCATGCCGTCGACGAGGAGACGGGCCTCGGGCAGGTCGCGGGCGGCGGTGTAGAGGGTGCCTTCCTCGGCGACCGCGTGCGGCAGCAGGTCCCGGTCGCAGAAGGCGACCAGTCCGGCGCGGACCTCGTCGGCCGCGGCCGGGTCGCGGTCCGCCGCGGCGACCAGCATGGCCACCCGTCCGGCCAGCTCACCGGCCAGCTGGGCGTGATGCGCCTCGACGGCTTCGACGGCCGCCGCGTCCTCGGGGTCCGATGCGAGGGTCAGAGTGCTCATCAGGGGGCCGTTCCTTCCAGCCGTCGACGACCCGTCCGAACGGTGCGGGCCGATGCCTGCAATATAGTACGGACATGACCGTGGAAAATAACGGCCCGCTTCCCGGCAGCGGATCGCACCGCGTTCCGCTGTCCCGGCAGCGGCGCGGTGTCCTGCAGTACCTGCGCGGACAGTCCGGTTCCGTCACCGCCACCGCGCTCGCCCAGGTGTGCGCGCTGCACGTCAACACCGTCCGCGAGCACCTGGACGCCCTGGTGGACGACGGCCTGGCCGCCCGCGAGCGGTCCGCCCCCGCCGGGCGCGGCCGTCCCGCCTGGCGCTACCGGGCCC
>NZ_NCTE01000740.1 GCF_002114215.1 Streptomyces sp. 13-12-16 | reverse complement strand
CGGGCGCTGCTCGACCGCGCCGCCGCCCACGCCCGCGAGCAGGGCCTGACCGCGCTGACGCTGACCACGTTCGCCGATGTCCCGTGGAACGCCCCGTACTACGCGCGCCTCGGCTTCCGCACGCTGGGCGAGCCCGAACTCACGCCGGGCCTGCGGCGGATCCGCGCCGAGGAGGCCGGGCACGGACTCGACCGGTGGCCGCGCGTGTGCATGCGCCGGGACGTCCCCCCGCGGCCGCGGCACGAGGGCCCGGCCGCCCGGATGACGATCAGGGCGGCGCGCGAGCAGGACTTCCCCGGTTTCCTCGGCCTGGCGGCCCAGGTCGAGCAGTGGTTCGGCCCGATGGTCGGGGAGCCGGGCTTCCACGACGCGGTGCGCGAGCACATCGCCGGCTCCCTGGCGCTCGTCGCCGAGTCCTCGGGTCCTGACCTCCTCGGCGGACTGCTGTTCGGGGGCGAGGCGCCGACGTACCACGTGCACTGGCTCGTCGTCTCGCACCGGGCCCGGGGGAAGGGCGTCGGCGGCGCGCTGATGGCGGAGGCGACGCGCCGGTGGGTGCGCGGGCCGGGTGTCATCGAGGTGGTCACCTTCGGGGCCGACCATCCCGGTGCCGTCGCCGGCGGCGCCCGCGTCTTCTACGAGCGGCTCGGCTTCACCCCCGCCGAGGCCGCCGCTCCGGGTCCGGAGGGCGGCTCCCGGCAGGTCTTCCGGCGGGCGGTCGGCCCGGAACCGCGCTAGCCCGCCGCGTACCGCTCCCTCAGTTCGACCTTGCGCACCTTCCCGGACACCGTCATCGGGAAGGCGTCCAGGAGCTGGAGCCGGCTCGGGATCTTGTAGTGGGCGAGGCGGTCCGCGCAGAAGGCGCGCAGTTCCTCCAGGGTGAGCGGGTCGTCCGGATCGCGCGGGATGACACAGGCGAGCACCTCCTCGCCGTACCGCTCGTGCGCGATCCCGACGACCTGGACGTCCGCGATCTTCGGGTGGGCGTAGAGGAACTCCTCGACCTCGCGCGGGTAGATGTTCTCCCCGCCCCGGATGATCATGTCCTTGATGCGGCCGACGATCTCCACGTAACCGTCCTCGCGCATCACCGCGAGGTCCCCGGTGTGCATCCAGCGGCCCGCGTCGACGGCCTCGGCGGTCTTCCCGGGCTCGTTCCAGTAGCCGAGCATCACGCTGTAGCCACGGGTGCACAACTCCCCCGCCTCACCGCGCGGCCGGGTCACCCCGGTGGCCGGGTCGACGACCTTGACCTCGATGTGCGGCAGCACCCGGCCGACGGTGCCGGTGCGGTGTTCCAGGTCGTCGTCCATGCGGGTCTGGAGCGACACGGGAGACGTCTCGGTCATGCCGTAGCAGATGGAGACCTCCTCCATGTGCATCTCGGCGACCACCCGCTTCATCACCTCCATCGGGCACGGCGAGCCCGCCATGATGCCGGTGCGCAGCGAGGTGAGGTCGTACGACGCGAAGTCGGGCAGGTTCAGTTCGGCGATGAACATGGTGGGCACGCCGTAGAGCGAGGTGCAGCGCTCGCGCTGGACGGCCTCCAGGGTGGCCCCCGGCTCGAAGGAGGGGGCCGGGATGACGATGCAGGCGCCGTGGGAGGTGGCGCCCAGGTTGCCCATGACCATGCCGAAGCAGTGGTAGAACGGCACCGGCAGGCAGACGCGGTCCTGTTCGGTGTAGCCGACGGTGCGGCCCACCCAGTAGCCGTTGTTCAGGATGTTGTGGTGGGAGAGCGTGGCGCCCTTCGGGAAGCCCGTCGTGCCCGAGGTGTACTGGATGTTGACCGGGTCGTCGCAGCTCAGCCCGGCGGCGATCTCGTCGAGTCGCCCGGCCGGTACGGCGGACGCGCCCCCGGTCAGCGCGTCCCAGGAGGGGTCGCCGATGTAGACGGTCTCCCGCAGGCCGGGGCAGGCTCCGCGCACCTGGTCCACCAGCGCCCGGTAGTCGCTGCCCTTGTGGGCGAGCGAGGAGACCAGCAGCGAGATCCCGGACTGCTTGAGCACGTACTCCAGCTCGTGCGCCCGGTAGGCGGGGTTGATGTTCACCATGATGACGCCGATGCGGGCGGTGGCGTACTGCACCAGGACCCACTCGGGGCAGTTGACCGCCCAGATGCCGACCCGGTCGCCCGTCCCGACGCCCTTCGCCAGCAGCCCGCGCGCCACCTCGTCGACGGCGGCGCCGAACTCGGCGTAGGTCCAGCGCCGGCCGGACGGCACGTCGACGAGGGCCTCGCGGTCGGGCCACGCGGCGACGGCCCGGCCGAGGTCGGCGCCGATGGTGTCGCCGAGCAGCGGGGTCGTACTCGTGCCGTGGCTGTACGACAGGGGTGCGGTCACCGGAAGTCCTCCTCGCGGTACTCGTCGGTGGAGCCGGCGGCCGTGGCCTCGCGCAGCTCGATGCGGCGGATCTTCCCGGAGACCGTCTTGGGCAGCTCGCCGAACTCCAGGCGGCGGATCCGCTTGTACGGGGCGAGCGCCTCGCGGGAGTGCTCGAAGAGCACCTTCGCGGTGTCCGGGCCGGGCTCCCAGCCCTCCGCGAGCACGATGTACGCCTTGGGCACGGCCAGCCGCAGCGTGTCCGGGGCCGGCACCACGGCCGCCTCGGCGACCGCCTCGTGCTCCAGCAGGGCGCTCTCCAGCTCGAAGGGGCTGATCTTGTAGTCGCTCGCCTTGAAGACGTCGTCCGCGCGGCCGACGTAGGTGATGTATCCGTCCTCGTCGCGGGAGCCGATGTCACCCGTCCGGTAGTAGCCGCCGGCCATCGCCTCGGCCGTACGGTCCGGGTCGCCGTGGTAGCCGGTCATCAGGCCCACCGGGCGGTCGGAGAGGTCGAGCGCGATCTCGCCCTCGGCGGCGCCGGGCGCGCCGGAGACCGGGTCGAGGAGTTCGACGCGGTAGCCGGGGCTGGGACGGCCCATGGAGCCGGTCTTGAGGACCTGGCCGGGGCTGTTGGAGACCTGGACGGCGGTCTCGGTCTGGCCGAAGCCGTCCCGGATGGTGACGTTCCAGGCGCGCCGGACCTGTTCGATGACCTCGGGGTTGAGCGGCTCACCGGCGGCGACGACCTCGCGGGGCGGGGTGCGCAGCCGGCCCAGGTCGGACTGGATGAGCATGCGCCACACGGTCGGCGGGGCGCAGAACGTGGTGACGCCGGCCTTGTCCATCTCGGCCATCAGGCGGGGCGCGTCGAAGCGGGTGTAGTTGTGCAGGAAGACGGTCGCCTCGGCGTTCCACGGGGCGAACAGGTTGGACCAGGCGTGCTTGGCCCAGCCGGGCGAGGAGATGTTGAGGTGCACGTCACCGGGGCGCAGGCCGATCCAGTACATGGTCGCCAGGTGGCCGATCGGGTACGAGGTGTGGGTGTGCTCCACCAGCTTGGGGCGGGCGGTGGTGCCGGAGGTGAAGTACAGCATCAGGGGGTCGTCGGAGAGGGTGGGCCCGTCGGGCGCGAAGTGCTCGGCGGCGCCGTAGGCGTCCGTGTACGGCTGCCAGCTCCCGGCGGCCCCCTCCCCCACCGCGATCCGGGTGTAGTCGCCGGGCACCGCGTCGAACTTCGCGGTGTCGGCGGCGCGCGCGATCACATGGCGGACGCGGCCCCGCTCGACGCGGTCGCGCAGGTCGGCGGGGCCGAGCAGCGGGGTGGCCGGGATGACCACGGCGCGCAGTTTCATCGCGGCGAGGGCGGTCTCCCACAGCTCGGCCTGGTTGCCGAGCATGACCAGCACCCGGTCCTCGGCGGCCACGCCCCGCTGCCGCAGCCAGTTGGCGACCTGGTCGGAGCGGCGGGCCAGGGCGGCGAAGGACAGCCGGGTCTCGTCGCCGTCCTCCTCGACGAGGTGCAGGGCGGTGCGGTCGTTGCCGTCCGCGATCACGTCGAACCAGTCGAGCGCCCAGTTGAACCGGTCGGGCCGGGGCCAGGCGAAGTCCCGGTGGGCGGTGGCGTAGTCCTCGCGGTGTTCCAGCAGGAAGTCCCGGGCCCTGCGGAACTCCTCCGTCGCCGTCGTCATGTCTCCTCCTCGTGCCGGACCATTGCCGGGCGGCTCCCCGCCATCGTGTAATCCGTGATGCGGGTCTCACTACCCCCGAACGGGGGTGTGCGTCCGTACGGGAGCCGCGGTGAAGGGGCGAACAGGTGACAGCTGACCCGATGGGGGCGGGCGACGCGGTGGAGATCCGCGGGGCGCTGGCCCGGCTGCGGCGTGCGACCGGGCTGCCGGTCGCCTTCGGCGGAGTGGTGGAGCCCGGCCGGCGGCAGGTGCGCATCAGCGAGCTGAGCGGCACCGCGACACCCGCGCTGAGCGCGCTCGCGGTGGTCTCGGGCAACGGTCTGGGCGGCAAGGCGGTGGCGCTGGCCCGGCCGTGCGCGGTGACGGACTACTCCGTCTCGCGGCAGATCAGCCACGAGTACGACGTCCCGGTCGCCGCCGAGGGCCTGCGCGCCGTCGTCGCCGTACCGGTGGTCGTACGGCGGCGGGTGCGGGCCGTGCTCTACGGCGCCCTGCGCACGGCGCACCCCCTGGGCGACCGCACGCTCGGCG
>NZ_NCTE01000739.1:2343-6128 GCF_002114215.1 Streptomyces sp. 13-12-16 | reverse complement strand
GGTGGGCGCGGCCTCCTCGGGCCCGTCCGGGGCGTCTCCCGACAGCACGGCGGAGACCCGCTTGACCAGGTCGGCGACGAGCGAGGCACGCCAGGACGACCATGCGGCGGGTCCGGTGGCGAGGGCGTCCGCCTCGGTGAGGGCGTGCAGCAGTTCGAGGGTGCCCTGGGCGCCGACGGCGTCGGCGACCGCGCGTACGGTGGCGGGGTCCTCCAGGTCGCGCCGGGTGGCGGTCTCGACGAGCAGCAGATGGTGGCGTACGAGGGTGGCGATCACGGTGACGTCGTGCTGGTCGAAGCCGATGCGGGCGGCCACGTCCCGGGCGATGACCTCGCCGGCCACCGAGTGGTCGCCGGGCCAGCCCTTGCCGATGTCGTGCAGCAGCGCGGCGACCAGCAGCAGGTCGGGGCGGCTGACGCGGCGGGTGAACGCGGAGGCGCGTACGGCGGTCTCGATGAGGTGCCGGTCGACGGTCCACAGGTGCACGGCGTTGCGCTGCGGGCGGCAGCGCACCCGGTCCCAGTCCGGCAGCAGCAGGCTGACCAGGCCCTCCGCCTCCAGTGCCTCCCAGACCTCGACGGTGGGACGCCCCGAGCCCAGCAGGGTGACGAGCTGTTCGCGGGCCTCGGCGGGCCAGGGCGCGGGCAGGGGGCGTACGCCGGCCGCCATGCGCCGTACGGCGTGCAGGGAGAGCGGGAGTCCGGCCTGGGCGGCGGCGGCCGCGGCACGCAGGGGGAGCACGGGGTCGCGTTCGGGGCGCGCCGCGCGGGCGAGCACCACCTCACCGTCCTGTTCCACCACTCCCTCGGCCAGCGGGGAACGCTCGGGCGCGGGCTTCCCGCCGCCCAGCATGGCGCGCAGCCGGGGCCGCACCGCACGGGAGCGCAGGACGCGTCCCACTTCGCGCCAGGTGACGTCACCGGCGTAGGCGATGACCCGCGCGGCCTCGTAGACCTGCCGCAGCAGCGCGTCCGCGTCGAGCACGCCCAGTTCGGCCGCGACCTGGTCCTGTTCCTGGAGCGCGAGCCGGTCGGTGGCACGCCCGGTCGTCAGGTGCAGGGCGTCCCGTACGTCGAGGAGCCGACGGCGGGCGTCGGCGAGGCCCTCGCGCGGGGCGTCGGCGAGCCAGGAGGCGGCCACCGCGCGCAGGGCGGTGGCGTCGCGCAGTCCGCCGCGGGCCTCCTTGAGGTCGGGTTCCAGGAGGTACTGCAGTTCGCCCTGGCGTTCGGCACGTTCCTCGCACAGCTCCCGCAGGGCGGGGAGGCGTTTCGGTGCCTGGTTGCGCCAGTCGGCGAGCACCGCCGTGCGCAGCGCGGTGGTGAGGCCGAGGTCGCCGGCGATGTGCCGGGCGTCCAGCAGCCCGAGCTGCACCTTGAGGTCCTCGCCCGCCGTCCTGCGGGCCTCGGCGGGGGTGCGGACGGAGTGGTCGAGGGCGAGGCCCAGGTCCCAGACGGGGTACCAGAGGCGGTCCGCGAGGGCGGCGACCGCCTCGGGGGCGGTGCCGTCGTGCAGCAGGAGCAGATCGAGGTCGCTGCGCGGTGAGAGCTCCGCGCGCCCGTAGCCGCCCACGGCTACCAGTGACACGCCGCGCGCCCCCTTCGCGCCCGCCTCGAACAGTCCGCCGAGCCAGTCGTCGGTGAGGTCCGCGAGGGCGGTACGGCGCGGCGGCCCGGACCGCGTCTCCTCGGTGAGGAGGCGCAGCCGGGCCGCCGCGTAACCGCCGGGTCCCGAGTCCTCTGCTTCTTTCGTCACGTTCGTACTCGTCACCCGGCGGCTCCCGTTCTCGTGTGTCAGAGCGCGTCCGGACCGCGCTCGCCGGTCCGCACCCGTACGGCCGTCTCGACCGGGATCGACCAGACCTTGCCGTCACCGATCTTTCCGGTGCGGGCCGCCTTGACCACGACGTCGATGAGCTGCTCGGCGTCGTCGTCCTCGACCAGCACCTCGATGCGGATCTTGGGCACCAGGTCGACGGTGTACTCGGCGCCCCGGTAGACCTCGGTGTGGCCGCGCTGGCGGCCGTAGCCGCTGGCCTCGGTGACGGTCAGTCCGTGTACTCCGAAGGCCTGCAGGGCCTCCTTGATCTCGTCGAGCCGGTGCGGCTTCACGACGGCGGTGATGAGCTTCATGCGTCCACCTTCTTGCTCTCGGCCGGGGCGACGGGGGCGGTGGCCGCGGTGCGGGCCGCGCCGCCGCCGGCGCCGCTGAAGTCGTATGCGGTCTCGGCGTGCTCGGCCTGGTCGATGCCGGCCACCTCGTCGTCCTCGGAGACTCGCATGCCGATGGTCTTGTCGAGGAGGAAGGCGAGGACCGCGGAGACGACCAGGGAGTAGGCGAGGACGCCGAAGACGCCGGCGCACTGCTTCCAGAACTGGTCCAGGCCGCCGCCGTAGAAGAGGCCCGCGACGTCGGACTGGCCCTTGCCGGTGGCGAAGAAGCCGATGAGCAGGGAGCCGAGGATGCCGCCGACGAGGTGCACGCCGACGACGTCGAGGGAGTCGTCGTAGCCGAGCTTGTACTTGAGGCCGACGGCCATGGCGCACAGCACACCGGCGACGACGCCGACGGCGATCGCGCCGAGCGGGGAGACCGCGCCGCCGGCCGGGGTGATGGCGACCAGACCGGCGACCGCGCCGGAGGCGGCGCCCAGCGTGGTGAACGCGCCGTGGCGGATCTTCTCGTAGGCGAGCCAGCCGAGGACGGCGGCACCGGTGGCGACCTGGGTGTTGACGAACATCAGCGCGCCGACGCCGTCGTCGTTGCCGAGCCAGGAGCCGGCGTTGAAGCCGAACCAGCCGAACCACAGGAGCCCGGCGCCGAGCATGACCAGCGGGAGGCTGTGCGGGCGCATCGGGTCCTTCTTGAAGCCGACGCGCTTGCCGATCACCAGGATCACACCGAGCGCGGCGGCACCGGCGTTGATGTGGACCGCCGTACCACCGGCGAAGTCGATGACGCCCAGTTCGAAGGCCCAGCCGCCGGCGCCCCAGACCCAGTGCGCGACCGGGAAGTAGACGACGGTGGCCCACAGGGCGACGAACAGCGCCCACGCGGTGAACTTCACGCGGTCCGCGAGGGCGCCGCTGATCAGCGCGGGCGTGAGGACGGCGAACATCAGCTGGAAGACCAGGAAGACGAAGACGGGGATGGTGTAGCCGTCCCACAGCTCCGTCAGGCCGATGTCGCTCAGTCCGACCCAGTCGGAGTTCCAGCCGATGACGCTCCCGGAGTCGGTGCCGAACGCCATGGAGAAGCCGTACAGCACCCACAGGACGGTGACGATGCCGAGGCTGATGAAGCTCATCATCAGCATGTTCAGAGTGCTCTTGACGCGGACCATGCCTCCGTAGAAGAAGGCGAGACCCGGGGTCATGAGCATCACCAGGGCGGAACAGATGAGCATGAACCCTGTGTTGGCGGCGGACAGCGTGGGCGCGTCTGCGGCCAGGGTGATGGCTGGTGCCATCGGCGTCTCCTCGTCGTTGGTACGGCCCCGTGCGGGCGAAGCCTTGAGCGGATTGAGGGGTGGGCCGGTTATGCGCCATGAGATTGGCGCAGCGCCGTTTCGGTGGAAGCCCCTCGTTGTTTCGCCGCCGTGACGAAGGCACCTGGCGTGTTACGGGTCGATGAACTGCCGGATCCGGGGCGCGCCGATCGTTATCGTGGCGCAACCTTCGGTGTACGGCGGTGAACCGTGGCCGGGGAGACACACGACCGGCCGCGGCCGGCCTCCGAATGACCTGGCATGGGGGAGCCGAGTCGGGCAGTTCGGGAGGGCCGGCCGC
>NZ_NCTE01000739.1:0-2333 GCF_002114215.1 Streptomyces sp. 13-12-16 | reverse complement strand
CGCCGCCGTGACGAAGGCACCTGGCGTGTTACGGGTCGATGAACTGCCGGATCCGGGGCGCGCCGATCGTTATCGTGGCGCAACCTTCGGTGTACGGCGGTGAACCGTGGCCGGGGCCTAGCGGTACCTCGGGGGTGTCAGACCGCCTCCGCGGACTCGGGCAGCTCGGTCGCGAGCCGCTCGCCGAGTTCGACGACTTCGGCGAGGTCCCCGAAGTCGCGTACGGCGGTGTCGACCGTCTTTCGGATACGGGTGTTGACGCGCTCGGAACGGACCTTCTTGGCCGCCTTGATGGCGTCGGTGGCGAGAACCGCGCTCTGCTCGGGCTCGCTCTGCAGCAGGTGGACGGTGGCCATGCCGATCAGGTTGAGGGCGTAGGAGCGCTGGTGCTCGCCGCCCTCCTGGCCGAACAGCTCCACGGCCCGCCGCATCAGCGGCTCGGCGAGCGAGGCGTAGGTGGGGCTGCGGCCGGCGACGTAGGCGAGGTCGCGGTAGGAGTGGGAGTTCTCCGCGTACAGCTCGGCCTCGGAGAAGAAGCGGATCCAGTCGGGGTCGGGCTCGTCCCACTCGTCGGCCTCGGCGAAGGTGTCCTCGGCCATCCGCACCGCCCGCTTGCAGCGGCCGGGCTGGCCCATGTTGGCGTAGGCGCGGGCCTCCATCGCATACAGCATGGACTGGGTGCGCGGGCTGGCGCAGTCCCGGCTGCCGTACTGCGCGAGGTGGATCAGCTCCAGGGCGTCCTCGGGCCGGCCGAGGTGGATCATCTGCCGGCTCATGCTGGACAGCACGTACGAGCCGAGCGGCCGGTCGCCGGCCTCCTTGGCGGAGTGCAGGGCGAGCACGAAGTACTTCTGCGCGGTGGGCTGGAGCCCCACGTCGTACGACATCCAGCCGGCCAGTTCGGCGAGTTCGGCGGCGACCTTGAACAGGCGCCGGGTGGTGGACTCGGGCTGGGGTTCCTGGAGCAGGTCGGTCACCTCGTGCAGCTGTCCGACGACCGCCTTGCGGCGCAGGCCGCCGCCGCACTGGGCGTCCCACTGCCGGAACATCACGGTGGTGGTCTCCAGCAGGTCCAGTTCCGGCTTGGACAGCCGACCGCGGGCCCGCGCGGCGGAGGAGACCGGTTCGGCCTCGGGCCGGGCCGGCGTGGCGGACGGGGAGGGGACGAGCCAGCGCTGCATGGGCTCGATGAGGGACGGGCCCGCGGAGAGGGCCAGCGAGCTCCCGAGGAAGCCGCGCCGCGCCAGCATCAGGTCGCTGCGCGAGAACTCGCTGAGCAGGGCCACGGTCTGCGGGCCCGTCCAGGGGAGGTCGACGCCGGTCGCGGAGGGCGCCGGGCGGGTGGTGCGCAGACCCAGGTCCTCGACGGAGACGACGACGCCGAAGCGTTCGGAGAACAGTTCGGACAGGATTCTGGGGATCGGCTCGCGCGGGTTCTCGCCGTCCAGCCAGCGGCGTACGCGCGAGGTGTCGGTGGAGATGTGGTTGGCGCCCAACTGGCGTGCCCTGCGGTTGACCTGGCGGGCGAGCTCGCCCTTGGACCAGCCGCTGCGGACGAACCATGACGCGAGCAGCTCGTTCGGGCGTTTCTCCGCACTCGTAGCGCTCGCCCCGCCACCGCCGTTGCCGCTCACTGGAACGCCCCCATCCCTGAAGACCACTTGTCGCCGATTGCGCCAAGCCCTATCAGAATGCCGGTTGTCGGGGCCGCCCGTCCGACGGTTGTCACCCTTCGAACGGAAAGCCGAGTTGCCTCCGGCATACCCACGAGTGCATGTGCCCCAAGAAGCCGTGCACACAAAGTAACCCTACGATCACCCGCCCCACCATGGCGGAACCGCAATCGCCACCATTCGCCACCCCTTCGAATGAACTCACCGTTGCCATCCCGCGATTCACTTGACACCGGACAGCCAAGAGTGGATGCAGCGATGCACTGATGGGCGCGCGTCGCCGGGTGCACCACCCTGGGCGCTTCGAAGCGCCGGTTGAGCGGAACGACGTCGGGAAGTCGGAAACAGAGAGTCACTTTCTGCGTTCGCTACGTGACCACCGGTACGTCGGACCCGTTGGAGGGGGCATGGGCTTCACGATCGGCATCAGTCGGGGCATCCGCGACATCCGGTCCGGTTCGCGTCGCCGGAGCCGCTCCTCGGACGGCACCGTCGTGGCGGAGTACACCGGACTGTGGGGCTGGGACGTGGTGCCGGGCGTCCGGGCCGCCGCGGGCACCTGCTCCTGCGGCCGCGCCGGCTGCCGGGCACCGGGCGCGCATCCGCTGGACCACGCGCCGGTGATCCGCGCCGGGGCCCCGCTGGACGAGGTGACCGCGG
>NZ_NCTE01000738.1 GCF_002114215.1 Streptomyces sp. 13-12-16 | reverse complement strand
CGCAGGTCAGGGAGACCCGCCGTCCGCGCGCCTCGAACGCGTGCACCCCGCTCCGCGTCCCCGGCGGCACCCGCCACCACGCGACCCCGCCTCCGCGCCCACCGGCGCCCGGTGGGCGGCCGGACGGGACGCGTTCACGTGCCCCGAGGTGCGGGTCGTGCACACGGTCCCCCCGTGCCGCGACGGGGAAGCCCCCACGAGGAGAAGAGAGGGACCCCCCCTCTCACCCCGTGCCGCGGACGACGGCGACGGGACAGTCGGCGTGGTACAGCAGTGACTGACTGACCGAACCGAGCAGCATCCCGGTGAAGCCGCCGTGACCGCGGGCCCCGGACACCACCAGTTGGGCCTGTCGGCTCGCGTCGAGCAGCGTGTGCCGCACCCGCGCCCGCTCCAGGCGCAGCTCCACGGAGACCCCGGGACGGGCCTCCCGCCACGGCGCCACCGCCTCCTCCAGCAGCCGCTGGTGCCGCTCACGGAGCCGGTCGAGATCCACCACCACGTTCAGCGGATCGGCGGGACCCTCGTACGGCGTCGGCTCGCTCCAGGTGTTCCACACATGCGTCGCGACCAGCGGCGCCCCGCGCAGCGCGGCCTCGGTGAAGGCGAAGTCCGCCGCCGCGGACCCGGCCGGCGAGCCGTCCACGGCGAGGAGCACGGGCCCCTCGGGGCCGGGACGGCCGCGGACCACCAGCAGCGGACCGTACCCGTGCGCGGCCAGCTGTACGACCGTCGAGCCCAGCAGCAGATCCCCGAAGCCACCGTGGCCCCGTCCGCCCACCACCGTCAGCACCGCGTGCCGCGACTCGCTCCGCAACACCGTCAGCGTCTCACCGGACGCCACGGTCCTGGTCACCTCCAGTCCCGGCGCACGGTCGTGGGCACGCTGCTCGGCGCCCGCCAGGGCACCGTGGATCATCGGGTCGAGATCGGCCGGGCGGCTGAACGCGTGCACGATCCGCAGCCGCGCGCCGCGCAGCAGGGCCTCGTGCGCCGCGACGTCGACCGCGGCGAGGCTGGACGGCGAACCGTCCACTCCTACGACCACAGTGTCGTTCACCACTCGCTCCCGTCCCCGGCGGTCCTTCCGGGTACCCGCGGGAAAGAGCGCGTACCCACTCGTCCGACCTGCGGCGATACGGTCTCCCCGGAAATCCTCGGCTCCGTGGCGCCCCCTGTCCATCCGTGGCAACACCCATGTTCCGGCCGAATGGCGGGATGGCACCATTACCCCCGTGGGGGTGGATCACCCGTGCCGTCCGACGGCACGGTCGGCACCCCTCGTCGGACGACATCGACAAGAGAACCGGGAAGGGGACGGGCTGTGCCTGCTCCACGGATGAGCGCCACGCCGCTGCCGGGCATCGGCGTGAAATACGACCTCACCACGCGTGAGCACGAGCACCTGTCCGTGATCGCGCACCGCGACGGTGCCCGCACGGTCAACGTCTACCGCTCCGACGACCCGGACGCCTGCGCCCGCTCGGTACGGCTGACCGTCGCCGAGTCGGCCGCGCTGATCGACGCGCTCATGCCCGCCCACCACAGCCCCAACCTGCTGCACACCACCGACCTGGGGCTGGTCGCCGAGCGCATCGAACTGTCCGCCGTCTCCCACTGGAACGGCCGGCTGCTGGGCGACACCCGGATGCGTACCGACACCGGGGTCTCGATCGTCGCCGTGCTGCGGCGGGCCGAGGCGATCCCGTCCCCCGCGCCGGACTTCAGGCTGGCCGGCGGGGACACGCTGATCCTGATCGGCACCCGCGAGGGCATCGACGCCGCCGCCGCGATTCTCGGGCGGGAGTGAGCGAGTGCACTCTTCCGCGATCTTCCTGATCGAGTTCGGCGCGATCATCCTCGGGCTCGGCCTGCTGGGGCGCCTCGCCGGGCGCCTCCAGTTCTCCCCGATCCCCCTCTACCTGCTGGCCGGCCTCGCCTTCGGCGAGGGCGGGCTGCTGCCGCTCGGCGCGAGCGAGGAGTTCGTCGCGATCGGCGCCGAGATCGGCGTCATCCTGCTGCTGCTCATGCTCGGCCTGGAGTACACGGCCAGCGACCTCGTCTCCAACCTCAAGACCCAGTACCCGGCCGGCCTCGTCGACATGGCGCTCAACGCCCTGCCCGGTGCCGCCCTGGCCCTGCTGCTCGGCTGGGGCCCGGTCGCCGCGGTGGTGCTGGCCGGCGTCACCTGGATCTCCTCCTCCGGCGTCATCGCGAAGGTCCTCGGCGACCTCGGACGGCTCGGCAACCGCGAGACCCCGGTCATCCTCAGCATCCTGGTGCTCGAGGACCTGGCCATGGCGGTCTACCTGCCGATCATCACCGCCCTGCTGGCCGGCGTCAGCCTCGCCGCGGGCAGCGTCACGCTGGCCATCGCGCTGGGTGTCGCCGGGCTCGTGCTGTTCGTCGCCGTCCGCTACGGGCGGGTGATCTCCCGCTTCGTCTCCAGTGACGACCCCGAGAAGCTGCTGCTGGTGGTGCTGGGCCTGACCCTGCTCGTCGCGGGGCTCGCCCAGCAGTTGCAGGTCTCGGCGGCCGTGGGCGCGTTCCTGGTCGGCATCGCCCTGTCCGGGGAGGTCGCCGAGGGCGCGCACAACCTGCTGGCGCCGCTGCGGGACCTGTTCGCCGCCGTGTTCTTCGTCTTCTTCGGCCTGCACACCGACCCCCAGTCGATCCCGCCGGTGATCCTGCCCGCCCTCGCGCTCGCCGTCGTCACCGCGCTGACGAAGATCGCCACCGGTTACTGGGCCGCCCGCCGGGCCGGGATCTCCCCCAAGGGCCGCTGGCGCGCGGGCGGCACCCTGGTCGCCCGCGGCGAGTTCTCCATCGTCATCGCCGGTCTCGCGGTCACCGCCGGCATCGAACCGGACCTCGGCCCGCTGGCCACGGCGTACGTCCTGGTCCTGGTCGTCCTGGGCCCGCTCACGGCCCGCTACACCGAGCCCATCGCGCTGCGCCTGTCCGCCCGGCGCGCCGCCGCCGACACCGTGCCCGCACAGGTCACGGCGCCGGCCGCGGAGACGCTGGAACCGGTGGACGAGACCCGGCCCGAACGCTGAGCCGGGCCGACGCCCCGGCCGGAGCCTAGTTCTCCAGCCGCACCGGCATCAGAAGCGAGAACGTGTGCTCGTCGTCCGGCCGGCGGATCGCGAGGGGCGCCGTGGGGGCGCCGAACTCGAGGACCAGCCGGTCGCCGGACCCGGCGGCGAGGGCGTCCAGCAGGAACGCGCGGTTGACGGCGACGAGGTCCCGGCCGTCGGCACCGTCCCCGGCCAGGGCGACCGAGCCGTCCTTCGCCACCCGCAGCACGGTGAGCTCACGGCCCACGGCGTCCTGGTCCTCGTCCGCGCGGACGGGACCCGTGAGCACCGCCTCCCGGAAGGCCGGCACGTCCACCGGGGCGCGCCGCCCGGCCGGGAGGCGGACCAGGCGCCGGTAGTCGGGGAAGTCGTGGCCGAGGCACTGGCCGGCCGTCTGCCGGTCCCCGGTCTCCAGGGTCACGCGGTCACCGTCCACGGTGAGCCGGACCCGCTCCTCCCCGTCCAGCAGCGCCCGCATCGCGTCGGCGAGCGGAAGGGGCACGGTGACCTGGACGCGGGACCCGTCGTGTCCGTCGGCGGCGGCGCGCGCCACGGCCATCCGGTACCGGTCGGTGGCCACCAGGCGCAGCGCGTCGCCCTCGACGTCGAAGAGGATCCCGCCGAGCATCGGCAGCTCCGGGTCGGTGCCGGCCGCGAACCGGACCGCGTCCAGCGCGGCGGCCAGCGCGGGGCCGGAGAGGGACAGCCGTACGGCGGTGTCGGTGCGGAGCGAGGTCATGGGGTTCTCCCTGTGGTCGAGTAGGGCTCGGAGCGCGGAGAACTCGGCGCGGGCATCGGACAGCCCCTGCTCCAGCCGGCGCAGGTGCGCCCGAAGGAGCTGTCGTACGAGATCGGTGTCGGCGCCCGTCCAGCCGGCCAGCACCAGCCGGATGTCCGCCAGCGGCATCCCGGCCCGGCGCAGCCGGGCCAGCAGCCGGGCCTCGTCCAGTTGCCCGGGGGCGTACCAGCGGTAGCCGCTGACCGGGTCCACCCGGTCGGGGACCAGGACACCGGCACGGTCGTAGAACCGCAGGGCACTCACGCCCAGCCCGCTGTCCCGGGCCATCTCACCAATGCTGCGCATCTCGCTCTCCACACCCGCGACCCTGGTCCCTCGACCAGGTCGAGGGTCAACCCCGGCCGGTCACCGCGCGTGGTTCCGGCCGCGGGTCCTGATCCGGAACACCACCGGTCCCACCGCGCCGAACGCGCCCGCCCGCAGCAGCCCGGGCCCGAGGTGACCCCGGAGAAGGGAGGCCGGCCCGGCGCCCGGACCGGGCGGCTCCGGCCCGCCCTCACCGGTCGGCTCGCCCGGCATCGCCCCGAACACGGCCGGGACGTGCCGGCCGGCCTC
>NZ_NCTE01000074.1 GCF_002114215.1 Streptomyces sp. 13-12-16 | reverse complement strand
CGGGCCCGTGCACCCGGGTGTCGGTCACGGGCGGGCCCCAGCCCCGTCGGCCGGTGTTCCCGGCTCGTGGGTCGGCGCCCCCGGTTCATCGGCCGGTGTTCCCGGCCGTGTCAGGTCCTCCGGTGGTTCGGCCGGCCGGGCACCGGACCGTTCCAGCACGTCGACGGCCTCCCCCGCCCGCAGCGGGTCCACCGGCAGCGCGTGCCGCGCGAACCAGCGGGCCGCCTCCGGCGCGGGCGACGGGTCCGTGAAGGTCCTCCCCGCGTAGTCGTCGAGGGGCGGGTCGTAGAGGTAGCCGACGACGATCCCGCGCCGGGCCAGTGCCGCGATCGCCGCGTCCCGGTCCGCCACCAGCAGCGGCACCCGGAACAGCGGCTGCGCCCGGCTCCCCTCCCCCGGCCGGGCCCACCGGGTCGACAGCAGCAGTTCGGTGCCGTCCCGGCAGGCCCGGAGCACCTCGTCCAGCCGTCCGAGCCTGCGCCGGATCCGCCGCAACCGCAGCGGACCCGACCGCAGGCGGTAGGTGTGCATGTCGACGCGGACCCAGGGATCGTGCGCGGTCAGGTCCGGGGCCGCGCCGACGGCCGCGGCCAGTGCCTCCGGACGCAGCGGCATCCTGATCCCGTCGCGCTCCGTCAGCCCCAGCACTCCCAGCACCGCCCAGGCGGCCCGCCGCAGCCCCAGCCCCCGTACGGCGGCCTCGGCGTACGGCCGTAAGGTGTAGGCGAGTTCGGACGCCGCCCTGGACGGGGCGAGCAGCTCCTCGCAGCCGGCCCGCACCGCCTCGGCCAGGCTCGGGTCGGCGAGCGCGAGCATGCCGCCCGCCTGGGCACCGGCATGCTTGGAAAGGCTGAAGACGGAGGCCTCGCCCCAGGCCCCGACCGGCCGCCCGCCGACCTCGCTGCCGATCGCGTGCGCCCCGTCCTCCAACAGCGGGATGCCCAACGCGTCGCAGCGCGCCCGCAGTTCCGGCGCCGGGTCCGGGTTGCCGTACAGGTTCGTGGTCAGTACGGCGGACAGCGAGCCCCATGTCTCCTCGGGCACGGCGCCGATGTCGATGGACCCGTCGAACGGGTTCAACGGCGCCTGCACCGGCCGCAGTCCCGCCGCCAGCATCACGAAGAAGATGACGTCGTCGTTGACCGGCGACATCAGCACCCTGCCGCCCGGCGGGCACCAGTGGCGCAACGCCACGAACAGCCCGAACCTGCACGACGGCACGTACACGCATTCCCGGCCGAGCCGGCCGCGCATGGTCTCTTCCAGCCGTTTCGACTGCGATCCCGAGCGCGCCGAGCGCGGTCCGGCCTCCCCGATGGCCATCCGCCCCCCAGTGTGCCTTCGGAAACGCCCCCTCCCCGAGGCCTTCCGGCACCTGCCCAGAGTCGCCCCGTTCGCACCGCTCCGTCAAGATTGCCTCCCGTTCTGTGGATAACTTCCGGTACGTAAGAGGAAGCGGGGGGCGCCACCAGGTCGGCTCTGCCCAAGACCGCCGTGTCACCCGTAACGTGTGGCACGGCCACGGACACGTGGAGCACCTGCGCACACGAAAGCGAGGCAGCACCCGATGCCCCCCTTCGATGTCCCCGAGGGCGATCCCTTCGGCCCGCACAACCTGCCGTACGGCGTCTTCTCGCCCCCCGGTTCGTCGGAGCGGACCGTGGGCGTCCGGCTCGGCGACCACGTCCTCGACGCCGGTGCGGCGGCGCACGCCCTGGGCTCGCCGTACGCCTCCCTCCTCGCCCGTCCGACCCTCAACCCGCTGCTGGCGGCGGGCCGTACGGCCTGGTCCGACGTGCGGCGGGCGCTCACGGCGTGGGTGACCGTCCCGGCGCACCGGGAGACCGTGGAGCCGCTGTTCCACCCGCTGTCCGAGGTGACCCTGCACCTTCCCTTCGAGGTCGCGGACTACGTCGACTTCTACGCCTCCGAGAACCACGCCCGGAACGTCGGCAGGATGTTCCGTCCCGACGCCGCCGACTCCCTGACCCCCAACTGGAAGCACCTGCCGATCGGTTACCACGGCCGCGCCGGCACGGTCGTGGTGTCCGGCACCGACGTCGTACGCCCCTCGGGCCAGCGCAAGGCGCCCACGGACGCCGCCCCGGTCTTCGGGCCGTCCGTCCGGCTGGACATCGAGGCCGAGGTCGGCTTCGTGGTCGGCGTGCCGTCCGAGCTGGGCCGGCCGGTTCCGCTCGGCGACTTCCGCGACCACGTCTTCGGGCTCTGCCTCCTCAACGACTGGTCCGCCCGCGACGTCCAGGCCTGGGAGTACGTCCCCCTCGGCCCGTTCCTCGGCAAGTCCTTCACCACCTCGGTGTCGGCCTGGATCACCCCGCTGGACGCCCTGGACGAGGCCCGCGTCGCGCCGCCGGAGCGCACGCACGGGCTGCTGCCCTACCTGGACGACGCGGCCGAGGAACCCGGCGGATACGACCTGCGGATCACCGTCACCGTCAACGGTCACGTCGTCTCCGAACCCCCCTTCTCCACCATGTACTGGACGGCCGCCCAGCAGCTCGCCCACATGACCGTCAACGGCGCCTGCCTGCGCACCGGCGACCTGTACGGCTCCGGCACGGTGAGCGGTCCCACCGAGCGGGAACGCGGCTCGCTGCTGGAACTGACCTGGAACGGCCGCGACCCCCTCGAACTCCCCGACGGCAAGCGGACGTTCCTGGAGGACGGTGACGTGGTGACGCTGTCGGCCTGGGCGCCGGGACCGGACGGTGTCCGCGTGGGCCTCGGCGAGGTCACGGGACGGGTGGTCCCCGCCGTGTGACCCGTCCGGCCCTCACCGATCTCCGCCGGCCCCTGACTCACACCGCCCTTCGCCGTCATACTTGGCGTCGGGCGGTGTGTGCGTTCGCGCCGCGCTCCCCTCGTACTTCCCGCACGCCCCAGCACGACCCGAAGCCGCCCTCTTCCGACAGATCCGGAGCCCGTGGCATGACCGTCTGCCTGCTCCTGCTGAGCGTTGTCGCCGTGACGGCCGCCGTGCCCGTCCCCCGGGCGCTGACCCGGGCGAAGTGGCCGGAACGGGAACCGGTGGTCGCCCTGTGGGTGTGGCAGTGCCTGGTCGCCACCGTCCTGCTGTGCTGCGTCACGGCGCTCGCCCTGGGCGCCGCCGCCGTCTTCGGCACCGTCCGCGCCCAGCTCTTCGCCCCGGCCCCGCCCGCGGTCACCGCGGCGTACGACCTGTCCGCCGCCTCGCCCTGGACCATCGCCCTCACCGTGCTGCTGGCGTCCGGGGCGGCCTGGACGACGGCCATGCTCGGGCGGGAACTGGTCGAGGCCCGCCGCCGGCGCGCCCGAGCCCGGGCCCATCTACGGGAACGCGCCCCCGACCTGCCCGCCGGCCTGCCCTCGGCCCGCGGTCCCCTGCTGGTGCTGGAGGACGAGTACCCCGACGCCTGGTGGATGCCGGGCAGCCCGCCCCAGCTCATCGTCACCACCGGAGCCCTGCGGCGGCTCACCGACCACCAGCTCGACGCCGTCCTCACCCACGAGCGCGGCCACGCCCGCGCCCGCCACGACTGGCTGCTGCACCTGTCCACCGCGCTGGCCACCGGCTTCCCCCGCATCCCGTTGTTCGCGCACTTCTGCGACCAGACCCACCGTCTGGTCGAGCTGTCCGCCGACGACACGGCCTCCCGCCGCTGCGGCCACCTGACCACGGCGCTGGCGCTGATCGAGCTCAACCAGCACCGGGGCGTCCTCTCCTGCTCCTCCAGCCACCGCCTCCTCGGCGAACGCGTCGACCGCCTCCTGGAGCCCCCGCCCCGCCTGGACCGCCACCACCGGGCCCTGACCACCGCCGCGGCCGCCCTGGTCCCGCTCGTCCCGCTGCTCATCACCTTCGCCCCGGGTCTGACAGCCCTGCCGTAGCGCAGGCGCCCCCTGTGGGCAGTCGTGCCGCAGGGGCGATGGGGGCACCTCCCGCTCATGGGGGTCCCCCCGATCGAGCGAAGCCGAGAGTGGGGGAGGCACCCCGCAAGCGCCGGGCCGCGCAACCATCCCCCGCCCAGCCGCTGCTACCAGCCGTCAGGCTCCGGCTCCTCGTCCGGCCAGTCGTCCGGGCGACCCGAATCCTCGGACCCGGCACCGCCGTCCCCCGGCGCCGTCAGCCCGGCCAGTACGGCCACCACGCCCTCCCCGTACGTCGCCAGCTTCTTCTCCCCCACTCCGCTGATCCCCCCGAGCTCGCCCACCGACGTCGGCCACACCGTGGCGATCTCCCGCAGCGTGGCGTCGTGGAAGATGACGTACGCCGGGACGCCCTGTTCCCGCGCCTGCTCGGCACGCCAGGCACGCAGCGCCTCGAACGCGGGCTGGAGCTCCTCGGGCAGCTCGGCCGCCGCGGCCTTGGCCTTGCGCTCCCCCCGCCCCGAACCCGAGCCACCCGACCGGGAGGTCGCCGGCTTCTTCGGTTCCTTGCGCAGCGGCACCTCCCGCTCCCGCCGCAGCACCGCCCCGCTCGCCTCGGTCAGCACCAGCGTGCCGTACTCCCCCTCGACGGCGAGCAGCCCCTGGGCGAGCAACTGGCGTACCACGCCCCGCCACTCCGCCTCGGTCAGCTCCTCGCCGATGCCGAACACGGAGAGCTGGTCGTGGTCGAACTGGATGACCTTGGCCGTGCGCCGCCCCAACAGGATGTCGACGATCTGCACCGCGCCGAACTTCTGCCCGCGCTCCCGCTGCAGCCGCACCACCGTGGACAGCACCTTCTGCGCCGCGACGGTCCCGTCCCAGGTCTCCGGCGGGGTGAGGCAGGTGTCGCAGTTGCCGCAGCCCGCCGGGTCGGGGTCCTGGCCGAAGTAGGCGAGGAGCTGGCCGCGCCGGCACCGGACGGTCTCGCACAGGCCGAGCATCGCGTCCAGGTGCTGGTTCGCCCGCCGCCGGAACGCCTCGTCGCCCTCGCCGGACTGGATCAGCTTGCGCTGCTGTATGACGTCGTTGAGCCCGTAGGCCATCCAGGCCGTGGACGGCAGCCCGTCGCGCCCCGCGCGGCCCGTCTCCTGGTAGTAGCCCTCGACGGACTTGGGCAGGTCGAGGTGGGCGACGAACCGGACGTCCGGCTTGTCGATGCCCATGCCGAAGGCGATGGTCGCGACCACGACCAGGCCCTCCTCGCGCAGGAACCGCGCCTGGTGCGCGGCGCGCGTCCCCGCGTCGAGGCCCGCGTGGTACGGCACCGCCTCGATGCCGTTGCGGGAGAGGAACTCGGCGGTCTTCTCCACCGAGTTGCGCGACAGGCAGTAGACGATGCCCGCGTCCCCGGCGTGCTCCTCGCGCAGGAAGCTCAGCAGCTGCTTCCTGGGGTCCGCCTTGGGCACGATCCGGTACTGGATGTTGGGCCGGTCGAAGCTCGCCACGAAGTGCCGGGCGTCCGGCATGCCCAGCCGTTCGGTGATCTCCCGGTGCGTGGCGTGCGTGGCCGTCGCCGTGAGCGCGATGCGGGGCACGTCCGGCCACCGCTCGCCCAGCACCGAGAGGGTGAGGTAGTCCGGCCGGAAGTCGTGCCCCCACTGGGACACGCAGTGCGCCTCGTCGATCGCGAAGACGGAGATCTTGCCGCGCGAGAGCAGGTCCTGGGCGCTGTCCAGCCGCAGCCGCTCCGGTGCCAGGTACAGCAGGTCCAGCTCGCCGGCGAGGAACTCCGCCTCGACGACGCGCCGCTCGTCGAAGTCCTGCGTGGAGTTCATGAACCCGGCCCGCACGCCCAGTGCCCGCAGCGCGTCCACCTGGTCCTGCATCAGCGCGATGAGCGGGGAGACGACGACTCCCGTACCCGGTCTGACCAGCGCCGGGATCTGGTAGCAGAGCGACTTTCCGCCACCGGTCGGCATGAGCACGACGGCGTCGCCGCCCGTGATCACGTGCTCGATGACCGCTTCCTGCTCGCCTCGGAAGGCGTCGTACCCGAACACCCGGTGCAGCGCGGCCAGCGCCTCGCTCTCCGTCACTGTCATCCCGCCATTACCGCCCGTCACCGTGCCCCCGTGAGCCGTCCCTCGACCACTGCCTCCACGATAGGGGTCCGCACCGACAGCCCAGGAGTTGTCCACAGGCCGCTCACCCGACGACTTCGGCCCGGCACCCCCCGAGGGTGCCGGGCCGTCGTCGACGTGCCGGTGAGGACCGGATCAGCGCACGAACACTCCCGCGTCGCCCGCCAGCTCCAGGAAGTACTGGGGTGCGACGCCCAGGACCACCGTGACGGCCACGCCGACCCCGATCGCCGTCATCGTCAGCGGTGACGGCACCGCGACGGTCGGGCCCTCGGGGCGCGGCTCGCTGAAGAACATCAGGACGATCACGCGGATGTAGAAGAACGCCGCGATGGCCGACGAGATCACACCGACCACGACCAGCGGGGCCGCTCCGCCCTCCGCCGCCGCCTTGAACACGGCGAACTTCCCGGAGAAACCGGAGGTCAGCGGAATGCCCGCGAAGGCCAGCAGGAACACCGCGAACACCGCCGCCACCAGCGGGGAGCGCCGGCCGAGGCCCGCCCACTTCGACAGGTGCGTCGCCTCGCCGCCGGCGTCCCGGACGAGCGTGACCACCGCGAACGCGCCGATCGTCACGAACGAGTACGCCGCCAGGTAGAAGAGGACGGACGAGATGCCCGACGGCGTGGTCGCGATGACACCCGCGAGGATGAAGCCCGCGTGCGCGATCGACGAGTAGGCCAGCAGCCGCTTGATGTCGGTCTGCGTGATCGCCACGATCGCGCCGGCCAGCATGGTGACGATGGCGACGGCCCACATGACCGGCCGCCAGTCCCAGCGCAGGCCCGGCAGCACGACGTACAGGATCCGCAGCAGCGCGCCGAACGCGGCCACCTTGGTCGCCGCCGCCATGAAACCGGTCACCGGTGTCGGGGCGCCCTGGTACACGTCGGGCGTCCACATGTGGAAGGGGACGGCGCCCACCTTGAACAGCAGGCCCATGACCAGCAGCGCGGCGCCGACCAGCAGCAGCGCGTCGTTGCCCATGGTGTCGGCGAGCGCCGGGGTGACCTCCGGGACGGTGCCGTCGACGACCTGGGCGATCGTGGCGTACGACATCGAGCCCGAGTAGCCGTACAGCAGCGCGATGCCGAACAGCGTGAACGCGGAGGCGAACGCGCCGAGCAGGAAGTACTTGACCGCCGCCTCCTGCGACATCAGCCGCTTGCGGCGGGCCAGCGCGCACATCAGGTACAGCGGGAGCGAGAGGACCTCCAGCGCCACGAACAGCGTCAGCAGGTCGTTGGCCGCCGGGAAGACCAGCATGCCGGCCACCGCGAAGAGCAGCAGCGGGAACACCTCGGTGGTGGTGAAGCCGGCCTTGACCGCCTTCTTCTCGCTGTCGCTGCCCGGTACGGACGCGGCCTGCGCGGCGAAGGAGTCCACCCGGTTGCCGTGCGCCTCCGGGTCGAGCCGGCGCTCGGCGAAGGTGAACAGGCCGACCAGGGCCGTCAGCAGGATCGTGCCCTGCAGGAACAGGGCCGGCCCGTCGACGGCGATGGCGCCCATCGCCGCGATGCCCGCCTTGGTGGTGCCGTAGCCGTCCGCGGCGAGCGCCACGACCGCGGCGAAGGCCGCGACGAGCGCGACCACGGCGACGAACATCTGCGCGTAGTAGCGCGACCTGCGCGGTACGAACGCCTCGACCAGCACCCCGAGGACCGCCGCGCCGACGATGATCAGGGTGGGCGCGAGCTGCCCGTATTCGATCTTCGGCGCGTCGATCTTCGAGATCGGGTCGGCCGCCGTTGTCCACAGGCTGTGGACGGCTGTTGCGCTCACTTGGCCGCCTCCACCTCGGGCCGGGGATCCTTCTTCTCCACATCGGACATGGTGTGCTTCACCGCCGGGTTCACGACGTCCGTGACGGGCTTCGGGTAGACGCCCAGGAAGACCAGCAGCACGACCAGCGGCGCCACCACCGCGATCTCCCGCACCCGCAGGTCGGGCATCGCGGAGACCTCGGGCTTCACCGGGCCGGTCATCGTCCGCTGGTACAGGACGAGGGTGTAGAGCGCGGCGAGGACGATGCCGAAGGTGGCGATGATGCCGATCACCGGGTAGCGCGTGAACGTGCCGACCAGGACCAGGAACTCACTGACGAAGGGCGCGAGCCCCGGCAGCGAGAGGGTCGCGAGCCCACCGATCAGGAAGGTGCCCGCGAGCACCGGGGCGACCTTCTGCACACCGCCGAAGTCGGCGATGAGCCGGGAGCCGCGCCGCGAGATCATGAATCCGGCGATCAGCATCAGCACGGCGGTCGAGATGCCGTGGTTGACCATGTAGAGCGTCGCCCCGGACTGGCCCTGGCTGGTCATCGCGAAGATGCCCATGATGATGAAGCCGAAGTGCGAGATCGACGCGTACGCGATCAGCCGCTTGATGTCGCGCTGGCCGACCGCGAGCAGCGCGCCGTAGATGATGCTGACGACCGCCAGTACGAGGATGGCGGGCGTCGCCCACTTGCTGGCCTCCGGGAACAGCCCGAGGCAGAAGCGGAGCATCGCGAAGGTGCCCACCTTGTCGACGACCGCCGTGATCAGCACGGCCACCGGGGCGGTGGACTCCTGCATGGCGTTGGGCAGCCAGGTGTGCAGCGGCCACAGCGGCGCCTTCACCGCGAAGGCGAAGAAGAAGCCGAGGAACAGCCAGCGTTCGGTGTTCGTCGCCATGTCCAGCTCGCCGCTCGCCCGTGCCTCGGCGATCTCGGTCAGCGAGAAGTTCCCCGCGACCACGTACAGCCCGATCACCGCGGCCAGCATGATCAGACCGCCGGCCAGGTTGTAGAGCAGGAACTTCACCGCCGCGTACGACCGTTGGGTGGCCGCCGTCTCCTCACCGTGCTCGTGGGCACGGTCCCCGAAGCCGCCGATGAGGAAGTACAGCGGGATGAGCATGGCTTCGAAGAAGATGTAGAAGAGGAAGACGTCGGTGGCCTCGAAGGAGAGGATCACCATCGCCTCGACGGCCAGGATCAGGGCGAAGAAGCCCTGCGTCGGCCGCCACCTCCTGCTTCCCGTCTCCAGCGGGTCGGCGTCGTGCCAGCCCGCGAGGACGATGAACGGGATCAGCAGGGCGGTCAGCGCGATCAGCGCCACCGCGATGCCGTCCACGCCCAGCTCGTACCGCACGCCGAAGTCCGCGATCCAGGCGTGGGACTCGGTGAGCTGGTAGCGGTCGCCGTCCGGGTCGAACCGCACCAGGACGACGATCGCCAGGACGAGCGTGGCGAGCGAGAACAGCAGGGCCAGCCACTTGGCGGCCGTGCGTTTCGCGGCCGGTACGGCGGCCGTGGCGATCGCCCCGATGGCCGGGAGCGCCGCCGTCGCTGTCAGCAGAGGAAAGGACATCGGTATCAGACCGCCCTCATCAGCAGGGTCGCGGCGACGAGGACCGCCGCGCCGCCGAACATCGAGACCGCGTAGGACCGCGCGAAGCCGTTCTGCAGCCTGCGCATCCGCCCGGACAGGCCGCCCATGGAGGCCGCCGTGCCGTTGACGACCCCGTCGACCAGGGTGTGGTCGACGTAGACCAGCGAGCGGGTGAGGTGCTCACCGCCGCGGACCAGGACCACGTGGTTGAAGTCGTCCTGGAGCAGGTCGCGCCGGGCGGCCCGGGTGAGCAGCGACCCGCGCGGGGCGACGGCCGGCACCGGACGGCGCCCGTACTGGGCCCAGGCGACCGCCACGCCGATGACCATCACCGCGACCGTGGCGGCGGTCACCGTCATCGCGCTGATCGGCGCGTGACCGTGGTCGTGGCCGGTGACGGGCTCCAGCCAGTGCATGAAGCGGTCGCCGATGCTGAAGAAGGCACCGCCCGCGACCGATCCGACGGCCAGCACGATCATCGGGACCGTCATGACCTTCGGCGACTCGTGCGGATGGGGCGGCTCGTACTCGCCGCCGGTCCTGGCGGCGGGCTCCACGTCCGGCGCGGCCGGGGACGGCGTCGGCGCGTTGCGCCAGCGCTCCTCGCCGAAGAACGTCATCAGCATCACGCGCGTCATGTAGTACGCGGTGATGGCCGCGCCCAGCAGGGCGCAGGCGCCGAGGATCCAGCCCTCGGTGCCGCCCTTGGCGAACGCGGACTCGATGATCTTGTCCTTGGAGAAGAAGCCGGACAGGCCCGGGAAACCGATGATGGCGAGGTAGCCGAGCCCGAAGGTGACGAAGGTGACCGGCATGTACTTCCTGAGGCCGCCGTAGCGGCGCATGTCGACCTCGTCGTTCATGCCGTGCATCACGGAGCCGGCGCCGAGGAACAGCCCGGCCTTGAAGAAGCCGTGCGTCACCAGGTGCATGATCGCGAAGACGTAGCCGATGGGGCCGAGGCCGGCGGCGAGCACCATGTAGCCGATCTGCGACATGGTCGAGCCGGCCAGCGCCTTCTTGATGTCGTCCTTCGCGCAACCGACGATCGCACCGAACAGCAGCGTGACCGCGCCGACGATGGTGACGACCAGCTGGGCGTCCGGGGCGCCGTTGAAGACGGCCGCGGAGCGGACGATCAGGTAGACACCCGCCGTCACCATGGTCGCGGCGTGGATCAGGGCCGAGACGGGAGTCGGACCCTCCATCGCGTCCCCGAGCCAGGACTGCAACGGCACCTGGGCGGACTTGCCGCAGGCCGCGAGCAGCAGCATCAGCGCGATCGCGGTGAGCTTGCCCTCGCCGGCCTGCCCGGCGAGACCGGGCTCCTCCAGGGTGCCGAGCACCGGCCCGAAGGCGAAGGTGCCGAACCACAGGAACATCAGCATGATCGCGATGGACAGGCCCATGTCGCCGACGCGGTTGACCAGGAAGGCCTTCTTCGCCGCCGTCGCCGCGCTGGGCTTGTGCTGCCAGAAGCCGATCAGCAGGTAGGAGGCGAGACCGACGCCCTCCCAGCCGACGTACAGCAGCAGGTAGTTGTCGGCGAGGACGAGGATCAGCATCGCCGCGAGGAACAGGTTCAGATAGCCGAAGAAGCGGCGGCGCCGCTCGTCGTGCTCCATGTA
The DNA here is from genome assembly GCF_002114215.1 of Streptomyces sp. 13-12-16. Lineage (GTDB taxonomy): Bacteria > Actinomycetota > Actinomycetes > Streptomycetales > Streptomycetaceae > Streptomyces. The sequence goes on along the minus strand of NZ_NCTE01000074.1, from coordinate 3,829 downwards.
CCCGACGGAGTACAGGTGGATCAGCGAGCCGACGCCGGTGATCAGCAGGACGAACGTCATCGACAGCTGGTCGAGCCGGAAGGCGACGTCGGCCTGGAAGCCCTCCACCGGGATCCAGCTGAACAGGTGCTGCGTGACGGTGCGTTCCTCGGCGCCCTTGCCCAGCAGGTCGGTGAACAGCACCAGGCCGAGCGCGAAGGAGACGGCCGCGAGCAGCGTGCCGATCCAGTGGCCGACGGCGTCCAGCCGGCGTCCGCCGCACAACAGGACCACCGCTCCGAGCAGGGGCGCCGCCACCAGCAGCGCAATCAGGTTCTCCACGATTCAGCAGCCCCTCACAGCTTCATCAGGCTGGCGTCGTCGACCGAGGCCGAGTGGCGGGAACGGAACAGGGACACGATGATCGCCAGCCCGACCACGACCTCCGCGGCGGCGACGACCATCGTGAAGAACGCGATGATCTGGCCGTCGAGGTTGCCGTGCATCCGGGAGAAGGCGACGAACGCGAGGTTGCAGGCGTTGAGCATGAGCTCGACGCACATGAACACGACGATCGCGTTGCGCCTGATCAGTACGCCGGTGGCGCCGATCGTGAACAGCAGCGCGGCCAGGTACAGGTAGTTCACGGGGTTCACTTCGACGCCTCCTCGGTCCGCTTGAAGGTCGGCGCGTCGATCGCGGTGCGCTCCAGGCGCTCCTCCGCGCGCTGCTCCATCGCCCGCAGGTCGTTGATCGCCTCCTGCGACACGTCACGGATCTGGCCGCGCTCCCGCAGCGTCTTGCTGACGGTGAGCTCCGACGGGGTGCCGTCGGGCAGCAGGCCCGCGATGTCCACGGCGTTGTGCCGGGCGTACACACCGGGCGCCGGCAGCGGCGGCAGGTACCTGCCCTCGCGCACGCGCTGTTCGGCCAGCTCCCGCTGCGTCTTGGCGCGCTCGGTGCGCTCCCGGTGGGTGAGCACCATGGCGCCGACGGCCGCCGTGATGAGCAGGGCGCCGGTGATCTCGAAGGCGAAGACGTACTTGGTGAAGAGGAGGGCCGCCAGGCCCTCCACGTTGCCGCCCGCGTTCGCCTCGCCGATGCCGTTGAACTCGGTGATCGAGGCGTTCCCGATCCCGCCGATCAGCAGGATGCCGAAGCCGAGCCCGCACAGCAGGGCCAGCCAGCGCTGGCCCTTGATGGTCTCCTTCAGGGAGTCCGCCGCGGTGACGCCGACCAGCATCACCACGAACAGGAACAGCATCATGATCGCGCCGGTGTAGACGACGATCTGGACGACGCCCAGGAAGTAGGCGCCGTTGGCCAGGTAGAACACCGCCAGGATGATCATGGTGCCGGCGAGGCAGAGCGCGCTGTGCACGGCCCGCTTCATGAAGACGGTGCACAGGGCGCCGATCACGGCGACCGTGCCGAGGACCCAGAACTGGAAGGCCTCTCCGGTGGAGGTGGAGTAGGCGGCGAGCTGCCCGGTCATCGCCCGATCACCTTCTCCGACGCCGGTTCCTCCGCGCCGAAGGTCGAGGCGGCCTCCTGCACGGCCTCGCCCTCGGAGTGGGCGGCCTGCTGCTCCGTACCGGGCGCGGCCTCGGTCACCAGGCCCCGGTAGTAGTCCTGTTCGTCGGTGCCCGGGTACATGGCGTGCGGGGAGTCGACCATGCCCTCCTCCAGACCGGCGAGCAACTGCTCCTTGGTGTAGATGAGGTTGGCGCGGCTGGAGTCCGCCAGCTCGAACTCGTTGGTCATCGTCAGCGCGCGCGTGGGGCACGCCTCGATGCACAGCCCGCACAGGATGCAGCGGGCGTAGTTGATCTGGTAGACGCGGCCGTACCGCTCGCCGGGCGAGTAACGCTCCTCGTCGGTGTTGTCCGCGCCCTCGACGTAGATCGCGTCGGCGGGACAGGCCCAGGCGCACAGCTCGCAGCCGACGCACTTCTCCAGGCCGTCCGGATGGCGGTTGAGCTGGTGCCGTCCGTGGAAACGCGGAGCGGTGGTCTTCTGCTGCTCCGGGTACTGCTCGGTCAGCCGCTTCTTGAACATGGCCTTGAAGGTCACGCCGAAGCCGGCCACGGGGTTCAGGAAACCGGGCTTGGTCTCCTTGGGCTCCTCAGCCATCGGACGCCTCCTTTCCATCCGCGGATCCGACCGGAGATCCGTCACTCTGAGTATCGGGGGCACCACTGACAATCAGCTCCCGCTCCCGGCGCGAACGGCGTCGCGGCACCGGCGGCGGCTCCTGTCCCGGCAGCGGCGGCACGGGGAACCCGCCGCCCATGGGGTCGAAGGCGGGCGGGCCCTCGGCGGGCTGCCCGGCCTCCTTCCCCCTGCCGCGGAACAGGTCGGCGACGAAGGACAGCAGCAGGAGGGCGAGGACGGCACCGCCGATGTAGAGGGCGATGTCGGCGAAGTCGTAGTTCTCGTTGCGCAGCGCCCGCACGGTGGCGACGAGCATCAGCCACACCAGGGAGACCGGGATGAGGACCTTCCAGCCGAGCTTCATCAGCTGGTCGTAGCGCACGCGCGGGAGCGTGCCGCGCAGCCACACGAAGCCGAACAGCAGCGAAAGGAGCTTGCCGGTGAACCAGAGCATCGGCCACCAGCCGTGGTTCGCGCCCTCCCAGAACGTGCTGACCGGCCACGGGGCCCGCCAGCCGCCCAGGAAGAGGGTCACGGCGACGGCCGAGACGGTCACCATGTTGATGTACTCGGCGAGCATGAACATCGCGAACTTGATCGACGAGTACTCGGTGTTGAAGCCGCCGACCAGGTCGCCCTCGGACTCCGGCATGTCGAAGGGGGCGCGGTTGGTCTCGCCGACCATCGTCACGATGTAGATGAGGAAGGAGACCGGCAGCAGCAGGATGTACCAGCGGTCGGTCTGCTGCGCGACGATCGTCGACGTCGACATCGACCCCGAGTACAGGAACACCGAGGCGAACGCGGCGCCCATGGCGATCTCGTACGAGATCATCTGCGCGCAGGAGCGCAGGCCGCCGAGGAGCGGATAGGTGGAGCCGGAGCTCCAGCCCGCCAGGACGATGCCGTAGATGCCGACCGAGGCGACCGCGAGGATGTACAGCATCGCGATCGGCAGGTCGGTGAGCTGCATGGTGGTGCGCTGGCCGAAGATCGAGACCTCGTTGCCGGCCGGGCCGAAGGGGATCACCGCGAACGCCATGAAGGCCGGGATGGCCGCGACGATCGGCGCGAGGACGTAGACGGCCTTGTCCGCGCGTTTGACGACGACGTCTTCCTTGAGCATCAGCTTCACGCCGTCGGCGAGCGACTGGAGCATGCCCCAGGGGCCGTGCCGGTTGGGGCCGATGCGCAGCTGCATCCAGGCGACGACCTTGCGCTCCATGACGATGGAGATCAGCACGGTCACCATCAGGAAGGCGAAGCAGAAGACCGCCTTGAGGGCGATCAGCCACCAGGGGTCGCGGCCGAACATCGAGAGGTCTTCAGCGGCGAGGTACGGGCTCATGCCTCCACCTCCTCGGTGGCCTCGTCGGCGGGCGTCGCCGGGCCGATACGGACGAGTGAGCCGGGCAGTGCCCCGGTGCCGGAGGCGACGCCGCCGCCGACGGAGTTCAGCGGGAGCCACACCACGCGGTCGGGCATCTCGGTGACGGCCAGGGGCAGCCGGACCGTTCCACCGGTGCCGGTCACCGCGAGCAGGTCGCCGTCCTTGACGCCGGCCTCGGCGGCCGTGGCGGCCGACACGCGCGCACGGGCGGCGTGCCGGGTGCCGGCGAGCGCCTCGTCGCCGAGTTGCAGGAGACCGTGGTCGAGCAGCAGCCGGTGCCCGGCGAGCACGGCCTCCCCGGCGGCC
>NZ_NCTE01000737.1:9263-28404 GCF_002114215.1 Streptomyces sp. 13-12-16 | reverse complement strand
CACCGTCCTGCTGCTGCCCCTCGCCCCCGGCGACACCGCCACGGAGCTGGCCCGCCGTACCGCCCGCCACCTGGGCACGGCCGTCCACGAACCGGTCACCGTCGGCGCGTCCGCCCCGGTCGAGCACCTCACCGCCCGCCCCGACACCGTGGCGGCGGCCTACGCGGAGGCCCGCCGCTGCCTGGACGCCCTCCGCCTGCTCGGCCGCGCCGGTGACGGCTCCGCCGTCGAGGACTTCGGCTTCCTGGGGCTGCTGCTGGCCGGAGAGCGGGACATCGCCGGTTTCGTGACCCGCACCATCGGCCAGGTCGTGGCGTACGACGAACGACGCGGCACCGAGCTGCTGCGCACCCTCGACGCCTACTTCGCCTGTGGCATGAGCCCCGCCCGCACCAAGGACGAACTGCACGTCCACGTCAACACGGTCGCCCAGCGGCTGGAACGCGTCGGCCGCCTCCTCGGCGACGACTGGCAGGGCCCGGCCCGGGCCCTGGAGATCCAGCTCGCCCTGCGCCTGCACCGCCTGTCCGGAGGCACACCGCCTCCCGCACGGCACTGACCCCCGTACGCGGGGCGCGTACGGGGGCCGGTGCCCTGCGGGATCAGACGGCGCGCGCGTCCCGGACCGCCTCGACCGGTTCGCCCGCGTCGTCCGACGGGTCCGCGTCCGCCAGGTCCCGGTGCCGGGTCTCCTTGGCGGCCACCACGGCGACGACCGTCAGCAGGCTCGCCGCGATGACGTAGAGCGAGATCGGCGTGGAGCTGCCGTAGTCCGAGAGCAGCGCCGTGGCGATGAGCGGCGCCGGCGCGCCCGCGGCGACGGAGGCGAACTGGGCGCCGATGGAGGCACCGGAGTAGCGCATCCGGGTCGCGAACATCTCGGAGAAGAAGGCGGCCTGCGGCGCGTACATCGCCCCGTGCAGCACCAGACCCACGGTCACCGCCAGCAGCAGGCTGCCGAAACCGCCGGTGTCGATCAGCGCGAAGAACGGGAACATCCACAGCCCCACCCCGACCGCGCCGATCAGGTACACCGGACGCCGCCCGAGCCGGTCCGACAGCGCGCCCCAGGCCGGGATGACGGCGAAGTGGATCGCCGAGGCGATGAGCACCGCGTTGAGCGCGGTCTGCTTCGAGACCCCGGCGGAAGTGGTCGCGTACACGAGGATGAAGGCGGTGATCACGTAGTAGCTGATGTTCTCCGCCATCCGCGCCCCCATCGCCACCAGCACGTCACGCCAGTGGTGCCGCAGGACCGCCACGACCGGCATCCGTTCGGCGCCCGCGTCCGCCTTGCGGGCCTCGGCCCGCTCCAGCGCCCGCTTGAACACCGGCGATTCGTCGACGGAGAGACGGATCCACAGACCGACGATCACCAGCACCCCGGAGAGCAGGAACGGGATCCGCCAGCCCCAGGCCTCGAAAGCGGAGTCCGACAGCACGGCGGTCAGCAGCGACAGCACACCGGTCGCCAGCAACTGCCCCGCCGGCGCACCGGTCTGCGGCCACGAGGCCCAGAACCCGCGCCGCCGCGCGTCCCCGTGCTCGGACACCAGCAGCACGGCACCGCCCCACTCACCGCCGAGTGCGAACCCCTGGACCAGCCGCAACACGGTGAGCAGCACGGGCGCGGCGCTGCCGATGGTCGCGTGCGTGGGCAGCAACCCGATCGCGAACGTCGCCCCGCCCATCATCAGCAGGCTCAGCACCAGCAGTTTCTTGCGCCCGAGCCGGTCCCCGTAGTGCCCGAAGACCAGCGCGCCGAGCGGCCGCGCGGCGAACCCGACGGCGTACGTCAGGAACGACAGCAGCGTGCCGACCAGCGGATCGGAGTCCGGGAAGAACAACTTGTTGAAGACGAGCGCGGCGGCGGAGCCGTAGAGGAAGAAGTCGTACCACTCGATGGTGGTGCCGATGAGGGACGCGGCGACGATGCGCTTGAGGTTGTTCGGGGCTGGTGGAGCGGTTGCGGGCGACGACATCGGCACCACTTCCTGGGGTGTGACGGGGACGTTTGCGTGTCGCCACACCGTAGGAATGTGCTGGTCAGGCGCACATGTGGCGGGGCTACATAGTTCGGGGGTTGGCTATGGGGTGGCCACCATGCCAGTTCATGGAAAGGCCTCTCAGGGGATCGGTGGTGGTCGAAACGAGTGCCGTCCGGGACGCGTGGTTCAGGGTGGTTCGACGGCGCGGTGCTGACTCCCGTGCTGGTTGACGTCGGTTTCGTGGACGTGGCGGATCCGGTCGGCCGTCATGTCCTCGGGGGCGGTCACTTCGCCGAGGATCCCGGCGTCGTCGACGAGAATGTCCAGGTGGCCCGCCCACGCGCGCAGCGTCTCGACCGCCGCGCCGGTCGGCGGCCTTGCGTCCGTTCCCGGCGTCCCGGGCTCCGATCCGGACCGTCCGGCCCGCCTGGACGAGTCGGCGGGCGATCTCGTGGCCGAGGCCCCTGTTGCCGCCGGTGATCAATGTGGTGGCCACGTCGTGTCTCTCCTGTGCGTGTCGTCGGAGCGGGTGCTCCCGGAAAGCGGTCACCGGGAGCACCCGAGGGATTGGTTCGCGGCGGTGCGCTCCGTCGACGCCGACGTCGGCGGGCGTCCTGCTCTAGTGGGCGGGACGGAACGGACGCAGCAGGCGGATGCCGTCCTCGATGGATCCGTCGATCAGTTCGAGCATCTGCGGGACGAGTTCCCGCATCCGGGGCGCGGCGAGGTGTGCGTCGAGGTGGGCGCGTGTCTCCCAGCGTTCGTAGATGACGAACTCGCCGGGCCGACCCTCGACTTCGTGGGACTCGTAGTCGATGTTGCCGGGGTCGTTGCGCGAGGGGGTGACGGCGGCGGTGATGAACGCCTTGAGGTCGTCCTCCCTGCCCGCCTTCGCCTTCGCGTCCCAGACGACGGTCACGTAGCCGGTGGGTGTTGAGGTCATGGTGATTCCTTTTCCGTTCCGTGTGGTGTTCCGTGCTGACGGGCTGTGTGGGTGGTACTGAGCCGGGTCAGCTCTTGATGAACTCGAGGAGGTCCGCGTTGACGGTGGCGGCGTTGACGGTGCACATGCCGTGCGACAGGCCCGGGTAGACCTTCAGGTCCGCGTGCCCGACCAACGTGACCGCCGACCGGGAGGAGTGGGCGATCGGGACGATCTGGTCGTCGTCGCCGTGCAGGAGGAGCGTGGGCACGTCGATCGCCCGGAGGTCGTCGGTGAAGTCCGTCTCCGAGAACGCTCTGATCCCCTCGTGGTGCGCCTGCGCGCTGCCGGCCATCCCCTGGCGCCACCAGTTCTCGATGACGCCCCGGGAGACGTCCGCGCCCGGACGGTTGAACCCGTAGAACGGCCCGGAGGCGATGTCGAGGTAGAACTGGGAACGGTCGGTGGCCACGCCCTCGCGGAAGCCGTCGAAGACCTCCACCGGCAGCCCTGCGGGGTTGGATGTCGTCCGGACCATGAGCGGCGGGACCGCCGCGATGAGGACGGCCTTGGCAACCCGGCCGGCACCGTGCCCGGCGACGTACCGGGCGACCTCTCCGCCACCGGCGCAGTGGCCGACGTGGACGACGTCGCGCAGGCCGAGGTGCGCCACCACGGCGGCGGCGTCCGCCGCGTAGCGGTCCATGTCGTGCCCGTGGCCGACCTGGGCGGAGCGCCCGTGCCCGCGGCGGTCGTGGGCGACGACGCGGTAGCCCCGCCGGACGAGGAACAGCAACTGGGCGTCCCATTCGTCCGAGCTCAGCGGCCAGCCGTGGTGGAACATGACCGGCCGGCCCGAGCCCCAGTCCTTGTAGAAGATCTCGACTCCGTCGCCGGTGGTGACGAACGGCATGGTCCGCTCCTCGTGGTCTCGCCCGGGTACCGGGCGGATTCGATGTCCCCACGAGAATGGCTCGGCCACCGTGCCGACAGCCTCCGTCAGCTGACTGACATCCGGCCGACGGCTCGCTCACGTCAGTACCGGGGCAGTGCTGGGACCCGACCGATGGCTCTCACAGCCGGGTGGCCGGAGGCTCGGGAGACAGCGCCTCCAGAGCGTCGCGGAGCCCGGCCCGCGACGTGATCCCCAGTTTCGGGAACACACGGTAGAGATGCGACGACACGGTCCGCGGCGAAAGGAACAGACGCGACGCGATCTGCGGGTTCGACAGCCCCGTCGCCGCCAGCCTGGCGACCTCCAGCTCCTGAGGGGTGAGGGCCTCACCGGCCTTGCCCCGGCCGGTCCGCGTCATCCCGGTGGCGCGGAGTTCCGCCGCGGCCCGGGCCTCCCACGAACGGGCTCCGAGCTCCTCGAAGCGGCCGCGGGCGGCGGCCAGCTGCACCCGGGCCTCGCGGTTGAGCCCCTGACGGCGCAGCCTCTCGCCGTACGCCAGATGAGCACGGCCGGCTTCGAAGGGCCACTGCTCGACGCCCGGCAGCCCGAGCGCCTCCTCGAAGCACCGGACCATGTCCTCGGCAGCCGATGTCATCGCCGTGACCGTGGCCGCGCTCAGCGCGAACCGCGACGAGAGGTGACCGACACCGGCGTCGCGCAGCGCGTCCGCGTGCCGTCGCGCCTCCGCGTGCCGCCCGGAGCGCATGGCGGCCTCGACGAGGTCCGGCGCGGACCACACGGCCTCGGGGTTGAACGGCGGCAGCACACCCGGGGCGCAGATCGCCGTGGCGTGCCGGAACGCCGTCTCGAAGTCGGCGGCGCCGAGGGCCGCCCGGGCCGCCGCCTGGTGGGCGCAGTTCTCCAGCCGCCGCAGGCCCCTGGGACCCGACCACCCCCAGATGTCCTCGCAGTGCTCCCGGCACGCGTCGAGGGCGCCGCGCTGGGCCGCGGCCATCGCAGCGACGTAGTGCCCCACCTGAGCGAACAGGTGGTACCCCGTCTCCTCGGACAGTGCGATGAGCTCGTCCGCGGCGCCGGCCGCCGCCGGCCACCGGCCGGCGTACAGGTCGTCCATGGCGACGAACATCAGGGCCGGCATGCTCGACCCCACCGCGCCGCCGTCGCGTATGACCCGGGACACGGCCTCGCGACAGCCCGGAAGCCGGTCGAGGTACGAGGCGGTCAGGGCGGTGCGGATGACCACGTCGGCGTCACCCTGGTCCCTCAGCCGCGCGATCTCCTCGTCCAGGCGGCGCAGCATGCCGTCGGTGACGGAGCCGAGGTCGTGGTGGACGCGCCCCAGCGATGCCGCGGCGGCGGGCGCCGCCTCGGGGAACCGGGCGAGCACGTCGACCAGAGGCTGCCAGTGCTCGGGCCGGCCCGAGTACTGGCTGGCGAGGGTGAGGGTGAACAGCGCGGTCTCCAGCTCCTCGTGCGGTGGTCCGGGCGTCACCGGGGCCTGCTCGACCGCCTCCGTCAGGAGTGCGTGGGCCGTATCGGCGTCGCCTTCCGTGACGAGCACCAGGAAGCCGGCCGTCGCGGCCGCCGAGAGCGACCGGGCCGCCGGATTGCCCTCGACCTCACGCATGATCTCGTGGCTGACCTCCAGATGGCCTGCGACCCAGGCGGCGGCATAGGCGGCCTGTGACAGGCGGCGCCTGCGGTCCGCTCGGTCGGGGCTCAGCTCGGCCGCGCGCCGCAGTCTCGCTATCGCGCCGTCGGCGTCACCGCGCCGCAGGCTGCTCCGGGCCGCCGACTCCACGACGGCGGCGACCGCCTCGTCGGGCGCCGTCGTGGCTCTCGCGAGGTGATCACCGCGCCGCTCGGGCTGGTCGGCCAGCGCGTCGGCCAGCCGGCGGTGGGCGCCGCGCCGCTGTTCACCGGTGGAACCGTCGACCACCGCGGACCTGACCAGCGGATGCCTGAAGCGCACCGCGCGGCCGTTCTCCGTGACCATGACCAGGTGGTCACGCTCCGCGGGAGCGAGTTCCTCGAGGCTGCCCGGCCCGCCGGCCGCCTCGAGGACGCCGATGTCGCCGGAGCCCTCAAGAGCCGCGAGCAGCAGTACCTCACGCGTTCCCCTCGGCAGTCGTCCGACGCGGGCGCCGTACAGAGCGCGGACATCCCGCCCCGGGCCGCTCGCCCACCCCGCCCCTTGGCCGTGTCGGTCGCCGGACACCCCGGTGGACCCGGCGAACTCGAGCAGCGCCAGGGGATTTCCCTGCGCCTCGTGGGCCACGGTCGAAAGAACCCGGCGGGGAAGGTGAGCAAAGCGTCGGGACAGCAGCCGCAGGGCGTCCGCGTCACCCAGCGGCGCGACCTCGAGCTCCGACAGACCGGTGGACCGGAAGGATTCGCCGGACTCCGCCCGCTGCGCTCCGAGCAGCCCGATGCGGCGGCCCCCCAGTCTTCTGGCGACGAAACCCACCGCGGCCCGGCTCGCCTGGTCGACGACATGAAGGTCATCGACCACGAGGAGCAACGGCCGCTCCTTCGCGGCCTCGTCGAACAGGGACAGTGCCGCGTTCAGGACGGCGATCCGGCTCGGCGCGGGACCGGCGCCGAGACCGAGGGCGACCTCGAGGGCCTCCCGCAGGGAACGCGGCAGACGACCGAGCTCGTCCGGCAGCGAGCCGACGAGCTGATGGAGCCCCGCGAAGCTGATGTCCGTCTCGTACTCGACACCGCTCCCGCGGACGACCCGCACTCCCTTCGCCACCGCCAGCTCGGCGGTCGCGTCCAGGAGTGCCGTCTTCCCCACGCCCGGATCACCGGTGAGCAGCAGGACAGCTCCGTCCGTCCCGGTCCTGTCCAGGAACGCCGCAAGCTCGGCGAGCTCGCCCTCCCGGCCGACCAGCCCGGTCGGGCCGACGCCCATGCCTGTCCCTGACTTCGCCCACATCCGCCGCGTCCCTCGTCCTGCCTCGCGAAGCAGTCGCACCACCAGCCACGCACCTGACCAGGAAGTATCGCACCCACCGGCAAACGGAGCCTGAAGCCGTCCGCTTCGCCGACACCCACAGCCCCCGGACGAAGATCATGCAGAACCCCGTCGGGCGCTGCGGCCCCACCGCAACGACGGCACCAAGGGCAGTCGGCCTTCCCGGGAAGCCCTTCGAGTTGGCTGGTGTGATGTGGGTGGCGTCGACGTCGGCGGCCTGAGCGGCGTTGAGGACCTTGGTGGTCTCGGCTCCGTCGATGAGTGCGCGACCCACTCGGCGGTGCCCACAGCGCGTACGGTCGCGTGGGTCACCGCGTCCGCGCCCCGCCGTGAGGACGTTGTCCAGGGCCGGCGGGTTCGCGGTGCCGAGCGGGTGCGTCCCCGTCGTCGGCGTGAACAACGTGTCGCCGTCGTCGAGCAGGTGCACCGGGCGCACGGCACGGGCGCCGTCGTACGCCGTGCCGGCCAGGTTCCCGCGGCGGCGAGGGCTCCCTCACAGAACTGGCACCGCGACGCCTTCCTCGCCCCTCCCGCGCTCCGGGCTCGCCCCGAGCGTCGTCAGCGTCACCCCGGCTGCCACCGCCAGCGCCGCCACCAGCCCCGCCGCGAGCACCGCCCAGTGACCCAGGAACGTACAGGCGACCACCAGCAGCGCCGTGACCGGCAGCACCGACTGCTGGGCGATCCCCACCTTGTAGAAGCGCGAGTGCAGCGCCCACACCGTGAGCAGGAACAGCGCTGTCGGCAGCGTCACCGCCGCCGACGCCGACAGCGCCGAAAGGTGCGTCCTGCCCACCGCCTGCTCCACCGCCACCTCCAGGCCGGCCCCGATCGCGGCACCCGAGACGAAGATCAGGTAATGGCCGTAGCCCCAGAGGAAGGACTGCCGGCCGGAGCGGAGGTGCCCGTGGACGGGGACCGCGAAGTACACCCACCAGGCGGTGAAGATGATCAGCAGTCCGCCGGCGGCGATGGGCAGCAACTCACCCAGGGCCTCGTGCTCGTCGATCCCCGACTTCACGGCGACGGTGGCCGCCGCGATGGTCTCGCCGAGCACGATGAGCGTGAGCAGCCCGTACCGTTCGGCGATGTGGTGGGGGTGCCACCGCGTGGGGTGGGCCCGCTCCGCATACAGCGGTACGGCCATCTCCAGCGGCGCCATCACCAGGAAGACCCACGGGCGGCCGGCCTCCGGCAGGGCCAGTAGCCCCAGCCAGCCGATCTGGCACAGCCCGATGGCGTACCGCAGCGCCATCGTCCGCTCGGGGCCCTGGCTCGACCGCGCCACGCGCAGCCACTGCGCCGTCATGGCGAGCCGCATGATCACGTAGCCCAGGACGACGACCGGGTACGCGTGTTCCTCGAACGCCTGGGAGACGCCTGCCGTCAGGACGAGCACGCCGGCTGTCTGGATCAGCGTGACGATCCGGTACAGCACGTCGTCGTTGTCGTAAGCCGAGGCGAACCACGTGAAGTTCATCCACGCCCACCAGATGGCGAAGAAGATCATCAGGTAGTCGAGGATCCCCTCGCCCGTGTGTCCCTCGACCATGGCGTGCACCAGCTGGGCGCCTGCCTGGGCTATGGCCACGATGAAGCACAGGTCGAAGAAGAGCTCCAGTGAGGAGACGCCGCGGTGGCTCTCGTCGCGGCCTCGCGCCGTGAGCCTGCGCAGTGGTCTGTGGTGTGCGGGCGCCGCGGAGCACACCGGCGGCGGAGCCGGGCTGCTTGTCATCTGGTGAGCCAAGCTCCGAAGTACCGCTGCAGTCGGGGACTGATCTGCCAGACCATCGCTGCTGCCGCCGCCGGGACGAGTACAGCGAGTCGCACCGGCAGGTACAGATCCTCCAGAACAGGGTTCGTGGCCAGGCCCAGCAGGACGATGGTGGGGTAGATACCGCACACGGTGAGGAGCCACAGCTTCCAACGCCGGACGGCGGCCGGAACGGCGGGGCCGAGCCGGGGTTCGGCGTTCGCGAACGCGTTCCGGCTCTGCTCCCGGAGCGTGTGCCGGATGTCCGTCACTGCCGGTGGGCTCGGCAGTCCGGGATCGTCGGCACCGTAGGCACGGGAGACAATTCTCTTGTTCATGGACCACTCCACATCGACATGCTGCGTATCGTTTTGATTCCATCGGTTCCTGCGCGACCGGGGCGATGTCGGCGCTGCGTGATGGGCTGTCCGCGCGCAACGGCGGCAGCGGTTGCCGGGTGGGCGGCACAGGGCCCAGATGGTCCACCGCCGGCCGCTGCTGGTACCCGTCCGCTGACATGCTTCGGCTGGTGCCGTTCCAGGTGAAGCCCACACCCGCGTTGTCGACCAGCACGTCGAGGCGATCGTGCCGTGCCGCCACTTCGGCCGCGAGTCGCTGGGTCTCGGCCGGAGCGGACCGGTCGGCGATGTATTGCTCGGCCCCGAAGCGCTGCGCGATCGGCACCGGTCGCTGCGGGGCACGACCGTGCGGAAGCAACTGGTGCACGGCTTCCGCAGGCTCCTCCGCCAGAGCGAGACCAAGACCGTTCGTCGCTCCGGTGATCAGAATCGACGCCTGGCGCGACCTTCCCGTGCAGGGGACGGCCCGGTGCCCAGGTGGGCGCCGGGCCGGGTCGTGATCTGATCAGTGAGCGGACTGGGTGTGGTCCTGCTCCACGTACACCTTGAGGGCCTGGAACTCCTCGATCGCGCGCGGGCCGCACAGGTAGCCGTAACCGCTTCCCTTGACGCCGCCCTCCTCGAAGTCCTCGCTGATGGCTCCCCAGGTGTTGATCCATACCGTGCCGGTGCGGATGCGCCGGGCGATCCGGCGGGCCTTCATCGAGTCCGAGCTGAACACCGAGGCGGCCAGACCGTAGATGGTGGCGTTCGCCTTGGCCACGGCGTCGTCCTCGTCGTCGAAGATCTCGAACGTCTGGACCGGACCGAAGACCTCTTCCTGCACGATCCGGACGTCGGTGCGGTCCACCTCGATCAGGCTCGGCCGGTAGAACGCGCCGGCGGCCAGCGGGCCGTCGGTGACCACACCACCGCGCAGCAGTACCGTGCCGTACGAGGTGGCTTCCTCGACGATCGCGTCCACCCGCTGGGCGGACGCCCGGTCGATCACCGGGCCGAGCTGGGCCTTCTCGTCGTCGCCCGACCCGAGCCGCACCTGCGCGAGCGCGGCGGTGAGCCGAGTGCGCACCTGGTCGGCGACGTCCCGGTGAACCAGTACGCGGGAGCCGGTGCAGCAGAACTGCCCGTTCATCAGCACCAGCGACTGCACCACGGTGGGGATCACCATGTCCAGATCGGCGTCGGGAAAGATCACCATGGGCGCCTTGCCGCCCAGTTCCAGACCGAGCCGCTTGAGTGTGGTGGAGGCCGCGGCCGCGATACGGCGCCCGACCGGCGTACTGCCGGTGTAGTTGATCACGTCGACCTTGTCCGAGGAGACCAGGAACGGGGCCCCGGTGTTGCCGGACTCGGTGAACACGCTGACCACGCCCGCCGGGATCTCCGGGACCGAGGCCAGGACCTGCGCGAAAAGCTCATTGGTCAGTGCCGTCTGAGCCGGAAGTTTGACCACGACGGTGCAGCCGGCGGCCAGCGCCGGGCCCAGTGCCCGCACGGTCAGCATGACGGGGGAGTTCCAGGGAGAAATGATCCCGGCGACACCGAGCGGCTCGGGCACCGAGTGGGTGTACTGGCCGGGTGCCGTCTCGGCGGCGCGCCCGGCGGTCTGGGTGCGCACAGAGGCCGCCGCGTACCGCAGCCACCCGACTGCACCGCTGACCTCCCACGTGGTCTCACCCAGCAGCTTGCCGTTCTCCCGGGACAACATGGCCGCGACCTCGGGTACCCGGGCCTCGAGGGCATCGGCCAGCCGGCTGAGTGCGGTCGCCCGGAGCGAGGGGGTGCGCGACCATTCGGTGGTCTCGAACGCGGCGGCGGCTGCGTCCACGGCGGCCGAGGCCTCTGCCTCGCCACCGTCGTAGTACGAGCCGACGACGGTGCCGTCGGCCGGGTTGATCGATTCCAGAACCGACCCGGAGCCGGTCCACTGTCCGTTGATCCAGTGCCGCGCGATGGTGTTCATGGTCCGCTCCTCGTGGTACCGCCCGGGTACCGGGCGGATTCGATGTCTCCACGAGAATGGCTCGGCCACCGTGCCGACAGCCTCCGTCAGCTGACTGACATCCGGCCGACGGCTCGCTCACGTCGGTACCGGGGCAGTGCTGAGACCCGACCGGTGGCTTTCAGCGGACGTCAAGTCCGCTTCTGGTAGCGGTCTCGTCCGGGTTGGGTGAGGAAGCCTTCGCGAAGACGACACAAGCCGGCGAGGAACGCCATGACCGCCTACCCGGCCGCCGCCACGGCGATGCCCGGCCCGGCCCAGAACCGTTACGCGGACCCCTCCGCCCGGGGCCGGCTCCGCGCAGGACTCGGCGTCCGGCTGCCGACCGACTACCAGACCCTCGTGGACGCATGTGCTCCCATCCAGCTCGACGGCCACCTGTACCTGCGCCACCCCGCGACCGAACGCTGCAATCCGGGCCAGGACGTACGGGACACGATCCGTGCTCGGTCCGAGGTCTCCTGGGACGACCTCGACCCGGACGAGGACCCTCGCCTGCTGTTCGGCCTCGCGGAGTCGAGCTTCGGCACCCGCAACGGGCTGTGGCCGATCGCGGGCACCGGCCGAGGCGAGACGCTGTTCCTCGTGGCTGCGGACGATGCGGCCCCTGGGCTCCTGGTTGAAGACGGCGAAGGCAGCTGGGCCCGGTTCGAAATGAGCTTCGCAGAATGGCTCCACCGCTACCTCTTCGGCGAAGACACGACTGGCCCCGATACCTCCGCCCTCCACCCCGGCCCGGTACAGCTGTGCCGACTTCCGACGACCGCTGACGAACGGCCGGAGCCGTGGAGCGGGCCGGACCGCGGTATGTGACCCTGCACGCCACGGCAGCCGCAGTCTGTCCTCCCGACTTCCCGGAGAACCGAACGAGACGGTCTCCTGTCCCTGTCCGCTCGTGCTGTGGTGGCACCGGGCAACCATGTGCGGAGGCCGTCGGGGCAGCGGAGCGCGCTGCGACGCAGGTCGGCCGGCACCGAGTCACCACGCCATGAACCCCGTGCTGGTTCCGTGCTGACTTCGAAGGCCGGAATCACGGGAAACCGCAGGCCCTAGCCCTGGTCGAATGAGTTGTCGTACCACTCGATGGTGGTGTCGACGAGGGACGCGGCGACGATGCGGCGTGGGCGAGCGAGGCCGGGGCGACGTCCTGCCGGGCGAGCCGGCGGGGGCGCGTTCTTCAGGGCTGACGTGTGCTCGGCGTCTCTTCGCAGGTGATTTCGTTGCGTGGGGTGTAGTGGGTGCGGAACGGTTCCCGCTTCACTTCCCGGCCGCCGTCGTGGAAGACCCGCTCCACGGTGACGTCGAAGCCCTCGAGCGGGGTCTGCGGCACGCACTGCTCGTCGGTGCTCACCTTGGTCTCCGGCTGCCGCACGTCGGTGCGCGGCCCCTTGACCGACGTGATCCGGTCGTACTTCTTGGTGCCGAGGAAGCTGACGGTCAGCGAGGTGTCGGTGGACTCGGCCTGGATGTAGATGGCCTTGCCGGAGTCGTTGGTGAACCTCAGGTCCAGGCTGCCCCAGGCGACCGTCGCCTCGCGGCCCTCGGGGTAGCGCTCGATGTAGAAGGAGTGGGCGCCGTGCTCGACGGGCTTGACGCCCGCGAAGAACATCGCGTTGAAGACGGTCGTGGCCACGGCGGAGACGCCCCCGCCCGGTGCCTTCCTGTACTGGTCGTCGTAGATCATGACGCCGTCGACGAAACCGTTGGCCTCGGTGCGTTCGCCGACGGTCCGGTTGAAGCTCCAGGTCTCGTTCGGCATGACGACGGAGCCGTTGATGAGTTCCACGGCCCGGCCGACGTTCGTCGTGCGGTAGGCGGCCGGTTCGAACTCGACGGTGAAGGAGGACATCTTCTCGGTGAGCCCCAGCCGGGCCGCGTTCTCGCGGGTGACCTCCGGCTGGATCCGCCGGGTGGCCACCTCGCCGGTGCGGGCGGTGCCCGACTCGGTGAGCAGGGGCAGGACGGCCTTGCCCAGGGCCTTGTCGGTGACCTCCACGGCGGGGGTGGCGTCGGCGGTCACCACGGCCTTGTCGCCCTGGAGCCCCAGCCGTGCGTTCCGGGGCGTGGTGGGGAGGCCGTTCAGGGCGCCGGTCACCGCGGGGGCGGCGCGCAGGCCCTTGCTGTCGAGGTCCGGGATGAGCCTGCCGGTGTCGTCCGGCCGCATGGTCAGGTACTCGCCGAGCACGGCCGGGGGGAGCGTGAACCGCTTGCCGCCCGCGGTGAGCGTGACCGGTGCCGACATCGCCGGCCGCGCGAACTCGCGCACTGCCCGTCGCACCTCTTCCGCCGTGACCTCCGGCTCGGTCCCGCGTACGGGCAGCACCGTGATCGAGTCCGCCGTGCCGCGCAGGAAGGGGGCGCGCAGTGAGCCGATCGCGGCGTCCACGTCCAGCGCGTGTCCGGTGCGCGGCGCGGTCTGCTCGACACGGCCGTCGGCGAAGGAGACGGCGCCGTCGCGGACCTTCTGGTCGAGCGTCTTCGCCAGCTTCCCGAGGGCGGTGCGGGCCTTGTCCTCGTCGACCCGCACGACCGGCTCGATGTCACCGCCCGAGCGGAACAGTCCGCCGATCACACCGACCGGATCGGAGCCGGTGGACGTCGCCCGGTCCAGGGTCTTCCGGATGTCGAAGGCGAGCCCCGCCTGCCGGGCATCGACCGTGCCCTTGCGGTCACCGACCTGTACGGCCAGCTTCCGCGGGCCGGCCTCCACCAGGTGCCGCTCCAGCTTCCGGGTGGCTTCCTCACGGGTCAGGCCCCCGATGTCCACACCGCGCACCGTCGTCCCCGCCTCGATCTCACCGCCGGTGAGCAGCAGCCCGGCGAGGTACAGGCCGCCGATACCGACGGTCAGCGCACCGCCCGCCAGGGCGACGGGCGGAAGAGAGGTTATCCGGGGGCGCATGGGTCTCCTGAACGATCGATGTGTCGTGCACCCGATATCGCGGCACTGCGTGCGAGAGCAGTGGATCAGGCTACGCACAACCGGGTGCCAAAGGGTATATCCAAGGTCACACCGGGCGTTTTGGATCATCCACCTGAATGGCGAGTTCCGCGGCGTACGGCACGCTCGGTGCCCGGTTCTTCCCACGGGCGGGCGGCCACTCCGGGGGCCTGCCCTGCCGCCCTCCGGGCCGCCGTCTCGACCGCGGCCGGGTGAGCGGGGCTCTGCCCCGTCCGTTGCGGCCCCGCGCACCCCGTACCGCTTCCGCTGCCGGATCCCGTCCGCCCTCCGAAGCCGAAACGGCCGCACCGGCTGCCGGAAACCCACTGGCGGATACGTCCGCTGTGCGCGTTGAGCACATCGGTGTCCGGTTCTGGCCGGTCCGCGTTAAATGCCTGGACCGGGAGCCTCTCCCGACGGGAGACTTCCGACTTCCGAACCTCCGGGAGTGTGATGGGGACAACAGATACGCGAGGGCCGACGCCGGGCAGGAGCGCGGTGGTTCTGGCGCTGCGCCGCTACGGCCGGGAACTGCTGCGACTACGACTGCTGGCCCTGCCCGCGCTGCTGCTGCCGGCCGTGGGCAACATCGGCATCCGCTACGTCGCCCCCCTGCTGATCGCGAAACTGGCGGGGCAGGCCGCCGACGAGGGTGGTCTCACCCTCGCCTCGGCACTGCCGTACGTGCTGGGCTTCGGCGCGGTGCTGCTGCTCGCCGAGACCATGTGGCGGATCGGACTGCACTGCCTGAACCGGGTGGACGCCCTCGGCATGGAGCACCTGTACGTGAGCGGCATGGACGAACTCCTCGCCAAGGACGCGGCGTTCTTCCACGACAACTTCGCCGGCTCCCTGACCAAAAGGGTGCTGAGCTTCGGCAAGCGCTTCGAGGACTTCGTCGACACGGTGACGTACCGGATCGTGGGCAGTCTCGTCCCCCTGGTGTTCGGTGCCGTGGTGCTGTGGAGCTACGAACCGATGCTCGTCGCGGGCCTCCTGGTGATGATCGCGCTGACCGTGGTGGCCGCGACGCCTCTGATCCGGCGCCGGCAGAGGCTGGTCAACGAGCGTGAGGCGGCGATCGCCCGGGTCTCCGGCCATGTCGCCGACAGCCTCATGAACATGGAGACCATCCGGGCGTTCGCGGCCGAGCGGCGGGAGGCCCAGGAACACCGCGGTCGTGTCGCGGAGTCCCGGCGCCTGACGCTGAGGTCGTGGGACTACGGCAATCTGCGCGTCGACGTCCTGATCGCCCCCATGTCCGTGCTGACCAACGTGCTGGGCCTGTTGGTCGCCGTCGCCTTCGGCGGCCCGGGACAGGGAGTGGAGGAGATCGTCGTCGCTTTCACCTACTACTCCAACGCGACCCAGATCATGTTCGAGTTCAACCAGATCTACCGGCGTCTGGAAAGCTCGATGACCGAGGCCGCACAGTTCACGGAACTGCTGCTGGACCCGCCCACCGTGCTCGACCCGAAGGAACCCGAACCGCTCGCACCGCGGGACACCGGTATCCGCTTCGAGGCGGTGACGTTCGCCCACACCGGTGCGAAACCGATCTTCCAGGGCCTCGACCTGGACGTGCCCGCGGGCGCGCGGATCGGCCTGGTCGGCAGGTCCGGCGGCGGCAAGACCACACTCACCCGGCTCCTGCTGCGGATGTCGGACATCGACGGCGGACGCGTCCTGATCGGCGGTCAGGACATCAGCCGGCTGCGCCAGGCCGACCTGCGCTCACTGATCGCCTACGTCCCGCAGGAACCCGCGATGTTCCACCGCAGCCTGCGGGACAACATCGCCTTCGCCCGGCCCGGCGCCACCGACGAGGAGATCCACGCGGCGGCCGCGGCCGCACACGTCACGGAGTTCGCCGAGCAACTCCCCGACGGATTCGCCACCCTGGTGGGGGAGAGAGGGGTGAAACTCTCGGGCGGCCAGCGCCAGCGCGTCGCCCTCGCCAGGGCCGTCCTCCGCGATGCTCCGATCCTGTTGCTCGACGAGGCGACCAGCGCGCTGGACTCGGAGAGCGAGCTCCTCGTCCAGGACGCCCTGTGGCGGCTGATGGACGGACGTACGGCCCTCGTGGTCGCCCACCGCCTGAGCACCGTCGCCGGCATGGACCGCCTCGTCGTCCTCGACCGCGGAAGCGTCGTCGAACAGGGCACCCACGGGGAGTTGCTCGCGACGGACGGCGCCTACGCCAAGCTGTGGCGGCACCAGTCGGGCGGCTTCCTCGGCGAGAGCACCGAGAGCACCGAGAGCACCGAGTCCGCCGAGTCCGCCGAGGCCGCCGAGAGCGTCGAGTCCGGCCCCGGACACCCGGTGCCCGACGGGGACCACAGGACGCCGTCGCACGTCCGTACGGGCACCGGGTCCACATGACGAGCGGGTTTCCGGCCATTTCCGACCGCCGGAGAAACGACCGCCGTTCCCGGACCGGCCGACGCGGTCCGGGAGCGGCCGGCGGCGGGACCTCCGTGGTCGATCACGCCGGTGAGATCCGAGCCGCACTCCATGACAAGGAGGACTGCGCTCCTCGCCGAGGACTGGGCTGTCCGTGCTTGGCACAGTGAAGCGGCGACACCCGAGCGGGCTCGTGCCTGCCCGGCGCCGGACGGGGTGTCCTGTGCGCCCGCACGCGCTCCGGGGCCGTTCCGGGCGGCTGCTTCCTCCCGGGACGCGGTGCGGCGTCCCGGGACCGTGCGCTGCGTCCGGTCGACGGCGAGCGGGTGTCCGTGGCCGCACCCTGTGCCGAGACGTTCGTCGAGGCGAAGAGCGCCGAGGGCCTGCTGGACGGGGTCCGGTCCGCGCTCGACGGCCGGTTCCGCGTCGCCGCCACGCTCGTCGACCCCGTCGAAGGCCCGGCCGAAGCCCTTCGGGTCCGTCGGGACGCCTGACACGTCCGTCATGGCGGACGACGTCCGCCGTCCCGCGCCGGCACGCGTCCCCGAGGCCCTCCGGGCGGACGGCCGCGCCGATGCCCGCCGGGGCCTGCCCCACTGTTGACAGGATGTCACACCACTCCCATCATGGGAGCGCTCCCACCGGCGTGATCCGCCGCGCGCCGCCCGTGCACGACCGCACCGCATCCACGCACCGTCTCCTGTGCCACCGGCGCGGAACGTCCTGCTGCCGCACCGGCACTCCGCCCGTCCGGCCGCACGGTCCGGCACACGCCGCCCCGTCCGTGCCGCCGGACCCCGAGGGAGGATCCCCCATGTCCTTACCGCACAGACCCGGCCGGCCGGCCGGTACCGGCACCCGTCACCTCGTACGCACCGCCGCCGCCCTGACCGCCGCGCTCGCCCTGCTGTCCCCGCTGAACGCCACCGGTGTCGCGTCGGCCGCCGCGCCCGAGGCCCCCGCCGCGGACGTCGACGTCCGGGTCAACACGCAGGCGTCGCTGGGCCGCATCTCCGACACCGCGCGCGGGGTCAACGCGGCCGTCTGGGACTCGCACATGAACGACCCGGAGGTCGCCGACCTGATGAAGGCGGCCGACGTCGGGGCGATGCGCTACCCCGGCGGCTCGTACGCGGACATCTACCACTGGGAGACGCACACGGCACCCGGCGGATACGTCGCCCCCGGCACCGGCTTCGACGCCTTCATGGGCACCGTCCGCGCCGCCGGCGCCCAGCCGATCCTGATCGCCAACTACGGCTCGGGCACGCCCGAGGAGGCGGCCGGCTGGGTCCGGTACGCCAACGTCACCAAGGACTACGGGGCGAAGTACTGGGAGATCGGCAACGAGATCTACGGCAACGGTCATTACGGCAGCGGCTGGGAACACGACGAGCACGAGGACAAGAGCCCCCGGGAGTACGCCCGTCAGGTCCGCGCCTACGCCGAGGCCATGAAGGCCGTCGACCCGACCGTCAAGATCGGCGCGGTCCTCACCACCCCGGGCGAGTGGCCGGACGGCATCGTGGGCGAGGGCGATCCCGGCGACTGGAACCACACCGTGCTCTCCGAAGTCACCGACGTCATCGACTTCGTGAGCGTCCACTGGTACGCGGGCGGCGCCGACACCACCGCCGAGGACGCCATGGCGAGGCTGACCAGGCTGCCCGGCGAACTGCGGGAGGTCCGCAGCCAGCTCGACCGGTACGCGGGCGCCGACTCACCGCGCATCGGCATCGCCCTCACCGAGATCAACACCAACACCGGCGGCGCCATGCTCACCGCCCGCCCCAACGGCCTGTTCGCCGCGGACGCGTATCTGACGGCCCTGGAGAACGGTGTCTTCACCGTCGACTGGTGGAACACCCACAACGGCGCGGGCCGGATCACCACCGTCGACGGCGAGACGGACTACGGCGACATGGGGATGCTCTCCAGCGGCACCTGCACCGGTGACGTCTGCGAGCCGGCGCCCAACACGCCGTTCCACCCCTACTACGGCATGAAGATGACCGGCGAACTGGGCACCGCGGGCGACACCCTGGTCGCCGCCGCGTCCTCCGCGCAGGACGTCTCCGCCCACGCCGTGCACCGCCGCGACGGACGGCTGAGCGTCCTGCTCATCAACAAGGACCCGGACGCCGCACGGACCGTGGACCTCGGCTACGAGGGCTTCACCCCGTCCGCCGCCGCACCCGAGGTCAGCCGTTACGCGCGCGGCGACGGCGACATCACCGACGTCACCGACGGTACGGCGTCCGCCTCCCGGGTCACCGTGCCGCCGTACGGGATGCTCACGGTCACCCTCACCCCGCAGCCCGGCACCGGGCCGGGGGCGTCCGGCGCCGGGGCCCCGGGGACGCCGCGGCTGGAGGCGGTGACCGACACCACCGCGAGCCTCTCCTGGGAGGGCGCGGCGGGTGCCACCCGCTACCTGGTCCAGGAGCGCGACGGCGCGCACACCCACGTGGTGGGCGAGACCACCGGTACGTCCGTGACCCTGCGGAACCTGCCCCCGGGCAGCACCCACACGGTCAACGTGCTGGCGGCCGACGCCTCGGGCCGGCTCTCCGCCCCGTCCACTCCGCTGACCTTCACCACCGGCACCCCGCCGGACGCCCCCTGCGCGGTGACCTACCACCGCGACACGAGCTGGGGCAACGGCTTCGTGGCCACGGTCACCGTCCGGAACCTCTCGGACACCCCGATCACCGGCTGGACCGTGGACTGGGACTGGCCGACCGACCGCCAGTCGGTGTCCTCCGGCTGGAACGCCACGTTCCACCAGACGGGCACGCATGTACGGGTGACCGCTCCCGAGGGTGCCGGGGCGCTGGCCCCGGACGGCGGGTCGACGGCCTCGTTCGGCTTCGTCGG
>NZ_NCTE01000737.1:0-9026 GCF_002114215.1 Streptomyces sp. 13-12-16 | reverse complement strand
GGCCCCGCCCGCCCCCGCCGGGGCCTCGGCGGGCGAGGCGGATCCGGGTCGGGGTGTCCTCGGTCCGCGTGGCACCGGACTTGTCGGCCACGTAGGCGGTGCCGCCGGCGATCTTCACGTGGCTGGGGCCGGCCCCGCAGCCGGCACGCCGCGTGACCCGCGCCGCGGCTCCCGGCTGTGGGACGCCCGCGGGACCACAGCTCGCCGGCCCGGTTTGCCGTACTGCGAGTAACAAGATCAAAGTTGAGGTGTGCGCCTCAGGCAACCAGTCGAGGTGACCCCATCCCCCTTGTGGCGCCCGTGAGTTGGCGCCCGAATGACCGTCAGGAAGTCGAATGCAGCCGTCCCGCGACCGCCTCGAGCAAGCCCGCCAGGACTACGAACAGCACCTTCGGAACTGTCGTCAATGCGGCGCGGACGGCGCGCAGTGCCCCGTGGCCAAGCACCTGAGGCGGCTGTACAACAACTTCGCCAGAGCCGGCCGGTGACCACTCCCCCTGGTCTCGGATACGGGATAAAATCCCGTATGTGAAACGTGATGAAACCGGGGGCACCTCCCCGGACCCCGTCGACGTCCGGCTCGGCGGGCGCCTGGCCGAGCTGCGGGGCGAGCACGGCTGGTCGCTCGGAGAGCTGGCGGAGCGCAGTGGGATCAGCCGGTCCACCCTCTCCAGGGCCGAGCGCGCGGAGACCAGTCCCACCGCCTCCCTGCTCAACCGGCTGTGCGCCGTCTACGGGCGGACCATGTCCCAACTGCTCAGCGAGATCGAGGCGGAGCCCGCGCCGCTGGTGCGGGCCGCCGACCAGCCGGTGTGGGAGGACAGGGCCTCCGGTTTCGTCCGCCGGTCCGTGTCCCCGCCGCACGGCGGGCTGCGCGGCGAACTCGTCGAGGGCCGGCTCGACGCCGGTGCGGACATCGCCTACGACCGGCCGCCCGTCCCCGGCCTGGAACAGCACATCTGGGTCCTGGAAGGGGCCCTCGCCGTGACGGACCGGGACGTCGAGCACCGTCTCGGCGACGGCGACTGCCTCAGGCTCCGCGTCTGGGGTCCCACCCGGTTCCGCTGCCCCGGCCCCCAGGCCGTGCGCTACGTGCTGGCGGTGGTGCGACCGTGAACATCGTCCCGCTGGACGCCGCCCGCCTGGCCGACCTGACCCCGTCACTGGCCGAACTGCTGGCCGACACGGTGGACGGCGGCGCCTCCGTCGGCTTCCTGGCCCCGCTCGACCGCACGGAGGCGGCCCGCTGGTGGAAGGAACGGTCCTCGGCCGTCGCCGCGGGCCGGCTCGCGGTGTGGGCGGCGTACGAGGAGCCCGGAGGGGTGCTGGGCACCGTGAGCCTCGCCCTCCCCGACAAGCCCAACAGCGCCCACCGCGCGGAGTTGGTGAAGCTCATGGTGCACCGCGCGGCCCGTGGCCGGGGGCTCGGACGGCGGCTGCTGACCGTCGCGGAGGAGGCGGCCGTCGCGCGGGGCATCACCCTGCTGCACCTGGACACCGAGACCGGCAGCCCCGCCGAGCACCTCTACCGCTCCTCCGGCTGGACCCCCGTCGGCGCCATCCCCGACTACGCGGCGGACCCCGCCGGGGTGCTGCGGCCGACGACGATCTACTACAAGCGTCCGGGGGCGGACCCCGCGGCGCCCGCCCCCGGGTGAGTGTCAGTGCCGGCCGCTACGGTGCCTGCCATGCCGGATGCCGAAGACGTACGACGGATCGCCCTGTCCCTGCCGGACACCACGGAGAAGGTCGCCTGGAACATGCCCACGTTCCGGGTCGCGGGGAAGATGTTCGCCACCCTCCCCGAGGACGAGACCTCCATCGCCGTGCGCTGCCCCAAGGAGGAGCGCGACGAACTGGCCCTCGCCGAACCGGAGAAGTTCTGGATCGCCGGCCACGAGGCGCAGTTCGCCTGGGTCAGGGTCCGCCTCGCCGCCCTGGAGGACGAGGACGAGCTGCGCGACATCCTCGCTGACTCCTGGCGCCAGGCGGCCCCGCCCCGGCTCGTCGAGGCGCACCCCCGGCTGGGCCTGCCGCCCGGGGAGGCGCACTCCGGGAAGAGCCCGCGGCCGTAAACGGGTGCGCGATCACCGCCTGGAGTGCGGTATGGTTTCCGTGCGCGTTCGGCCGGGGGAATCCCCAGGTCAGACGGGCAACGGGACGTGGCGCAGCTTGGTAGCGCACTTGACTGGGGGTCAAGGGGTCGCAGGTTCAAATCCTGTCGTCCCGACTTGTCGAACAGCAGGTCGGAGGCCGTATCGGGGACACCCGGGACGGCCTCTTCGTCGTTTCCGTCGGCCGGTTGCCGCCTCCCGTGCGACCACGGTCGAGTCCGCCTGACGGAGTACCGCCAAGGTGTACCGCGATCGTCAACCGGCGGGCCGACGATCCGCCGGGCCCGGCGGCGTGGCTTCTGTCGCCGGGCGGGGAGCGCACCCCGCGGGACACGGGGGCGGCAGGAGGGGGTGACATGAACTCACCCATGGTCGGGGACGGTCACGGCAGGACGAGGGTTCTGCTCGTCTCCCTCTGCGCGACCGTGGCCGTGGCGCTGCCGGGCTGTGCCCCGCCCGCGGACCGGCAGCCGGCACTGCGCACGCCGGCGGATCCGGGGGAGCCGCGTGACCCGACATGCGCCGAGCAGGTCGCCGTGGAGCGCGGCGAGTCATCGGCGAATGTCCTTGATGTCGCACTGTGTCCCGTTTAACGTTCGCCGGGTAGACGCCGCCGCGGGGTTCGGACACCCGCGCCGCGATCCCGGAAGCGAGGTGTGGAGCGCGTGCACGCGAGGCGCGGACGTACCGGAAGGCCGCGACGGACGCGGACGCTGGTCGCGCTGACCCTGCTGGCATCGACGCTCGCCGCCTGCGGCGGTGACGAGGACACCTCCCGGCCCACCCTCGACTGGTACAACTTCCCCGACGACTCCGGCGCCCTGCAGCAGGCCGCCGACCGCTGCAGCCGGGCGTCCGGCGGCCGTTACCGCATCAGCTACCACAAGCTGCCCCGCGCCGCCGACGGCCAGCGCCAGCAGCTGGTGCGCAGGCTCGCCGCCGAGGACGACTCCCTCGACATCCTGGGCCTCGACGTCACCTGGGCCGCCGAGTTCGCCGAGGCCCGCTGGATCCGGGAGTGGACCGGCGAGACGAAACGCCGGGCCACCGAGGGCACGCTCCGCGTCCCCCTGCAGACGGCCACCTGGAAGGGCAGGCTGTACGCCGTTCCGTACAACACCAACGTCCAGCTCCTGTGGTACCGCGAGGACCTGGTGCCCACCCCGCCGAAGACCTGGTCCGAGATGCTGGACATGTCCCGCGAGCTCGCCCGGCGGGGCGAACCGCACTACGTGGAGATCCAGGGTGCCCAGTACGAGGGCCTCACCGTCTGGTTCAACTCCCTGGTCAACAGCGCGGGCGGCTCCATTCTCGACCCGAGCGCCACCGGACCCTCCCTCGGCCCGCCCGCCGTACGGGCCGCCTCGATCATGCGCGACCTCGCGAACTCCCCGGCCGCCGACCCCTCACTGCCCAACCAGATGGAGGACCAGAACCGCCTGGCCATGGAGTCCGGCGTCGCGGCCTTCGAACTTAACTACCCGTTCGTCTATCCGTCGATGAGGAGCAACAACCCGCGGTTGTTCAAGGACTTCCGCTGGGCGCCCTACCCCCGCGTCGACGCCGGCCGCCCGTCCCGCCCCACCGTCGGCGGCATCGACCTCGCCGTCAGCGCCTACTCCCGCCACCCCGGCCTGGCCTTCGAGGCGGCCCTGTGCCTGCGCGACCGGGAGAACCAGCTCACCGCCGCGCTCGAGGGCGGACTCCCGCCCACCCTGCGCGCCCTCTACGACGACCCCGCCTTCATGAAGCGGTACCCCTTCTCCGAGGAGGTCCTGTCCTCCCTGGAGAGGGCGAGCGTACGGCCGCTCACCCCCGCCTACCAGAACGTGTCGATCGCCGTCTCCCACACCCTGTCCCCGCCGTCGGAGATCCGGCCCGAGAGCGCGGTGGACACCATCGGGGAACAGATCGACCAGGCCCTGCGATCCGAGGGCGTGATCCCGTGAGCACCATGGCGGAGCCGACGAAGGACGGGACGCGGGGCGGGAAGGAGCTTTCCGCCGGGGCCAGGCAGGAGCGCCGGCTGGGCTGGCTGCTGTGCGCGCCGGCCGTCCTCGTCATGGTCGCCGTGACCGCCTACCCCATCGGCTACGCGGTCTACCTGTCCCTCCAGCGCTACGACCTGCGCTTCCCGGCACGGGCCGAGTTCGTGGGCCTGAGCAACTACGGCGCGGTGCTGTCCTCCCCGTTCTGGTGGGACGCCTTCTGGGTCACGGTGTTCCTGACCACCGTGTCCGTGGCCATCGAACTCGTCCTCGGCATGGGCCTCGCCCTGGTGATGCACCGCACGCTCTTCGCGCGCGGCACGGTACGCACCGCGGTCCTCGTCCCGTACGGCATCGTCACCGTCGTCGCCGCCTTCTCCTGGCAGTACGCATGGACCCCCGAACTCGGCTACCTCGCCGAGCTGCTGCCCAGCGGCGACGCCCCGCTCACCGAACAGTGGCCCGCGCTGTGGCTGATCGTCCTCGCCGAGGTGTGGAAGACCACCCCGTTCATGGCGCTGCTCCTGCTGGCCGGCCTCGCCCTCGTCCCCGAGGAGACCCTCAAGGCGGCCATGGTCGACGGCGCCACCCCCTGGCAGCGGTTCACCAAGGTCATGCTGCCGCTGATGAAACCGGCCATCCTGGTCGCCCTGCTCTTCCGCACCCTGGACGCGTTCCGGATCTTCGACAACATCTACGTCCTCACCTCGGGCGCCCACGGCACCGGCTCCCTGTCGATCCTCGGCTACGACAACCTGTTCACCGCGCTGAACCTGGGCATCGGGTCGGCGATCTCGGTCCTGATCTTCCTCTGCGTCGGGATCATCGCCTTCACCTTCGTCAAGCTGTTCGGCGCCGCCGCACCGGGCGCGGAGGTGAAGCGCTGATGGCCGCCGCGGGCACGTCGCACGCCACCCGGTGGGGTTTCGTCAACGTCGTGGTGGTGCTGTACGCCCTGTTCCCGGTGTGGTGGATCGCCGCGCTGTCGTTCAAGGACCCCGGCACCCTCACCGACGGCAACTACGTCCCCCGGGACTGGACCTTCGAGAACTACCGGGGCATCTTCGCGACCTCCGAGTTCACCCGGGCGCTGGTCAACTCGATCGGCATCGCCCTGATCGCCACGGTGATCGCGGTGGTCCTCGGCACCATGGCCGCCTACGCCGTGGCCCGGCTGCGGTTCCCCGGCAAGCGGCTCCTCATCGGCATGTCGCTGCTCATCGCCATGTTCCCGCCGATCTCCCTGGTGTCCCCGTTGTTCGACATCGAACGGATCATCGGGATCTTCGACACCTGGCTCGGGCTGATCATCCCGTACATGACCTTCTCGCTGCCGCTGGCGATCTACACCCTGTCGGCGTTCTTCCGGGAGATCCCCTGGGACCTGGAGAAGGCCGCCAAGGTGGACGGTGCCACGCCCGCGCAGGCCTTCCGGCTGGTCATCGTGCCGCTCGCCGCGCCCGGCGTGTTCACCACCGCCATCCTCGTCTTCATCTTCTGCTGGAACGACTTCCTGTTCGCGATCTCGCTGACCTCCACCGAGTCCGCGCGCACGGTCCCCGCCGCGATCGCGTTCTTCACCGGCAGCTCGCAGTTCCAGCAGCCCACCGGGTCGATCGCCGCCGCCGCCGTGGTGATCACCGTCCCGATCATCATCTTCGTCCTGCTCTTCCAGCGGCGGATCGTCGCCGGACTGACCTCCGGGGCGGTCAAGGGATGAGCGTGCAGGCAAGGAGGCGCAGCCCATGGCCGAGATCGTCCTAGAGGGAGTCACCAAGCGCTATCCCGACGGCTCCCTCGCCGTGCGGGAGGTGGACCTCGACATCGCCGACGGCGAGTTCGTGATCCTGGTCGGCCCGTCCGGCTGCGGCAAGTCGACCACCCTGAACATGATCGCCGGGCTCGAGGACATCACCGAGGGCACCCTGCGCATCGGCGGCCGGGTCGTCAACGACCTCGCCCCCAAGGAGCGCGACGTCGCCATGGTGTTCCAGAGCTACGCCCTGTACCCGCACATGAGCGTGCGGGAGAACATGGGGTTCCCGCTGCGGCTGGCCAAGGTGGACAAGGCCACCATCGACAGCAAGGTCGAGGAGGCCGCCCGGGTGCTCGACCTGGGCGGGTTCCTGGACCGCAAGCCCGCCAACCTCTCGGGCGGACAGCGCCAGCGGGTGGCGATGGGGCGGGCGATCGTCCGCGACCCCAAGGCGTTCCTCATGGACGAACCGCTGTCCAACCTGGACGCCAAGCTCCGGGTGCAGATGCGCACCCAGATCTCCCGGCTGCAACGCCGCCTGGGCACCACCACCGTGTACGTCACCCACGACCAGACCGAGGCGATGACCCTCGGCGACCGGGTCGTGGTGATGCGGCAGGGCCTGGTCCAGCAGGTCGGCACCCCGGCCGAGCTCTACGGCATGCCGCGCAACCTGTTCGTCGCGGGCTTCATCGGCTCCCCGGCGATGAACTTCGTGGGCGCCTCCCTGTCCGGCGGCGTCCTGCGCACCCCGCTGGGGGACCTGCCGCTCGACGACCGTGTGCGCCGGGTGCTGGAACGGCGGGACGCGCCGCGCGAGGTGATCGTCGGGCTGCGCCCCGAGGCCTTCGAGGACGCGGGTCTGGCGCACGGGACGGGCGGCCCCGTCGTCACCGCCACCGTGGACGTACTGGAGTCGCTGGGCTCCGACGCGTACGTCTACTTCAGCGCGGAGGGCGGTCCGGTGACCACCGCCGAACTGGAGGAACTCGCCACGGACTCGGGCGCGCGCGACACCGGCGCCCAGGGAGCCCAGCAGATCGTGGCCCGGCTGGACGCCGCCACCCGGGCCCGCGAGGGCGCACCCGTGCAACTCCGGGTCGACATGGGCAAGGCCCATGTCTTCGACCCGTCGACCGGCACCAACCTCACCCGCGCGGAGAGCTAGCGCCCCCGCCGCGTCAGATCACGCAGCCCGCGTGGGCCAGGGCCTGCTTCAGCAGCACCCCGTGACCGCCCGGCATCTCGCTCTGCACCGCCTGCGACACGGCCTCCTGCGGGCTGAACCACACCAGGTCGAGGGCGTCCTGCCGGGGCCGGCAGTCACCCGTCACCGGCACGATGTACGCCAGCGACACCGCGTGCTGACGCGGGTCGTGGAAGGGGGTGATGCCCTGCGTGGGGAAGTACTCCGCGACCGTGAACGGCTGGAGCGACGCCGGGACGCGCGGCAGCGCCACCGGGCCGAGGTCCTTCTCCAGATGGCGCAGGAGGGCGTCCCGGACCCGTTCGTGGTGCAGCACCCTGCCGGAGACCAGAGTCCGGCTGACCGTTCCGTCGGGCCCGATGCGCAGCAGCAGGCCGACGCTGGTGACTTCACCGCTGTCGTCGACGCGCACGGGCACGGCCTCGACGTACAGGATCGGCATCTGGGCGCGTGCCATCTCCAGATCGTCGGAGGACAGCCAGCCCGGCGTGGTTTCGGTCATGTCAGACATTGCTAGATCATACTTTCAGCGGTCAGGGCTTCACGGCCACCGCGCCGTACTGCGGCACCGCGGCGGCGGAGTCGGAGGCGGCGTGCCACTGTGAGCAGGACACCAGACCGGGCTCCACCAGATCCAGCCCCTCGAAGAACGCGGTGATGTCCGCGGCGCTCCGGGCGGTGATCGGGGGAGTGGCGTTCGCGTTCCAGAACTCCATGGCGGGGACCTGCAGTTCGCCGCCGACCTCGGGGTCGTACGTGGGGTGGGTGAGGACCAGGAAGCTGCCGGAGGGCACCGCCGCCATGATCCGGCGGGTGATCTCCCGGGCCTTGTCGGTGTCGAGCACGAAGTTGAGGATCCCCAGCATCATCACCGCGACGGGCCGCGTGAC
This sequence comes from Streptomyces sp. 13-12-16, assembly GCF_002114215.1. GTDB lineage: Bacteria > Actinomycetota > Actinomycetes > Streptomycetales > Streptomycetaceae > Streptomyces. The sequence goes on along the minus strand of NZ_NCTE01000737.1, from coordinate 1,071 downwards.
GTCCAGCGTCCCGGCGGCGCGTTCCAGTATGGCGTCCGGGTCGTGCACGTCGGCGTCTATGTAGTCGGTGGCGCCCTCGCGCGTGCCGGTCAGCAGGGTGCGGGCGTGGACGAGCACGATCGGGTCGTTGTCGACGTAGACGATCCGCGAGTCCGGTGCGATCCGCTGCGCGATCTCGTGGGTGTTGTCCGCCGTCGGCAGGCCGGTGCCGATGTCGAGGAACTGCCGCACACCGCGCTCGCGGGTCAGATACGTCACCGCCCGGCCCAGGAAGTCCCGGTCCGCGCGGGCGATGTCCCGGATCACCGGGTTGATCGAGGCGACGTGGTCGCCGACCCGCTGGTCGACCTCGTAGTTGTCCTTGCCGCCGATCCAGTAGTTCCACACGCGCGCGTTGTGCGCCACACCGGTGTTCAGCCTCGCCGAGCCGCTCGGCGGGGTGTGGCTCTCACTCACGGTCTCTTCCTCTCCCTCGCCCGCGCGGCCGTGACCGGGCCGCCGCGGCCATTGTGCCGCGTGGTGATCACGTTGTCCCGCGAATGGGGGAGTGGAAAAGCCCTGTTGACGGAGGGTCATGGGACATCGGCTCGGCGCGACGGGTCCTCGGCGACGTGCCCGTCGATCGCCGCGTGGACCAACGCCGGTGCCGGGACGGCCGGTTGGGTGTGTCCGGCAAGGGCGGGAAGCCGGTCCGGTCCTGCGGCAGTCCAACCGCCGCGCGCCTTCAAGGTCCTCGGCGTCCAGCGGCGGCGGCGCCTGCCTCCGGCCGGACCCGTCGGCCTCGTGCGAGAAGAGGTCGGCGTCCGCAGGGCCCGCACCGGGTGGCGCGGTTCACCGACATCACCGTCCGCCTCTTCGCGGAGCCCGCACGGGTCGCCGCCCCAGCGCTCGGTCAGTGGTCCGGCCCCGTCGGCCAGTCGGTCGAGGTGCGCTCGTCGTGACGCCGTCAGCCGCCCCCGGCCGAGCGTGTCCGCCCGTTCCCACGGGCCGGTTTCCGCCGGGTGGCGGGGGCCGCGCGGCCCCGCCTCGTGCGGGGCACGGGCGGAGGCCGCGGCGATCGGTTCCTCGACG
>NZ_NCTE01000736.1 GCF_002114215.1 Streptomyces sp. 13-12-16 | reverse complement strand
CGGTCGGGTTCGCGGTGAGCGCGGAGGGGTCGCTGCGGGAACGGTCCGCCGAGTTCGCGGTGCTGCGCGCGCTCGGCGCCTCCCGGCGGCGGCTGGCCCGGGTGGTGCTCGTCGAACAGGGGGTGCTGGTCGGTCTGGCGCTGGCGGTGGGCGTCCTGCTCGGCGCGGTGCTGGCCCGTGCGGTGATCCCCCTGATCATGCTGACCACGGAGGCCACCCGCCCGGTCCCCGGAGTCCTGGTGGAACTGCCCCCCGCCCGGGTGGCCGCCCTCCTGGCCGCCGTGGCCGCGGCCCCCCTGCTGATCACGACCGTACTGGCCCTGCGCAGGGCGGACCCGGTGACGTCACTGCGGGAACGGGGAGGCGAGTGACGTGAGCGAGCGGGCTCCGGGAGGGGTGCGGGTGGCCGTGCCCTGGGTGCGTACCCGGTTGCGGTCGGCGCCCGGTGCGGCCGCGGCGCTCGCGGTGCTGGTCGCGGTGACCGCGTTCCTGGCCGCCGCGCTGCCGCTCGCGGTCGACCGGTACGGCGACGCGGGGCTGCGCCGGTCGGTGGAGGTGGCCGGGCCCGACCGCACCACCGTCCAGCTGTACGCCTCCCAGTCCGACGACGTCGTCTCCCTCGACGCGTGGGAGGCGCAGCTGCGCGAGGACGCCGTGCGCGGCCCCTACGCCAAGCTCTTCGCGCTGCCCGGCCGTTCCCTCCCGCTCGACCCCGACCAGTCGTCCTACGGTGTGCGCACCACCCGGTGGCTGGCGGCCCCGGACCCGTACCTGTCCCGGCCGGACGGGCTCGCCCCGCAGTTCCACCTCGTCACCCCGAGCGGGCTCGCCGGCCACTCCCGGCTGCGGGAGGGCCGGCTGCCGAAGGCCCCGGACGGCGTCACCGCGTCGACGACGGCGGTCGAGGCCGCCGTCACCGCCGAGACGGCCCGGAAACTGAACATCGAGGTGGGCTCGGTCGTCCACGTGCCCGGTGTGGAGCGCGCCCCGCTCGCGGTGCGGGTCACCGGCGTCGTCGAACCGCGCGCGCCGCGTCAGGCGTACTGGTCGGCCACCCCCGTGCTGCGCGGCCCGAGCCTGATGACCGTCCCCGGCGATCCGTCGCGCCGCGTGTTCTGGGTCGGCGCGCTGCTGCTGCCCCCGGACGCGGCCCCGGCGCTGCTGGGCACGGGCGGGCTCCCGGAGCGGTACTGGATGCTGGCTCCCGAGGTGTCCGCCCTGCACGGCTACGACCTGCCGCGGCTGACGTCGGCCGTCGCCTCCCTGGAGGCGGGCCCGCTGCTCCAGCGGGCCCGTGCGGCCGCCGCACCGACCGTGGAATCGGAGACCTCGCTCGACGAGGTGCTCG
>NZ_NCTE01000735.1 GCF_002114215.1 Streptomyces sp. 13-12-16 | reverse complement strand
CCCGCGGCCCCGGGAGCCGAGCACCAGCAGCCGGGCCGTGGCCCCCGCTTCGGGCAGCAGCGCGCCCGGCGCCCCCTCCAGCGCCACGTACTCGGCGGCGGGCAGGCCGCTGCGCCGTGCCAGGTGACTACGGACCTGGTCGAGGACCGGGTCCTCGTCGGGGTCGGGCGGCCCGGCCGCCAGGACCTCGGGCTGTGCCCAGGGGGCGTACTGGCGCACGTGCACGATCCGCAGCGGGGCCCCGCGCCGGCGTGCGGCGTCGAGGGCCCACTCCAGGGCGTGCAGGCTGTCGTCCGAACCGTCGACCGCCGCGACGACCGGCTGGGTGTTCATGGTTCCTCGCCTCCGGGATACGGCCTTCGGTCCTCGCCCCCCGGCCGGCCCGACTCAGGCACGGTCCGGGAACGGCGCTTCGGATCGCGTGTCCGGAAAAACGCGCGGAACACCCCCCGCGGCGGCGCCGCTCACGTCAGGTCGAACTCCCCCTCCCGCGCTCCCGACACGAACGCGCCCCACTCGGCGGGGGTGAAGATCAGGGAAGGGCTCTCCGGGCTGCCGCTGTTGCGCATGGCGATGAAGCCCTCCACGAAGGCGATCTGGACATCGCCCAGGCCACGGCTGCTGGACTGCCACTGCGCGTTGCTGAGGTCCAGCTCCGGCTTGTCCCAGCCCGTGAGCGGGCGCTGCTGGGTGGTGCTCTCGGCCACGTCCGTGCTCCTCCCGATTACCGTCGTCCGCGGGCCAGCCTAGCGACCGGTCCCTGCCCCCGACAGGCCGCGAGGAGCACCTTTCCGCGAGGACGCCGGGGCGGGCGGGGCAAACCGGTCCGGCGCGCTTTGAACCCACGGCGACGTGCCGACGTACTGGTGTGGGCAGGCCCGCTCGCCGGGCCCTGTTCGCCATGCCACCGCAGGACCGCACGGAAGGACCCCCCGGGTGTCGCTCTTCATTCGCCCCCGCCGGCTGCCGGACACCACCGAGGGCGGAGCGGACCGGGGCGGCGACCCGGCCGCGCCCGAGGAGCCGGCCGGGAGCACACCGCCGGTGGTCACGCCGCCGGGCTGGTTCGGCTGGCGGCACCGGTGGCCGCGTACGGCGCGCGGCGTCACCGTGGGGACGACCGTTCTCGCCGGGGTGCTGGTGCTCTTCGCGTTCCTCATGCCGAACCAGGTGGGACGCCTCGATGTCCGGGCGTTCGTCCGGCTGCCCGCCGAGGGCATCCTGCTCGCCGCGCTGCTGCTCGCACTGCCGTCGCGGTGGCGGCGGACCGCGGCGGTGGTCTCGGGCGTCCTGCTCGGTCTGCTGACCGTCCTGAAGTTCGTGGACATGGGCTTCCACCAGGTGCTGGCCCGGCCCTTCGACCTGGTGCTCGACTGGATCCTGCTGGACGACGCGACGGACTTCGTCCGGGAGTCGTTCGGCCGGGGCGGGCAGGTGCTCGCCGTGGCCGGGGTGATCGTGCTGTTCGTGGCCCTGCTGGCGCTGATGACGCTGGCGACGGTGCGGCTGACCGGTCTGATGGCCCGTCACCGTCCCGTCGCCGTCCGCACCGTGCTGGTCCTGGGCGTCGCGTGGATCACCTGTGTCACGGCGGGCGTGCAGGTCGCCGGTGTGCGGATCGCCACCAAGGGCACCGCGGAGATGCTGGGCAACCGGGTGGAGCAGGTGCGGGCGGGACTGCGCGACGCGCGGGTCTTCGAGAAGGAGGCCGCGGTCGACGCCTTCGCGAGGACACCGCCCGACCGGCTGTTCACCGGGCTGCGCGGCAAGGACGTCCTGTTCACCTTCATCGAGAGCTACGGCCGGGTCGCGATCGACGACCCGGCGATGGCGGGACCGGTCGACGCGGCGCTCGAGGACGGCACCCGGAGGCTCGAGGACGCGGGTTTCGCCTCCCGCAGCGGCTGGCTGAAGTCCCCGGTGACCGGCGCCGGAAGCTGGCTCGCGCACTCCACCTTCCTGTCCGGTCTGTGGATCAAGAACCAGCAGCGCTACCGCAGCCTGACCACCAGCGACCGCATGACCCTCACCCAGTACTTCCGCAAGACCGGCGACTGGCGGACCGTCGGCATCGTGCCCGGGGTGCGGCGGGCCTGGCCGGAGGGCGAGTTCTTCGGCCTGGACCACATCTACGACTCCGAGCACCTCGGCTACCACGGCCCGTACTTCAGCTGGACCCCCGTGCCCGACCAGTTCAGCCTGGAGGCCTTCGAGCGGCTGGAGCACGGCAGGGAGGACCGCGAGCCGATCATGGCGGAGATCATCCTCGCCTCCAGCCACAGCCCCTGGTCCCCCGTCGCGCACATGATCGACTGGGACGACCTCGGCGACGGCTCGGTGTTCCACCGGATCAAGAAGGAGGGCACGGACCCGAAGGAGGTCTGGAAGGACCCGGAGAAGGTGCGCACCGAGTACCGGCGGGCCATCGAGTACTCGCTGAGCAGCATCACCGAGTGGGTCGAGCGGTACGGCGACGAGAACACGGTCCTGGTCTTCCTCGGCGACCACCAGCCGGTGCCCACCGTCACCGCCGGGAGCACCAGCAGGGACGTGCCGGTCACGATCGTCGCCAAGGACCCGGAGGTGCTGGACCGGGTGGCCGGCTGGAACTGGACCGAAGGCCTCAAGCCCGCGGCCGACGCGCCGCGCTGGGGCATGGACGAGTTCCGTGACCGCTTCATGACGGCGTACGGACCGCGGGACGCGGGCTCCGCCGCGCCGGCCCCGTGAGGAGGGCCGGCGCGGGAGAAGTGCGGGCGGGACTCTTGCCCTGGGCGGCATGGCCTGACTTACTGATCCCGGTGGGTCGACCGAATGATCGGTCGTCCGGATCGGCACGATCGCTCGACTGGCGAGGAGAACGTCCTGATGACGGAGGCGGCGGACCTGCTGGACCCGGCGGAACGGCTCGACCCCGAGGGCCTGCGGGCGCTCCAGCTGGAGCGGCTGCGGAACTCGCTGCGGCACGCGTACGAGCGTGTGCCGTTCTACCGGGACTCCTTCGACAAGGCGGGCGTCCACCCGGACGACTGCCGCTCGCTGTCCGACCTGTCCCGTTTCCCGTTCACCACCAAGGCGGACCTGCGGGAGAACTACCCGTACGGCATGTTCGCGGTGGACCGCGACCGTATCCGCCGTCTGCACGCCTCCAGCGGCACCACCGGACGCCCCACGGTCGTCGGCTACACCGAAGGCGACCTCTCCATGTGGGCCGACATGGTGGCCCGGTCCATCCGCGCGGCGGGCGGGCGGCCCGGGGACACGGCACATGTGGCCTACGGCTACGGTCTGTTCACCGGTGGTCTGGGCGCCCACTACGGCGCCGAACGGCTCGGCTGTACGGTGATCCCCGCGTCCGGCGGGATGACGTCCCGTCAGGTGACGCTGATCCAGGACCTGAGGCCCGAGATCATCATGGTGACCCCGTCCTACATGCTCACCCTGCTCGACGAGTTCGAGCGGCAGGGTGTCGACCCGCGCTCCACCTCGCTGCGGGTGGGGATCTTCGGCGCCGAGCCGTGGACGGAGCGGATGCGCCAGGAGATCGAGGAGCGGTTCGCGATCGACGCGGTCGACATATACGGGCTGTCGGAGGTGATCGGCCCGGGTGTCGCGCAGGAGTGCGTGGAGACCAAGGACGGTCTGCACATCTGGGAGGACCACTTCTATCCGGAGGTCGTCGACCCCCTCACCGGTGAGGTCCTTCCGGAGGGCGAGCGGGGTGAACTGGTCTTCACCTCGCTCACCAAGGAGGCGATGCCGGTCGTCCGGTACCGGACGCGGGACCTGACCCGTCTGCTGCCGGGGACCGCCCGGGTGTTCCGGCGGATGGAGAAGGTGACCGGCCGCAGTGACGACATGGTGATCCTGCGCGGGGTGAACCTCTTCCCCACGCAGATCGAGGAGATCGTGCTGCGCACTCCGGGTGTGGCACCGCACTTCCAGCTCCGTCTCACCACCGAGGGCCGGATGGACTCCCTCACCGTCCGCGCGGAGGCCCGTTCCGGCGCGGACACCACGACGCGGGATGCGGCCGCCCGGTCGATCGCGGCGGCCGTGAAGGACGGCATCGGGGTTTCCGCGGACGTGGAGATCGTCGACCCGGAGACGCTGGAGCGCTCGGTGGGCAAGATCCGGCGCATCGTGGACCTGCGCGAGAAGCGGGACTGACCGCCCGCTTCGGCTACTCGGCGGCCACGATCCGCTCGACCGCGGCCGTCACCAGCCGCTCGCGCTCGTCCGGGGTGAAGACGTCCGGCAGGGTGAGCTGTTCGACGATCAGCCAGTTCAGCGCCAGGTACAGCAGCTTGACGGCCGTGGCGTCGCCGGGCAGGCCCGACCCCTCGTGGTAGCGGACGTTGGCCTCGACGTCGGCACGGACCCGCTCGGTGAGCACCTCGCGCAGTTCGGGCCGGCGGGTGGCCTCCAGCCGGAGTTCGAGCAGGGCGAGGTATCCGGTGCGGAAGGCGGCGACACGGCCGACCACTTCCCGCATCAGCCCGGCGTAGACCTCCCGGTCACGGCCGGCGGCCCGCTGCCGGGCGATGAGCTCCTCGTCGGGCTGCAGCCGCTCGTAGACCCGGGCGCCGGCCTGGGTGAGCAGATCGTCGCGCGAGGCGAAGTAGTTCGACGCGGTGCCGACGGGGACGGCGGCCTCGGTGTCCACCGCCCGGAACGTCAGTCCCCGGGCGCCCTCACGGGCCAGCACCTCGATCGCGGCGTCCACCAGCGCGGCCCGCCGCTGCTCGTTCCGTCTGACCACTGCCATCACTCCGCCCGCAGCACCCGTCATCACACCACTTCAGGCAGAGTACTACGTCCGGAGTCGTCCGTCGGCGCGTCATGCCTCCCCGGCCTCCAGCACCGCCATGGCCGCGTTGTGTCCCGGTACGCCGCTCACCCCGCCGCCGCGCACCGCGCCCGCGCCGCACAGGAGGACATTGGCGTGCCGGGTCTCCACACCCCAGCGGCCGGTGCCGTCCTGGGCGTGGGGCCAGGACAGTTCGCGGTGGAAGATGTTGCCGCCGGGCAGTCCGAGGTCGCGTTCCAGGTCCAGCGGGGACCGGGCCTCCAGACACGGGCGGCCGTCGGCGTCGGTGGCCAGGCAGTCCGCGAGGGGCTCGGCGAGATGGGCGTCGAGCTGGGCGAGCGTCGACTTCAGGAGTTCCTCGCGCACGGCGTCGTTGTCCCGCTCGAACAGCCGGGCGGGAGTGTGCAGTCCGAACAGGGTGAGGGTCTGGTAGCCCCGGGCGGCCAGGTCCGGGCCGAGGATCGTGGGGTCGGTGAGCGAGTGGCAGTAGATCTCCGAGGGCGGGGCGGCGGGCGGCTCACCGGCGGTGGCCTGGGCGTGGGCGGCGGCCAGTTGCCCGTATCCCTCGGCGATGTGGAAGGTGCCGGCGAACGCCTCGCGCGGGTCGACGGAGGTGTCGCGCAGCCTGGGCAGCCGCTTCAGGAGCATGTTCACCTTGAGCTGGGCGCCCTCGGCCGGTGGCGGGGGCGCGTCGCCGGTGAGCCGCGCGAGTTCCTGCGGGGAGGCGTTCACCAGGACGTGCCGCGCTGCGGCGACGCCCTCGCCGTCGGCGGTGCGGTGGGTGACCTCGGCCGTGCGGCCGTCGGTGTCGACGCGTACCGCCCGGTGGCCGGTGGCGATGACCGCGCCGGCGGCGCGGGCGGCGTCGGCCAGGGCGTCGGTGAGGGCGCCC
>NZ_NCTE01000734.1 GCF_002114215.1 Streptomyces sp. 13-12-16 | reverse complement strand
CCCGCCGCCCCCGCCTACGCCGACGCCAAGCCGGAACTGGGGCCGTCCTTCCTCCAGGCACTGGCCAGGGGCCTCGCCGTCCTGACCGCGCTCGGCCGGCAGCGCGGCGGCCTCACCCTCGCCGAGGCCGCCGAGGCCTCCGGGCTCTCGTACCCCAGCACCCGCCGCAACCTCCTGACGCTCCGTCAACTGGGTTACGTGGAGCAGCTCGGCCGCCGCTTCCTGCCGTCCCCGCGCGTCCTGGAGCTCGGCTACGCACGGCTGTCCACCCTCACCCTCGCCGACATCGCCCAGCCCCATCTGACCGAACTGGCCGGGCGGATGAGGGAGTCGGCCTCACTGGCGGTCCTCGACGGCACCGAGGTCCACTACGTGGCCCGCGCCGCCGCCCAGCAGATCACCAGCGCCCGGATCATGCCCGGCACACGACTGCCCGCGTACGCCACCTCCATGGGCCGGGTCCTCCTCGCGGACCTGCCCGAGGCGGACCGGCGGGAACGGATCGACGCCTCGCGGCCCCGGGCCCTGACCCCGCACACGCTCACCTCGCCCGATGCCCTCGCCGCCGTGCTGGACAGGGTTGCCCGCGAGGAACACGCCCTGGTCGAGCAGGAGTTGGAGGCGGGACTGCGCTCCCTGGCCGTACCGGTCCGGGACCGGGACGGACGGGCCGTCGGAGCCGTGAACATCGCCCTGCACGCCGGCCCCGAGCCGCCCGGACACACCCGGGACGCCCTCCTCCCCGCGCTGCGCGCCTGCGCGGCCCGCATCGAGTCGGACCTGGCGGTCGCCTTCGCCGACGGCCCCGTACAGACGGGCTGACCGCCCCGCCGGCCGGGCGTCCGCGCGACGGCACACGCCACCCGGAGATCCTCGGTGCACCGGCTCCTCCGCTTGACCTGAACTCCGGTCGAGGTCCTAGCGTGCCGTGGACGTGATCACCGGCCGACGGCAGGAGAAGACAACGATGATCCTCGTGACGGGTGCCACCGGAAACATCGGCAGTGCTCTGGTACGGCAGTTGCACGGGTCCGGCGCCTCACCCGTGCGAGGCCTGACCCGTGACGCCGCACGGGCCTCGTTCCCCGACGGAGTCGAAGCCGTCGAGGGCGACCTCGCCCGGCCCGCCTCGCTGAAGCCGGCGCTGGAGGGAGTGCGTTCCCTGTTCCTCGTACCGGGCATGGGCGCGGACGCGGACGTTCTCACGGCCGCCCGGCAGGCGGGTGTGGAGCACGTGGTGCTCGTGTCCTCCATCACGGTGCGGACCCATCCGCACCTGCCCGCCGCCGCCGGGAACCTGGCCGTCGAACGGCTGCTCCGGGACAGCGGGATGAGCTGGACGATCCTGCGTCCGACGCAGTTCGCGTCGAACGCCCTGTGGTGGGCGGCGTCGATCCGGGAGCACCGGTCGATCCGGGTGCCCTATGCGGACATCGGGCTTCCCGCCGTGCACCCCGCCGACATCGCGGCGGTGGCCCGGGGCGCGCTGACCGAGCCCGGCCACCACGGGCGGACGTACGCGCTGACCGGACCGGAACGCATCACGCCCCGGCAGCAGGCCCGCGCGATCGGGGCGGCCCTGGGACACGAGGTGTCCGTCGAGGAGATCGGCCGGGAAGAGGCGCACCGGCAGATGACCCTCTTCCTGGGAGAACAGACTGCCCACGCGGTGCTCGACCTGATGGGTGGGGACGTCAACGACGAACTGCTCAAGGTTCACGACACGGTTCCGTCCGTCACCGGCTCCCCCGCCCGGCCCTTCCGGCAGTGGGCCACGGAGAACGTCACCGCGTTCCGCTGACGGCCCCCGGCGGGACCGATCCGCGGCGAGGCACGGGCATCAGGGCTTCAGACGGCGCATGGGCGCCCGGTTCAGTACCTCGATGTACATGATCCGGCCGTACACGACATCGAGGACCAGCATGCCCTCCGCAGGAGAGAGCGGTACGCATCGGTGGCCCTCCCCGTACGGCGTACCCTTCTGGTGCACCGCCGTGTGGATGCTCTGGCAGAAGTCGTCGCCGCAGTCGCACATGGCGACCAGACGGACATCCCGCACGCAGATGGCCAGCTCACGCTCTCCCTCGTCTTCCAAGAGGGTGGCCAGCTCGGCGACAAGGTCGGGGAAGACGTCGCGGACGAGGGGATGCTCCTGCTCCATGCGGGGAGGGTAGCCGGAGCGGCGATCGGACGGTTCGGCCAGGGATGTGGAGCAGATGCTGAACACAACGGCACGTCCCTTGTCGACACGTGCTCTCATCCGGGAGTCCGCGAGGGCCCGGCAGCTCCTCGCCGCGGGCGAGTGGCGCCTGTCCCCGGCGGACGCCGGGGCGGTGACGGCTGTCCTCGCCCGCCTCACCGCCTCGCTCCCGGCCCGGCGGGGCACAGCGGCACGGACCAGGGCGACAGACCGGGACAGACGGCTTCAACGCATACTCCGGACCACCGTCCGCCACCTCGACGCCGGTACCGTCAGCCCGGCTGCCGCCGCCCTCCTGGCCGCCGTCGCCCGCGCCCTGCTGCCCTGGCACGCGGCCCCGAATCCGCCCCGAGCGGCTGCGGCGCCGAGGTACGGCATCGTGCCGGGGACGACGGAACACGCGGCACCGCCGACCGAAGCGGGCGAAGCCCTGCTCCCCGGCCTGACCGCACTGTTCACCGCCCTCGCCGCGACGAGCGTGCCCGGCGCCGTCCCGCTCACACCGCCGGCCGAGCCCTGGCAGGCCCGCCACGCGGGCAGGTTCCGTCACTACACCAGACCCGCGCCGGATGTATGGGCGGCCGAAACCGTCGGCTGCCCCGAGTGCGGAGGCAAGGACGGCCCCTGGACAGTGACCTGCGACTGGCACCGGGCCACGTTGGGCTGCCCTTGCGGGGCGGTGGTGCGTGAGCACGGCCTCGCCTTCTCCGAGATCTGGCTCGTACTGCCGGAGACCTGACCGGTCCTCCGGGCAACCAGGGCGTCCGGCCGTCTGCCGCGTCACTAGCCGTGGGTCAGCAGCTGATCGATCCAGCTCGTCACCCGGTGCTTCACCGCGTGCCGGCGGTTGCAGTACCGGCGCCACCGGCGCTGCTTCAACGGGCGGTCGCACCACTTGCACATCTGGCTCACGGCCCCCATCCCATCATGACGCGATCGTGCAAGTCCCAGGTCGGGGTGAAACCGGGCAATCCCGAAGTCGAGGACCCGAATCGTGCCGTCCGGGCCCAGGACGACGTTGGCGGGCTTGATGTCACGCGGTGCACCACACCTTGTGTGTGCGCCGGCGGATCAGCCGAGGTCCTCCAGGAGCAGTTCCAGCGTCGCCTCCTCGTGCAGGGCGATGCCCGACGCCTCCATGGCGGGGGCCGGTTGTCGGGGAGGCCGATCGTGGCGGTGGGGCCGGTGACGGGTCTGGTCAGGAGGAGGGAGAGGGCCTCGCGTTCCGGCGCGTCCAGGTGCTGGAGCCGCATGGTGCCGGTCGGCCGGAGGCCGTTGCGTTCGAGGCGGGTGCGGGCCGCCGTCCAGAGGCGGGTGAGGCCCGGACGAGTGAGGAAGGCGAGGGTCCCGGAGTCCAGGGGACCCTCGTCGACGCGTCCGGGGCGGCTCGTACCGGCATCAGTCTCCGCTGCCGTCCGTTCCACGTGTAATGGAGCGTCGCCACACCCCGTACGTGGGGGGGCGCGCAGGCACTCGTAGATCTGCAGGGACGGCACGTCGGGCCAGTTGCCGATCAGGCGTTCGCTGGTGAGGACGAAGCCGAGGTCCAGGTCGACCAGGATGCGGCCGAGGCGGGCGTGCGTCGGCTCGTCGACCTCGGCGAAGGCGTCGTCGAGGAGGATGAGGCGGGGGGGTGTGCGGGGCGGCGTCGGCGAGGCCGGGAATCAGGGTGTGCCCAGGTACGTGGTCGCCTCGACCTCGTCCAGGTGGATGAGGACGTCGTGGGCCTTGCCGAGGGCGATCCTGTATTCCACGGGGTCGGGCCAGCCCGCGCCTATGTTCCAGGTGGGGCGCGGCTCGGCCAGCCAGGTGCGTAGGGAGCGGGGAGCGGTGCGCATGTCCAGGACGTAGTGGCGTTGGCGGGCCCGGTCCAGGGTGTGTTCGTTGGAGCCCGGCTTCGCGGCGTCCACGCGGTAGGTGCGGATCACGTCGTCGTCCGTGCCGAACGCCTTGAAGGCACCGCTGTGGAAGCTGAAGCCGATGCTCACGTAGTCCCCGCCCAGCGAGTCGCGCAGGAAGGCGCCCTGGGTCTTCGGGTAGCGCGGGTCGAAGGCGTCGTAGGAGACGTGGGTGTTGTGGGCCGACAGCAGGATCCGGTCGCCGGTGTGCCTGTGCCACCAGGCCACGTTCTCGGCCATCACCCGGTCGCGGTACTTCATCATCGCCGTGACCTGGGCCTCGTCGGTGATGTCGTGGGAATAGCCCTTGGCCATCTGGTGGATGGCCCTGGCGTGCTGGACCGTCCGGAGGTGTTCCCGCCGGCCCGGACCGGGGGCCGCGCGCTGATCGCGGAGCAGTTCGTACGCCTCCAGGGTGCGCTCGGCGCGCTTCTCGCGTTCCGTCAGGGGGAGTTCGAGGTACCGCTCCAGGTACGTGGCGGCGTCGGTGGCCGGGGCCAGGCCGTCGTAGAGGGCGGTGACGCGGGCCTTCAGGTGCGGGTGGGCACGGGCCACGTGGTCGGTGACCCGGTCGTACAGTTCCGGTCCGGCGTAGCCCATGTCGTTGCCCGCGAAGCGCACCGGGTCGGTGGGGTGGTGGCGGTTGTGGGAGCGCATCCACTCGATGAGGTTCAGGTAGTCCTGGTTGTTCCAGATGCGGTAGGCGCCCTGGAACTCCTCGTGCGCTATGCGGCCCAGGTCCCCCTTGCCGTACAGCACGTACTCGTTGACGCGGACGCCGCTGCTCCAGGGCAGTTCCAGGGAGAAGGAGCGGAAGCCCTTCCGCTCGACCAGGTAGCGCAGGACCCGGTGCTTCATCCGGAAGAAGTCCCGGGAGCCGTGGGTGGCCTCGCCCAGGCCCACCACCTCGGCGTCCCCCACCATGCGGCCCAGGGCGTCCAGGTCCCGCAGGCTGCCGCCGGGTTCGGTGCTCCTCAGTGTGCGGGCGCTGCGCTCGATCGCGTCGACCACGTTCGTCGCGCTCCGGCCGGAGGGGCGCTCCGGCGTGTCGGCGGTGGCCGGGGTGGCCACCGCCCCGGCGCACAGGGAGAGGAGGAGGGCCGAGGAGAGTACTGCTGCCTTGCGTGGTGTCATGCCAGTAGGTTTCCGTGCGCGCGAAGAGGTGCGCCAACCTGTGGGCTGCCCGCTTCCGGGTACCGCAGGCACTACTTGGCGGACGGCATCAGCGGCGACACGGCCTTCAAGCGGCGCTACACCGCGGGCGGCACGGACGGCTTCGCCCTCGTCACCGTCTCGGGCGGGGCGACCTGCACCGGCGTTCCCGACGGCACCTACCGGGACGCGGTCACCGGCGACACCCGGACCGTCACCGACGGCGGCCTCACCGTGGCCGCGCCCGGGAAGGGGAACATGCGGGTGTACGTGCTGAACGGCGGCGGGAAGACCGGGGCCGACGTTCCCTATCTCAAGTAGGAGCGGGGCAGGGGGTGTTCACAGTGCCTACACTCACGATCATGACCACTGAGACCCCCCTCTCCGGGGCACCGGCCGACGACACCGCCGAACCGGCCCTCTTCGCGACCATGTCCACCATGCGGGCCATGCGGCGCCTGAAGCCCGACCCGGTGCCCGACGACCTCCTGGACCGGCTGATACAGGCGGCGGTCTGGGGCCCCAGCGGCGGCAACATGCAGCGCTACGAGTACGTCGTGGTCACCGACCCCGCGGTCATGGCCGGGCTCGCGCCGCTGTGGAAGCGGTGCGTGGACGCGTACCTGGCCACGACCGGCAAGTACGCCCCCGCCGGCATGGACGAGGCCGCGTACGCGCGCATGGTCGCCGCCATCGAGTACCAGCGCGACCACTTCGCCGAGACCCCGGCGCTGATCATCCCCTGTTACCGGTTCCCGGAGCCGAGGATCGAGGAGGAGGGCCTGCGCCGCTACGCCGAAGCGCTCGGCGCCGGGGCGACGGAGCGCATGGGGCGGATCCAGGAGCGCTTCTCCGCCCTCGCGGAGGGCTCCTGCGTCTACCCGGGCGTGCAGAACCTGCTGCTCGCCGCGCGGGCCCTGGGTCTGGCCGCCAACATCACCATCTGGCACCTGTTCCTGGAGGAGGAGTGGAAGGCGGCCCTCGGCATTCCGGAGGACATGAACACCTTCGCCGCCGTCCCGGTGGGGTGGCCGCGCGGCAGGTTCGGTCCGGTGAGCCGCCGCCCGGTCGAGGAGGTCGTGCACCGCGACCGCTGGTAGACCGCACGGTGCCCCGGACCCGGCCGGCCCGGACCGCGTGTGCGGTCCGGGCCGGCCGGGTCCGGGGCGGTTCCGGGTCACGCCTCCCGGGTGAAGGCCGCGTGGAAGCGGCGGGTGTGGTCCACCTGGCGTTCGGGGCCGGTCAGGGTGACCGTCGCCGTCAGGCGCGCGTCGGCGCTCGACGTGGCGAGGCGGAGTTCCAGGTCACCGGGTTCGACGATCCGGCGGCCGTCGCGGCCGGTGAAGGAGGCCACGTCGGCCGGGACCGTGACGCGGACCCGGCGGGACTCGCCCGGCTCCAGCTCCACCCGGGTGTAGCCGACGAGCCGCTGCACCGGCTGGACGACGGAGGCGACCGGGTCGTGCAGGTAGAGCTGGACGACCTCGGTGCCGGAACGGTCGCCGGTGTTGCGGACGGTGAGGGCGAGGCCGAACTCGCCGTCCGTACCCGCCTCCCGCGCGTCCACCGCGAGGTCGCTCCAGGCGAAACTCGTGTACGTCAGACCGTGGCCGAAGCCGAACGCCGGGGTCGGGTCGATGTTGGACACCTCGCTGACCTGGGCGAGCCGTGCACCGAGGTAGGTGGTCGGCTGGGAGCCCGGTCCGCGCGGCACGCTGACCGGAAGCCGTCCGGAGGGGTTGACACGGCCGCTGAGCACACCGGCGATCGCCTGGGTGCCCGCGACTCCGGGGAAGAAGGACTGCACGATCGCCGCGGACTCCTCCACGGCCCGGCCGAGCGCGTACGGCCGGCCGGCGAGCAGGACGGTCACCACCGGCCTGCCGGAGTCGAGCAGCGCGTCGAGCAGGTGCTGCTGGGCGCCGGGCAGGGCGAGGGACTCCGCGTCGCAGCCCTCGCCGCTGGTGCCGCGGCCGAACAGGCCCGCGCGGTCGCCCAGTACGGCGATGACGACGTCCGCGTCCCTGGCCGCCTCCACCGCCTCGCCGATGCCGGAGAGGTCCCCGTCGTCGACGCCGGTGCCGCGCACGGCCGTGATCTCCGCGTCGGGGAACTCGGCGGCCAGGGTGTCCCGCAGGGTGGGCAGGTCGATGCCGACCGGGACGTCCGGGTGCTGCACGCCCACGTGCTGGGGGAAGGAGTAGCAGCCCAGGACGGCCGTGCCCTCGGCCGCGTTGGGGCCGACCAGGGCGATGCGGCGGGGCGCGGCGAGCGGCAGGGTGCCGTCGTTGGTGAGCAGGACGACCGCCTTCTCGGCGATCTCGCGGGCCAGTTCCCGGTTCTCGGGCCGGTCCAGGTCGATCGTGCCGCGCAGGGCGTCCGGGTCGTCCAGGTCCACGCCGTCGAGCGCGGGCGGCACCGGACTCCAGTCCGGGTCGAGCAGGCCGAGCATCGCCTTCTGGCCGAGGACACGGCGCAGGGCGCGGTCGATGAGCGCCTCGGGGACGCGGCCGGCGGTGACGGCCTCGACGAGCGGCTCGCCGAACGTCTTGACGGTGGGCAGTTCGATGTCGACACCGGCCTTGAGCGCGGCGCCCGCGGCGTCGGCCCAGTCGCCCGCGATGCCGTGCAGGACCTTGAGGAAGGCGATGCCGAAGTAGTCGGCGACGACGGTGCCCTCGAAGCCCCAGGTCTCGCGCAGCAGTCCGGTCAGCAGGCTTTCGTCGGCCGCGGCGGGGACGCCGTCGGTGTCGGTGTAGGAGTGCATCACCGAGCGGGCGCCGCCCTCGCGGATGGCCATCTCGAACGGCGGCAGCAGGACGTCGGCCCGTTCGCGGGCGCCCATGGGGGCGGGGGCGAGGTTGCGTCCGGCGCGGGAGGCCGAGTAGCCGACGAAGTGCTTGAGGGTGGCGACGATCCCGGCGGACTCCAGGCCCTGCACGTAGGCGGTGCCGATGGTGCCGACGAGGTAGGGGTCCTCGCCGATGGTCTCCTCGACCCGGCCCCAGCGGGCGTCGCGCACCACGTCGAGGACGGGCGCGAGACCCTGGTGGATGCCGACGGACCGCATGTCGCGGCCGATGGCGGCGGCCATGCGCCGCACCACGTCCGGGTCGAAGGTGGCGCCCCAGGAGAGCGGGACGGGGTAGGCGGTGGCGCCCCAGGCGGCGAAGCCGGCCAGGCACTCCTCGTGCGCGACGGCGGGGATGCCGAAGCGGTTGGCCCCGGTGATGCGGGACTGGGTGCGCAGCAGGGAGAGGGCGCCGAGCGCCGGGTCGACGGGTGCGGTGCCGAAGGGGCGGGTGAGCTGGCCCAGTCCGGTGGGGAGCAGCGCGTCGAGGTCGACGGCCTCCTCCATGTCGTGCTGGTGGGGGGCCACCTCGCCGCCGTTGGCGGACGCGCCGACCCACACGCCGTACAGCTGGGCGATCTTCTCCTGGAGGGTCATCGCGCCGATCAGCGCGTCGACCCTGGCGGCGACGGGGTGGGCGGGGTCGTTCCAGAGGGGGATTTCGGGGGTGGTCTCTACGGCCACGTCGGCAGTCACTTTCCTCCGACGCCCATCAGACCCTGGACCAGGGCGCGACGGGCGAACAGGTAGACGAGCAGGATGGGCACCATGGACAGCACCACGGCTCCCAGCAGACCGGGGATGTCGATGCCGTGCGCGGTCTGGAAGTTGTACAGGCCCAGGGTGACCACCTTGGTGGAGTCGGACTGGGTCAGGACGAGCGGGAACAGGAAGCCGTTCCATGCCTGGAGCGCGGAGAAGACCACGATCGTGGACAGTCCGCCCCTCGACAGCGGCAGGACGAGCTGGAAGAACATGCGCCGCGGGGTGGCGCCGTCCATGGCCATGGCCTCGTACAGCTCCGGGGAGATGTCGCGCATCGCACCGCTGAGGATCAGCGCCGACATCGGCAGGCAGAACGCGGCCGTGGGCAGGATGACGCCCAGCAGGTTGTCGTACAGCCCGGCTTCGCTGATCAGGTAGAACATCGGCACGATGACGGCCTGGGCCGGGATGGCGAGTCCGAGCAGGAACAGCCGGAAGATCGCCGACGTGGTCCGGCCGCGGCTGCGGACGATCGCGTAGGCGAGCGGCGGGACCAGCAGCAGCACGATGCCGATCACGCAGGCGGTGACGACGAGCGTGTTGAAGAAGTACTGGCCGAAGCCCGAGTCGAAGGCACCCGTGTAGTTGTCCAGCGTGAAGCTGTCCGGGAAGGAGACCGGGCCGTTCTCGGCGTAGTCCTGGCGGGTGCGCAGGGTGGCGGCGAGCATCACGTACAGCGGCAGGCCGACCAGGAAGAGCCAGAAGAGCGAGCCGACGCCGGCCACGTAGTTCGGTCGGCGCCTCATGACACACCCTCCATGGAGCTGCGCATCTTGTCGTAGCCGGAGACCCGGACGACGATCAGCGAGATGATCGTGGACGCGACGACCAGGGCCAGGGCGATCGCGGAGCCGGTGCCGTAGTCGAAGCTCTTGAACGCCTTGTCGTACATGTAGTAGGCGCTGATGGTGGTGTCGGTGCCGGGGCCGCCCTGGGTCAGGATGAGGACCGTCTCGAAGGTGGTCAGGCCGCCGACGATCATCAGGATCATCGAGGTGATCATCGAGTTGCGCAGCTGCGGCAGCGTGATGTGGAAGAACTGCCGGTAGCGGCCCGCCCCGTCGATCTCCGCGGCCTGGTAGAGCACCTGCGGGATCGCGCGGGCGGCGCCCTGGTAGATCAGGGTGTGGAAGGGGGTGAACTGCCAGGTGCTGACGAACGCCAGCACCCCGATGGCGGTGGACTGTTCACCGAACAGGTTGCCGTCGCCGAAGAGCCAGCCGGCCTCGGCCGGGATGCCGAAGTTCGGGTCGAGCAGTGCCCGCCACAGCACGGAGACGGCCGTCGCCGACAGCAGCAGCGGGATGAAGTAGATGACGGACAGCACGGCCCGGTTGCGCTGGTGGCCGGCGGCCCAGACGCCGAGCAGGATGCTCAGCGGGGTCTGGAGGACCACGCCGAGCACGGTCAGCAGCAGGGTCAGCCAGATGCTCTTGAGCATCACCGGGTCGTCCATCAGGCGCGACCAGTTGTCCGTGCCGACGAACTCGGGCGAGCTGAGCCCGTCCCAGCTCATGAAGGACAGCACCGCCACCATGATCAGCGGGACGATCGCGAAGAGGGTGAAGAACACTGCGGCGGGCAGCGCCCAGGCGAAGCCGGGGCGGCCCACCTTCGTTGCGGACGAGGCGGGCGGCCGCCGCCGGGCCCCCTTGCGGGGTCCGGCGGCGGTCCGAGCGCTCGTGATCTTTGTCGTCATGAGCCGTTCGTCACTCGGTGGGGAGGGCCTGCATGGCCTTGATGAAGCCGTCCGTGTCGAGCTGTCCGTTGAAGAACTGCTGGACGGCCTTGTGCATGTCCGAGCTGGCCTTCTGCGGGTACGCCTGGTCCCAGGAGAGCTGGAACGACGGGGCGTCGGCGACCAGGTCGTACTGGAAGCGCGAGTACTCGGGGGAGCCCGCGGTCTCGATGAACTTGTCGGTGTTGGTCGTGGTCGGCAGGTTGCCGATCTCCAGGTGCGCCTTGACGAAGTCGTCGGAGTACATGAGCTTCAGGAACTCGGCGACGGCCTCGGGGTGCTTGGTCTTCTTCATCACCGAGTAGTAGTTGTTGGTGTTGCCGGCGACGTTCTTCGGGTCGCCCTTTCCGCCCTCGACGGCCGGGAAGGTGGTGTAGCCGAGGTCCTTCTCGGCGAAGTCCTTGTGGTCCGTGAGCTGCTGGGAGTAGTACCAGGAGCCCATCAGCTCGAAGCCGGCCTTGCCCGAGGCCACGAGCTGGACCGAGCCTCCGTTGGTGTACTTGACGGAGTCGTAGTTCTTGCCGAAGGCGCCGGCGTCGACGAGCTCCCTGATCATGTTCAGGGCCTTCTTGCTGTCCGCGCTCTCCCAGGCGCTCTTGTCGCCCCCGACGGCCTTCGCGAACAGCTCCGGTCCGGCGATGCGGTCGTAGAGGTACTGGAACCACATCTGCGTCGGCCAGACGTCGCCGCCGCCGAGCGCGATCGGTGTGACGCCCTCGTCCTTGAGCTTGCCGACCGCGTCGAGCAGTTCGTCCCAGGTCTTCGGCGGCTTGACGCCCGCCTTGTCGAGGACCGCCTTGTTGTGGAAGAGCAGGACCGGCTGGGTGCCGCGCATCGGGACGCCGTACGGCTTGCCGTCGACGACGGCGTTGTTGAAGACGGACGGCAGGAACTTGTTCTCCAGGTCCGGGTTCTTCTTGATGAAGTCGTCGAGCGGCATCAGCAGGTCGGCCTTGACGAACGGCTTGATGCTGCCGCCGCCCCAGTTGAAGAAGACGTCCGGGGCCTGGGGGGTGCTGATGATCGTCTGCAGCTTCTGCTGGTAGTCCGCACCGGGGATGGTGTCGAGGACGACCTTGACGTCGGACGTCTTGTTGAACGTGTCGACGAGCTGCTTCTCGACCTTGTTGCTGGCGTCCCCGTAGACCAGGACATGGATCTTGCCGTCGTCCGCCGACGCCCCGCCGTCCCCGTCGCCGCAGGCCGAGAGGCTCAGTGCGAGGGTGAGCGTCGCACCGCAGGCGACCAGTCTGGGCAAGCGCGCACGTGTCTTCATCGTTCGCCTTTCGAAAGTTTCGGCATCATCACCGAAAGTCCATGCCGCTGGACAGTAGGTCAGACCGGTGTTTCGGTCAACGGTCGATTCAGTACTCGCCCAAACCGTTATCGACGCGCGGTGCCGTATCCTGCGCCTATGCACGATGACGACGAGGTGAACGGTAGAGTCACCCTGGCCACGGTAGCGAAAGAGGCCGGCGTTTCGATGCCGACAGTTTCGAAGGTCCTCAACGGCCGATCGGATGTCTCTCGCGCCACCCGGGCCAAGGTGGAACGGCTGCTGGACGCCCACGGCTACCGCCGCCGGTCCCAGTCGGCGTCCCGCTCACCGCTCGTCGAGATCGTCTTCCACGAGCTGGAGAGCATCTGGGCGATGGAGCTGATCCGGGGCGTGGAGAACGTCGCCAAGGAGAACCGCGCGACGGTCGTCCTCACCGAGAGCGGCACCCGGCACACCCCCGCGCCGGAGTGGCTCCCGGGCGTGCTGCAACGCAGGCCGCTGGGCGTCGTGCTGGTCTTCTCCACCCTCCCGGAGGACATCAAGCGCCAGCTCAGGGCGGCGGCCATCCCCTTCGTCGTCATCGACCCGGCGGGCGACCCCGACCCGGACGTCCCCTCGGTCGGCTCCGCGAACTGGGCCGGCGGTCTCGCCGCCACCCGCCATCTCACCGACCAGGGACACCGGCGGGTCGCGATCATCACCGGGCCCGAGGACATGCTGTGCTCGCTGGCGCGCCTCGACGGCTACCGCTCGGCCATGGCGATGGCGGGCCTGGAGACCGACCCGCGGCTGATGCGCTTCGGCGACTTCCACGTGCAGGGCGGCTTCGAGCACGCCATGGACCTGCTGGAGGGTCCCGACCGGCCCACGGCGATCTTCGCGGGCAGCGACCTCCAGGCGCTCGGCGTGCTGGAGGCGGCCCGGATCAGGGGCCTGCGCGTGCCGGAGGAGCTGTCGGTGGTCGGCTACGACGACGTACCGCTGGCGCAGTGGTCGAGCCCGCCGCTCACCACGGTCCACCAGCCGCTGCGGCACATGGCCGAGGAGGCCGCCCGGATGCTGCTCCGCCCGGACGACCCCGGCACGGCCGCCCAGCGCATAGAGCTGGCGACGCACCTGGTGGTACGGCAGAGCACGGCTCCGCCCAAGGAGGCGTGAGGGGCGCAGGACCGGCGCGAGCGGCAACGCCCGTGCGTGCCGCCCCCTGCCTCGCGCGAGCGGTGAGCACGGCTCCGCCCCAGGAGGTGCGGGATCCGGGCCGGGTCCGAATGTTTCGAATGCCTCCGGAGCACCGCTCCGCCTGAGCGGTCCGGCCGTTCTTCACATCGCCGAAGGCGAAACTTTCGCTCCGGCTGTGTGCCGGAAGTCGCTGGGGGAGATTCCGTAGGCGCGCCGGAACGGGGGGACCGGTGCGTGGACCGGTCCCCCCGTTCCGGCGGCGCCACCGGTTCTCCCCCGGTCGCCGGGGCGCCGCCCGCCCACTGTGCCGTACCGGGGGCCATCGGGTCCTCGGCACACAGCGCAGTGGTCGTTGGCACGGCGTGCACCGCCGCGCCCGTCCGGTCAGGCGCCGGGCAGGACTCCGGTGCGGGCCACCTCGGAGTACCAGCGGGCACTGGCCTTGGGGATGCGGGTGCCGGTCGGGTAGTCCACGTAGACGGCGCCGAAGCGCCTGCCGTAGCCGTGGGCCCACTCGAAGTTGTCCAGCAGCGACCAGAGGAAGTAGCCGCGCACGTCCGAGCCGTCCACGATGGCCCGGTGCACGGCGGCCAGGTGGCCGCGCACGTAGTCGATCCGGGCGGGGTCGTTGACGTTCCCGGAGGGGTCGGCGTAGTCGTCGAAGGCCGCGCCGTTCTCGGTGATGACCAGGGGCAGCTTCGGGAAGTCGGACGACAGGCGGCGCAGCAGCTCGTACAGGCCGGTGGGGTCGACGGCCCAGCCCATGGCGGTGGTGGCGCCGGGCGGCTGGTGGAAGGCGACCCGGTCGGCGCCCGGCCAGGGGCTGTGGGCGCTGTTGCCGTGTCCGTCCGAGGTGTGGGTGCCGCTGCCGTCGGCCTCGGAGACGAGGGTGGGCGAGTAGTAGTTGACGCCGAGGAAGTCCAGCGGCTGGTTGATCTGTTCGAGGTCGCCGTCGTGGACGAAGGACCAGTCGGTGAGCGCCGCGGTGTCCTTGAGCAGGTCCTCCGGGTAGGCGCCCTGGAGCATCGGGCCGGTGAAGACCCGGTTGGCGAGGGCGTCGATCCGGCGGACCGCGTCGGCGTCGGCGTCGCTGCCGGTGAGCGGGCGGACGTGGTGGATGTTGAGGGTGACCGAGCACTGGGCGGCGGCCGGGAGGCGGTCGCGCAGTGCCTGGACGGCCAGGCCGTGGCCCAGGTTGAGGTGGTGGGCGGCGCGCAGCGCGGCGACCGGGTCGGTGCGGCCGGGGGCGTGCACGCCGGAGCCGTAGCCGAGGAAGGCGCTGCACCAGGGCTCGTTGAGCGTCGTCCAGGTCTTCACCCGGTCGCCGAGGGCGTCCGCGGCGAGGGCCGCGTACTCGGCGAAGCGCTCGGCCGTGGCGCGCTCCGGCCAACCGCCGGCGTCCTCCAGCTCCTGCGGGAGGTCCCAGTGGTAGAGGGTGGCGACGGGCTGGATGCCCTTGTCCAGCAGGTCGTCGACGAGGCGCCGGTAGAAGTCCAGTCCCTTCTGCACGGCGGGACCGCGGCCGGTGGGCTGGATGCGGGGCCAGGCCAGGGAGAACCGGTAGGCACCCAGGCCGAGTTCGGCCATGAGGGCGACGTCCTCGCGCCAGCGGTGGTAGTGGTCGGTGGCGATGTCACCGGTGTCGCCGTTGCGGACCCGGCCGGGGGTGCGGGAGTAGGTGTCCCAGATGGACGGGGTGCGGCCGTCCTCGGTGGCGGCGCCCTCGATCTGGTAGGCGGCGGTGGCGGAGCCCCAGAGGAAGCCCTTGGGGAAGGTGCGGGCAGCGTCCGGGGCGGACGCGGTCTGCGGTGCGGTGACCACGTAAGTCCTTTCGGTGTGAGGGGATTTCCGCAGGCGGAGGCCTGGCGGAGCGGTTGCGGGTCAGCCCTTGACGGCGCCGGCCATGATGCCGCTGACGATCTGGCGGCCGAAGACGACGAACATCACCAGCAGCGGCAGCGTGCCGAGCAGCGCGCCCGCCATGATCAGCGACTGGTCGCGGACGTAGCCCGCGCTGAGCTGGGTGAGGGCTACGGGGACCGTCGGGTTGGTCATGTCGAGCACCACGAACGGCCAGAAGAAGTCGTTCCACGCGTGCACGAACGTGATCATGAACAGGACCGCCATCGCGGGCCGCGCCACGGGCAGCACGATGCTCCAGAAGATGCGCAGCGAGTGCGCCCCGTCCACGCGTCCGGCCTCGACGAGTTCGTCGGGCAGCGCCTCGGACAGGTACTGCCGCATGAAGAACACGCCGACGGCGCTCACCAGCGTGGGGAAGATGACGGCGGGCAGCTGCTGCGACCAGCCCAGCTCGGACATCATCATGAACAGCGGTACGACGCCGAGCTGCGGCGGCACCATCATGGTGCCGATGACCAGCATCAGCAGGATGTTGCGGCCCTTGAACCGCAGTTTGGCGAAGGCGAATCCGGCCAGCGTCGCGAACATCACCGTGGACAGGGCGATCACCCCGGCCACGATCAGGCTGTTGATCATGGCCTTGCCCATCGCCGCCTCGTCCCAGGCCCGGGCGAGGTTGCTGAACAGGTTCGGGCCGGGCAGGAACGGCGGCGGGGTCTGGCTGACCCGGGTGTTGTCGGTGGAGGCCGCCACCATCGTCCAGTACAGCGGGAAGATCGACAGCACCGCCATGACGACGAGCAGGACGTAGGCGAGCGGCCCGGCGTGGTGCTGGCGGCCGGCG
>NZ_NCTE01000733.1:1709-1958 GCF_002114215.1 Streptomyces sp. 13-12-16 | reverse complement strand
GACTGCCCGACGCGGTCGACGGCGAGCAGGCCGGGCCGGCCCGGCAGGCGTCCGGCCGACGCCTGTCCGTACCCGCGGCGGCGGCCGGCGGAGCGGAGCCGGGACCGCCCCGGGACGACACGGAACGAGCCGTCGCGGCACACTGGCGGAAACTGCTGGACTGCCCGGTGGAGGAGCGCACCGCCGACTTCTTCGCGCTCGGCGGTGACTCGCTGCTCGCGGTGCGGATGCTCGGATCGCTCGCGCGGG
>NZ_NCTE01000733.1:0-1506 GCF_002114215.1 Streptomyces sp. 13-12-16 | reverse complement strand
CGGGAGCGGTTCCGTTCCCGCCGCACCTCGGTCTCAGCCGCCCAGACCGGCGTCCTCGCGGAAGAGTTCCTGGTCGAGCCAGACCGCGGCACGGGCGCCGTCGGCGGCACCGGTGACCACGAAGGTGAGGGCATCGGGCAGGGTCTCCAGCCGGGCGGTGTCCCCGGCCGCGTACACACCGGGCACGGAGGTGCGCTGGAACTCGTCCACCCGCACGCAGCCGTCCGGGAGGATCAAGCACCCCAACCGCTCGGCCAGCGGGGAGTGCTGACGGGTGGGCGCCCGGTGGTAGACGCCCTGCCGCTCGAGCACCCGTCCGTCGGCGAGGACCAGGCGGACGGCGCCCTCCTCGCCTTCGAGGCGGGTCACGGCCGTCTCCTCCACGGCGATTCCGGCCTCGGCGAGACGGCCTGCGGCCTGCTCGGGCACCGGGTGACCGTTGGTGCACACGATCACGTCCTCGCTGAACCGGTCGGCCACGTACAGGGCCTGCATGACCTGCGGCAGTTCGTGCCCCAGGACGGCCAGGCTCATCCCGCCGGTCTCCCAGCCGTGGCAGAACGGGCAGTGGTACACCCCTCGGCCGAACAGCGCGGACAGGCCCTCCACCTGCTCGTCGAGCACGTCGACCTGCCCCGTGGCGAGGACCAGCTTCCGGGTTCGCTCCACGGTGCCGTCGGCCAGCGTCAGGGTGAACCCCTGGGACTCGGGCGCGGCGGCGGTGACGGTCGCCTCGCGTACGGCCACGTTCGGGTAGGCGGTGAGCTGCTCCCGGCCTATGCGGCGCAGCTCGGCGGGGGAAAAGCCGTCCCGGCTGAGGAACATGTGCATCCGCGCCGCGGGTGCGTTGCGCGGGCGGCCCGAGTCCAGCAGGAGGACCCGCCTGCGCTGACGCCCGGAGACCAGCGCCGCGTTGAGGCCGGCGGGCCCTCCGCCCACCACGATCACGTCGTACATCGTCGTCACTTCTTCCCTAGTCCGTCGAATAATGACTACGATAATAATTATCATTTTCATCAACTGGATCAGCGGGAAACAGGAGGAACACCGGTGCGACACCCGGCGGCCATTGGCGTCATAGGCGGTTACGGAGCAGTCGGCAGCGCGGTCGTACGGCGGCTCCACCGGGCGGGTGTCCACCCGCTGTTGGTGGCCGGCCGCGATCGGGGCCGGGCGGAGGCGCTGGTCGCCGGCCTCCCGGAGGGAGGACCGGACGTGGGCGCCCTGACGGTGGATCTGACCGATCCCGACTCGCTGGACCGCTTCACGGAGGGGTGCCGACTCGTCGTCAACTGCGCGGGGCCTTCGTACCGCGTCCTCGACGCGGTCGCCCGGGCCGCGCTGCGAGGCGGCGCGGACTACGTCGACGCGGCCGGTGACGACCCGGTCCGCAACCTGCTGTACACCGACGGGGGCGCCGAGCGATGGGTGGCGGCCGGACGCGCGGCCGTGCTGTCCGCCGGCGCGCTGCCGGGTCTGTCCTCGCTGCTGCCCCGCGCGCTGGCC
>NZ_NCTE01000732.1:3505-8769 GCF_002114215.1 Streptomyces sp. 13-12-16 | reverse complement strand
AGAGCGTAGCCTTCCCTGGGCTCGCCGAGCGGGGCGGTACGGCTTCGGGGTCCCCGGCGCCGACGGCGTGACGGGGCGGCGGACACCGCGTACAGCAGGAAGGGAACGACTCGCGCATGGTTTTCGAACCGCCGAAGCGTCTGGTGAGGGCGCTCGGTGAGACGGCGCCCGAGGGCGACGACTGGCTGGAGGGGCTGCCGGGGACGGCGCACGAGGCCGTCGCACGGCGTGAGTTGACCGTGGAGCGGGTGCAGGTGCCGGGCGGGCGCAGCAGCCTGGTCGTGCTGGTGCGGACGGCCGACGGGACGCCCGCCGTGCTGAAGCTGGCGCCGCGCCGGGCGCGCCCGGAGAGCGAGCGGGCCGCGCTGGCCCACTGGGGCGGTCTGGGTGCGGTCCGGCTGCTGGAGCCGGCCTCGGGCGCGACCGAGGGGGTGCTGTTGCTGGAGCGGCTGCATCCGGATGTGTCGGTGCGGTCGTTGCCGGAGGCGAAGGCGTTGCTGGAGGCGGCGGGGACGCTGCGCCGGCTCTGGGTGGACCCGCCGGAGGGGCACGGCTTCGAGACGGTGGCCGAGCGCACGGAGCGGCAGGCGCGGGCGATGCGGGCGAGTGCGGCGGCCGACCCGGAGGTGGCTCCGCTGGTGGAGGCCGCGCTGGCGGTCCGCGAGGAGCTGCTGGCGGCGCCGCCCGAGCACCGGCTGCTGCACGGGACGTTCCGGCAGAGCAAGGTGCTGTCCGGGGAGCGCACGCCGTGGCTGGCGGTGGGACCGGACCCGGTGGTCGGCGAGCACGCGTTCGACCTGGCCCGGCTGGTCCGCGACCGCGTGGAGGACCTCATCGCCCAGGCCTCCGGCGCCACGACGACCCGTCGCCGGGTGAAGCGCCTCGCGGAGTCCCTGGAGGTCGACCGCGAACGCCTGAGCGGCTGGACCCTGTTCCGCGCGGTGGAATCGGGTGTACGGGCCCGCCGCGTGGGCCGCGAGCAGGACGCGGAACTCCTCCTGGAGTTCGCGGGCTGGCTCTGAGAGGTACCGTCCGGACCCCGTCGGGGTCGCGGGCTCCGGCACCGCTCCCCCACACCCCACTCCCCCGTGCGCGGGAGGTACCCCCGCCACCGGGCCCCGCCCGGCTCGACGGCGGGTCGCCGCTCACCGGAGCCGGCCTGATCCGGACGCCACCCCCCGGGCCGCTTCCCGGTCCTCAGGTCAGCTTCTTCACGGCCGTCGCGCTCGTCGCCGAGCCGGTGCCCGGCCGGTCGTTCACCGACCCGTGGAAGTGGGACGGGCCGGGTGGGACCCGGGGCCCGTGCGGCCGGTCGCCGGCACGGGCCCGTGGCGCCGTCACGCCGTGAGGCGGGCGACGGCCTCGTCGACGGTGAGCTCCTCGCGTTCGCCCGTGCGGCGGTCCTTGAGTTCGACGACGCCCTCCGCCGCGCGGCGGCCGGCGACCAGGATCCGCGGGACGCCCATCAGCTCCGAGTCGGTGAACTTCACGCCCGGGGAGACGCCCGCGCGGTCGTCGACCAGGACGCGGAGTCCGGCGGCGGACAGCTTCTCGGAGACGTCGAGGGCGAGCTCGGTCTGGAGCGCCTTGCCGGCGGCGACCACGTGGACGTCGGCCGGGGCGACCTCGGCGGGCCAGCACAGGCCCTTGTCGTCGGCGGTCTGCTCGGCGAGGGCGGCCACCGCGCGGGAGACGCCGATGCCGTAGGAGCCCATGGTGACGCGGACCGGCTTGCCGTTCTGGCCGAGGACGTCGAGCTTGAGGGCGTCGGCGTACTTGCGGCCGAGCTGGAAGATGTGGCCGATCTCGATGGCGCGGTCCAGCCGCAGGCCCGTGCCGCACTTGGGGCACGGGTCGCCCTCCTGCGCCACCACGACGTCCACGTACGCGTCGACCTCGAAGTCACGGCCCGCGACCACGTTCTTCGCGTGCGTGTCGGCCTTGTTGGCGCCCGTGATCCAGGCGGTGCCCGGCGCGACGCGCGGGTCGGCGATGTACGTCACCTTGCCCAGGCCCTGCGGACCGACGTAGCCGCGCACCAGGTCGGGGCGGGCGACGAAGTCGGCCTCGGTGACCATCTCCACGACGGCCGGGGCGAAGTGCGCCTCGACCTTGTCCATGTCGACCTCGCGGTCGCCGGGGACACCCACGGCGACGATCTCACCGTCGACCTTGACCAGCAGGTTCTTCAGCGTGGCCGAGGCGGGCACGCCGAGCGAGGCGGCGAGGGTCTCGATGGTCGGGGTGTCGGGGGTGGGGATGTCCTCGGCGGCCGGGACACCGGCGGCGTCGACCGGCTTCAGCTCGTAGGCGATCGCCTCGGTGTTGGCGGCGAAGTCGCAGTTCGGGCAGTCCGCGAAGGTGTCCTCGCCGGCCTCGGCGGGGGCCAGGAACTCCTCGGACTTGGAGCCGCCCATGGCGCCGGCGGTGGCCGCGCAGATGCGGTAGTCGAGGCCCAGGCGCTCGAAGACCTTCTGGTAGGCCTGGCGGTGCAGGGCGTACGACTTCGCCAGGCCCTCGTCCTCCAGGTCGAAGGAGTACGAGTCCTTCATGAGGAACTCGCGGCCGCGCAGGATGCCGGCGCGGGGGCGGGCCTCGTCCCGGAACTTGGACTGGATCTGGTAGAGGATCACCGGCAGGTCCTTGTAGGAGGACGCCTGGTCCTTCACCATCAGGGTGAAGATCTCCTCGTGGGTGGGACCGAGGAGGTAGTCACCGCCCTTGCGGTCCTGGAGGCGGAACAGCTCGGCGCCGTACTCGTCCCAGCGGCCGGTCGCCTCGTAGGGCTCACGCGGCAGCAGCGCGGGGAGCAGCACCTCCTGGGCGCCGATGGCGTCCATCTCCTCGCGGACGATCCGCTCGACGTTGGCGAGGACCTTCTTGCCGAGGGGCAGCCAGGTCCAGATGCCGGCGGCGGTGCGGCGCACGTAGCCGGCCCGGACGAGAAGCTTGTGGCTGAGGACCTCGGCGTCCGCCGGGTCGTCGCGCAGCGTCTTCGCCATCAACTGGGACATGCGCTGGACCGGTGCGTTCGCCATGGTTTCCGTACTCCTGCTGCGTCTGGGTGATGACAGGAGGTTAGCCGGGCGGGACGGGACGGCGGAAATCCATTGTCCCTATCGGCGGAGCAGGGGCAGCGGGGCGCCCATGACGGCGTACGGCTTGGGGGCGCCGGGGAAGAGGACCTGGCGGGCGAGGTCCTGGTAGCCGAGCGAGCGGTACAGCCGGCGGGCGGGGCTCTCGATGTCGATCGCGGAGAGGATCGAGCGGGGCTGCTCGGCGCCGTCGGTGATCGTGGTGATCAGGGCGCGGCCGATGCCGTGCTTCTGGTGCCGGGGGTGGACGTGCAGCTCGGTGATGACGAAGGAGTCGTCGAGCCAGTCGTCGTGGCCGCGGGCGCGCAGGTAGGGCTCGACGACGGTGGACCACCAGTGGGCGCGGTCGTTGGGCATGCCGTAGACGAAGCCGGCCAGGCGGCCCTTGACGGTGGCGCCGAAGGCCCGGGCGCCCGGGAGGGTCATGTGCCGCAGCACGATCTGCCGGCGTACGGCCACCTCGTCGGGGCCGAGCCCGAACGCCACCGCCTGCACCGCCAGCGCCTCGTCGACGTGGCCGGAAAGGTCGAGGGGGCCGATCACGATGTCGTCGGGGTGGGGGCGGCCGTGACCGGGAAAGCGCACCATGCCGGGGAGACTACAGGGCGTGCCCTCTCAGAACAGCACGCTCATGAAGGCGCCGACCTCCTGGAAGCCCACCCTCTCGTACGTCCTGCGGGCGGGCGTGTTGAAGTCGTTGACGTAGAGGCTCGCCACGGGCGCTATCTCCGTCAGGGCGTAGCGCAGGACGGCCGCCATGCCGGGGGCGGCGACGCCCCTGCCCCGGTGTTCGGGGGCCACCCAGACGCCCTGGATCTGGCAGGCGCGGTCGGTCGCGGCACCGATCTCGGCCTTGAAGACGACCTTGCCGTCGGGGCCGAAGCGGGCGAAGGCGCGGCCGGCGCCGACGAGCTCGGCGACCCGGGCCTGGTAGAGCAGGCCGCCGTCGCCGGCCAGCGGGGAGACGCCGACCTCCTCGGTGAACATCGCCACGCACGCCGGCATGACCGTCTCCAGCTCGTCCTTGCGGACGCGGCGGACGTAGGGGTCGGGGGCTATGAGGTCGGACGGGCGGTCGGTGACCATGAGGGGCTGGTGGGTGCGGACCTCGCGGGCCGGACCCCACTGGGGTTCGAGCAGCCGCCAGAGCGCGGCGGTGGGCTCGGCCGGACCGACGATCGAGGAGCAGCGGCGGCCGGCCCGGCGGGCACGGTCGGCGAAGGCGCGGACGGCCCGGGGGGTGGCGCAGATGGGCACCAGGTTGGCGCCGGCGTAGCACAGGGACGTCAGGACGCCCCCTTCGTACCAGCCCCACATCTCGCCGCCGAGCCGCCACGGGTCCAGGCCCGCGATCTGGACGCGGGCCGTCACGAAGGCGTTCGCGACCGGCTCGCGGTCGAGTACAGCGAGTGCGGCGTCCAGGTCACTCGGTTCGAGGACCCGGGATGTGGTCTGCGTCAACACGTGCGGGGCCTCACACACTGGGGTCTGCTGATTTCTCCGCACTGTACCTTCGCGGGCCGGGGACCGCCGCCCCCGGATCCTCGCTCCGGTCCTGAAAGGGCCTCTTCCTCATGTGCCGGGCGGGCCGGATCACGCCGCCCGGCACGGGTGAGGACCCGTCAGCCCGCCACCGAGATCTGCGGTTCGCCCGAGGCCACGCCGTCCTTCTCCATCTGCTCGGCGATCTTCATCGCCTCCTCGATCAGCGTCTCGACGATCTTCGACTCGGGGACGGTCTTGATGACCTCGCCCTTCACGAAGATCTGGCCCTTGCCGTTGCCGGAGGCGACGCCGAGGTCGGCCTCCCGGGCCTCGCCGGGGCCGTTGACGACACAGCCCATCACGGCGACGCGCAGCGGCACCTCCATGCCCTCCAGGCCCGCGGTGACCTCCTCGGCGAGCTTGTAGACGTCGACCTGGGCGCGTCCGCAGGAGGGGCAGGAGACGATCTCCAGGCCGCGCTGGCGCAGGTTCAGCGACTCCAGGATCTGGATGCCGACCTTGATCTCCTCGACCGGCGGGGCCGACAGGGAGACGCGGATGGTGTCGCCGATGCCCTGGGAGAGCAGCGCGCCGAAGGCGACGGCCGACTTGACGGTGCCCTGGAAGGCGGGCCCGGCCTCGGTGACGCCGAGGTGGAGCGGGTAGTCGCACTGGGCGGCGAGT
>NZ_NCTE01000732.1:0-3177 GCF_002114215.1 Streptomyces sp. 13-12-16 | reverse complement strand
CGAACTGCTTGATGTTGCCGGGGTTCACCCGGACCGCCGCGCAGCCGGCCTCGATCGCGGCGAAGACGTACTTGGGCTGGAAGTGGATGTCGGCGATCACCGGGATCTGCGACTTCCTCGCGATCACGGGCAGCGCGTCGGCGTCGTCCTGGGTCGGACAGGCGACCCGGACGATCTGGCACCCCGAGGCGGTCAGCTCGGCGATCTGCTGGAGGGTGGCGCCGATGTCGGACGTACGCGTGGTCGTCATCGACTGCACGGACACCGGGGCGTCCCCGCCCACCGCCACGGATCCGACCTGGATCTGCCGGCTCTTCCGACGCTCGGCGAGCCTGGTCGGAACGGACGGCATGCCGAGAGAAATCGCAGTCATCTGCTGTGCAACCCCAAGTCGTGGATCTAGGTCCGGCTCCCCGTGAGCAGCGGGCTCCGGGCTCCGAGATTACGGCAATGGCCAACGCCCGAGCACATCCCGCCCCTAAACCCCCTCAAAGGGCGACGGCCCGGAACCGTAGGGTTCCAGGCCGTCGTGAACGGCGGGTGTCGCCTTCCGGGGCTATGAGATCCGCACCGGGTTCACCACGTCCGCGATCAGGACGAGGATGGTGAAGCAGACGAAGACCCCTGCCACCACGTACGCCACCGGCATCAGTTTCGCCACGTCGAACGGACCGGGGTCCGGGCGGCGCAGCACCCTGGCGAGGTTGCGGCGCAGCGACTCCCACAGGGCTCCCGCGATGTGCCCGCCGTCGAGCGGCAGCAGCGGGAGCATGTTGAACAGGAACAGGGAGAGGTTGAACATCCCGAGCATCATCACGAACATGGCCACCTGCTGCGAGGCGGGGATGTCGAGGGTGGCGATCTCGCCGCCGACCCGGGCCGCGCCGACGACGCCCATCGGGGAGTCGGGTTCGCGGGGGCCGTCGCCGAAGGCCGCGTCCCACAGGGCGGGGATCTTGGTCGGCAGGGCGGCGAGGGAGTCGACGGCGTCGCCGACCCGGTCGGTCATCCAGGTCACGGAGTCGCCGAAGTCCTGTTTGACGACGCCGTTGGCCGCGCTGAAGCCGAGGAAGCCCGCCTTGACGTACTCGCCCTCGACGTAGGCGCCGTTGCCGTCCTTCTTGGCGACCATGTTGGTGGCGATCTTCGCCTGGAGGGTGACCTCCCGGCCGTCGCGTTCGACGACGATCGGCACGCTCTTGCCGGCGCTGTCGCGGATGAGGTCGGAGAGGGTGCCCCAGTCGTCGGTCCTGACCCCGGCGAAGGCGACGATCCTGTCGTCGGCCTTCATCCCGGCGGCGGCGGCCGGGGACTGGGGGTCGGACTTCTTGCAGTCGTCGCGGTCCTCGGTCTGCGAGATCACGCACTGCGAGACCGAGCTGACGGTGGTGGTCTGCTGCTGGATGCCGAAGCCCATCAGCACGGTGAGGAACAGCGCCACCGCGAGGACCAGGTTCATGAAGGGGCCCGCGAACATCACGACGACCCGTTTCCACGGCTTGCGCGTGTAGAACATGCGCTTCTCGTCGCCGGGCCTGAGCTCCTCGAAGGCGGCGGAGCGGGCGTCCTCGATCATGCCGCGCCACGGGGAGGTGGAGCGGGCCTCCAGTCTGCCGTCGGGGCCGGGCGGGAACATGCCGATCATGCGGATGTAGCCGCCGAACGGGATCGCCTTGACGCCGTACTCGGTCTCGCCCTTGTTGCGCGACCAGAGGGTGGGTCCGAAGCCGACCATGTACTGGGGCACGCGGATGCCGAACATCTTGGCCGTGGACAGATGGCCCAGTTCGTGCCACGCGATCGAGAACAGCAGGCCGGCCGCGAAGACGACTATGCCGAGGATGAACATCAGGGTCGTCATGCACGCGCCTCCGCGCTCGCCGTCCGGTCGGTCAGTTCCCGGGCCCTCGTCCGCGCCCAGGTCTCCGCTTCGAGGACGTCCGACACGGTCAGTGGAGTTCCCGTCGCGGGGGCGCCGTGTTCCTCGACGACCCGGGTGACGGTCTCCATGATCCCGTTGAAGGGCAGCGTGCCGGCGCGGAACGCCTCCACGCACTCCTCGTTCGCGGCATTGAACACCGCCGGGGCGGTTCCCGCGAGCTCGCCGACGTGCCGGGCGAGGTTCACCGAGGGGAACGCCTCGTTGTCGAGGGGGAAGAACTCCCAGGTGGACGCCTTGCTCCAGTCGAAGACCGGGGCGGCGTCGGGGACCCGTTCGGGCCAGCCGAGGCCGATGGCGATCGGTCCGCCCATGTCGGGGGGCGTCGCCTGGGCCAGTGTCGATCCGTCCGTGAACTCAACCATCGAGTGGACATACGACTGCGGGTGCACGACGACCTCAATGCGGTCGAAGGGAATGTCGTACAGCAGGTGCGCCTCGATGACCTCCAGGCCCTTGTTGACGAGGGTCGCGGAGTTGATCGTGATGACCGGGCCCATGGCCCAGGTGGGGTGCGCGAGGGCGTCCTCGACGGTGACGTCGGCCAACTGCTCCTTGGTGCGGCCGCGGAAGGGGCCGCCGGAGGCGGTGACGACGAGCCTGCGGACGTCCGCGCGGGTGCCGGCGGCCAGCGCCTGGAAGAGGGCGGCGTGCTCGGAGTCGACCGGGATGATCTGACCGGGCTTGGCGAGGGCCTTGACCAGGGGGCCGCCGACGATGAGCGACTCCTTGTTGGCGAGCGCGAGGGTGCGGCCCGCCTCCAGGGCGGCGAGGGTCGGGGCGAGACCGATGGAGCCGGTGATGCCGTTGAGGACGGTGTGGCAGTCGGAGGCGGCGAGCTGCGTGGCCGCGTCCTTCCCGGCCAGGATCTCGGGCAGCGGCTCCCCCGCCCCGTACCGCTCGGACAGCGCCTCGCGCAGCGCCGGTACGACGTCCTCGCGGGCGACACCGACGGTACGCACCCGCAGCCGGTGGGCCTGCTCGGCGAGGAGGGCGACCCGGCCGCCGT
This sequence comes from Streptomyces sp. 13-12-16, assembly GCF_002114215.1. Classification (GTDB taxonomy): domain Bacteria; phylum Actinomycetota; class Actinomycetes; order Streptomycetales; family Streptomycetaceae; genus Streptomyces. The sequence goes on along the minus strand of NZ_NCTE01000732.1, from coordinate 229 downwards.
GGGCGGACAGGGCGGTGACCCGGAAGCGGCCGGGGTTGCGCAGCACGAGGTCGATGGCCTGGGTGCCGATCGACCCGGTGGAGCCGAGGATCACCACGTCCTTCGGTCCGTCTCCCGCCACGGGGTCGTAGACGAGGTGCGGGTCGGCGAGGGGAGCTGGAGCGTCGGTCATGGACCCCATTGTGTCGGGTCACACGCACGGCCGGGGCCCCGCCCCGGCGGGTCGGGC
>NZ_NCTE01000731.1:17492-22259 GCF_002114215.1 Streptomyces sp. 13-12-16 | reverse complement strand
CGGGACAGGGCCGCCCTGCCGGTGCGGAGGCTGCGCCGCATGGCGGCCACCTGGGCCGGTGAGAGGCGGTCGGGCTCGTACTGCTCCATGCGCGTGGTGCCCTTTCGGGAGGGTGGCCGCGGGTCGGGCGGCCTGGCTGCTATCGGTCCCCGAAGATGGTGCGGTGCCAGTCCTTGCGGACCACCGCGGTGTTGTCGAACATGACGTGCTTGACCTGCGTGTACTCCTCGAACGAATAGGCGGACATGTCCTTGCCGAAGCCGGACGCCTTGGATCCGCCGTGCGGCATCTCGCTGATGATCGGGATGTGGTCGTTGATCCACACGCACCCGGCCTTGATCTCGCGGGTGGCGCGGCCCGTGCGGTACACGTCCCGGCTCCAGGCGGAGGCGGCGAGTCCGTACGGGGTGTCGTTGGCCAGCGCGATGCCCTCGTCGTCGGTGTCGAAGGGCAGGACGACCAGCACCGGACCGAAGATCTCGGACTGCACGACCTCGCTGTCCTGCGGTGCGCCGGCGATGAGGGTGGGGCGATAGTACGCGCCGTCCGCCAGCTCGCCCAGGGGTGCCTCGCCGCCGGTCACCACGCGCGCGTAGGCGCGCGCCCGGTCGACGAAGCCGGCCACCCGGTCGCGCTGGGCGTGCGAGACCATCGGGCCGAGGTCGGTGCCGGGGGCGAACGGGTCGCCGAGCCGGACGGTCTCCATCAGGGCGGCGGTGCGCTCGACGAACGCGTCGTACAGGGGGCGCTGCACGTACGCGCGCGTGGCGGCCGTGCAGTCCTGGCCGGTGTTGATCAGCGCACCCGCGACCGCGCCGTTGACGGCGGCGTCGAGGTCGGCGTCGTCGAAGACGACGAAGGGGGCCTTGCCGCCCAGTTCCAGGTGGAGGCGCTTGACGGTGGCGGTGGCGATCTCGGCGACCCGCTTGCCGACGGCGGTGGAGCCGGTGAAGGAGGTCATGGCCACGTCGGGGTGGCCGACCAGGTGCTCGCCCGCCTCCTTGCCGGTGCCGGTGACGATGTTGACCACACCGTCCGGGATTCCGGCGTCGGTGGCGGCCCGGGCGAACAGGAGCGAGGTCAGCGGGGTGAGCTCGGCGGGCTTGAGGACGACGGTGTTGCCCGCGGCGATCGCCGGGAGGATCTTCCAGGCGGCCATCTGGAGCGGATAGTTCCAGGGGGCGATGGAGCCCACGACACCGATCGGCTCGCGGCGGACGTAGGAGGTGTGGTCGCCGGAGTACTCGCCGGCCGACTGGCCCGTCAGGTGGCGGGCGGCCCCGGCGAAGAAGGTGATGTTGTCGATCGTGCCCGGTACGTCGAACTCGCGGCTCAGCTTCAGGGGCTTGCCGCACTGCAGTGACTCCGCGCGGGCGAACTCCTCCGCGCGGTCGGCGACGACGGCGGCGAACCGGTGCAGGGCGTCCGAGCGCTCACCGGGAGTGGCGCCGGCCCAGCCCGGGAACGCCTCCCGCGCGGCGTCGACGGCCGCGTCGACGTCGTCGGGGCCGGCGAGTTCGTAGGTGTACACCTCCGCGCCGGTGGCCGGGTCGACGACCGTGTGGGTGCGGCCCGAGGTGCCCTTCGCCGGGCGGCCCGCGATGAACTGCGCGCCGTCCGCGAACCGGTCCTGGGCGGGAAACCGTTCCGGGGTGGTGCTGCCCGGGTTGTGCATGTCGCTCTCCTCCGTGTCCCCGAGGGGGGCGGCGTGGCTCCAGCTCGATTTGAGTGCCGATCCTGACAGAACGAGTGGGCTCCAACAAGGGATTCCGTTGTTGCCTTTTGGTTACGCGACGGAATCTGTCGACCAGGTGTCGAGTCGCCACGGAAAAGACAGGACGGAGTGTCAGTGGTTGCTGTCAGACTCGCGCCGGACGGACTGGAAGCGGTCCCTCCCCGTTCCCGGGGGCAGCGCCCCGGTTCCGGTACGGGAAGGGGCGGCGGGGCGAATCACACCGCAGGGAGAGGAGCACGGGGGGTGATGGACTCACGGGAGAAGCTGATCGAGGCGGTCCGCGCCGGGACGAGGGTCAAGTACCTGCACTTCTGGGGGCACCGGCCACTGCCCGACGGCCGGATCGGGACGAGCTGTCTGAGCCAGTGGTGGCCGTCGCCGTTCACGGTGGACGGGGTGGAGTACGCGACCGCCGAGCACTGGATGATGGCGGCCAAGGCCCGGCTGTTCGGGGACCCGGAGGGGGAGCGGCGGGTGCTGGCCGCGGGGCATCCCTCGCAGGCGAAGAAGGCCGGACGGCTGGTGCGGGGCTTCGACGAGGAGACATGGCGCCGGGAGCGGTTCGGCATCGTCGTCGAGGGCAGCGTGCACAAGTTCGCGGCCCACGCGGACCTGCGGGGTTTCCTGCTGGGCACGGGCGAGCGCGTCCTGGTCGAGGCGAGCCCGGTGGACCGGGTGTGGGGCATCGGCCTCGCGGCCGGCGACGAGGGGGCGGGCGACCCGGAGCGTTGGCGGGGGCCGAATCTGCTGGGGTTCGCGTTGATGGAGGCCCGGCGACGGCTGCGCGCCGGCTGAGCGGGGGCCTCGCGCGTGACGGAGGGCCGGTCCGGTGCGGACCGGCCCTCCGTCAGGACGGGCGTTCAGGACGCGGCGCCGATGCCTCCCATGACGCCGGCGAACAGCAGGATGCCGAGCAGCGGCAGGATCACCGTGGCCACGATGCCGCAGATGAGCCCGGCGGTCGCCGAGCCCTTGTTGGTGGCCTCGCCGCGGTTGGCCTTCCCCCGGCCGACGGCGCCGAAGATGATCGCCAGGATGCCCAGGATCACGCCGAAGAACCACAGGAAGAAGGTGAGGCTGCAGACCAGGCCGATGATGCCCAGCACCAGCCCGGTGGTCCCCATGCCGTTGCTCGGCTGCACGGGCATCATGTAGCCGGGTGCCTGCGGGTAGGGCGCGGGGGGCATGCCGTGCGGAGCGGGACCCGAGGGGTAGCCGTAGGACGGGCCGGACTGCGGATAGCCGTAGCCGGGGCCCGGCTGCTGCGGGGGCTGTGACGGCGGCCCGAACCCACCGGGTGCGGGGTTGCTGCCGGACATGAAAAAGGTCTCCCCTCCGTTAAAACTGACCCCGGCATCATATTGACTTCCCCCCGCCCCCAAGGGGCGATTCCCGGCTCGGGGCCGTGCTCCCGGAAGCAGCCCCCGGAAGCAGCCCTCGGAGCGGCCCTACGGGAACGAAGCACCGGGGCCCGGCACCGATGCCTTCGGTGCCGGGCCCCTTCTTGGTGTCGGCCGCGTCCGGACCCTCAACCGGAGAAGCCGACCCGCGCGACCCGCAACGGGCCGCGCAGCCGGAGCCGCACGTCGTGCACGCCGTCGACGACGGCGAAGGACGCGCGGAGCGTGGTGTAGTCGTACGGGCCGGACGTGGGCGCCCGCAGCGACACTTCGGCGAGCACCGGCCCGCCGTCGAGCGAGACCTCGGCCGTGCCCTCGCCGGACACCTCCACGGTCACCTCCGTCACCCCGGCGCCGAAGTCGCAGCTCCGGAAGAGGAGTTCGCCGTCCTTCCCGGCCACGGCGGTGACCGAGTCGCCCGCCGCCTTCGCGCGGTCGACGATCTCGACACCGCTCTGCTCGTCGAAGTCGACGGCGTCCAGCCCGCGTTCGACGACGGGGCGAGGGACGGCCGGCTCGCCGTCCAGGGTGACCGTGGCCCGTGCCCGCACGTCCTCGCTGGACGCCCCGGCCAGCAGCTCGTACGCCCCCGGCTCCACCCGCCACCGGCCCGCCGCCACGTCCCAGAACGCGAAGGCGGACAGCGGCAGCACGAAGGACAGCTCGGCCGTCTCCCCGGGCGCCAGCGTCACCCTCCGGTGCGCCAGCAGCTCACGGCGCGGACGCGGCACCGACGGGTCCACGGCCCGCGTGTAGAGCTGGGGCACCTCGTCGGCGGTGACGTCACCTGTGTTGGTGACGGCGAAGGAGACCCGCACCGCCGACCCGTCGACGTCCGCCGTCGGTTCCCCGTAGGAGAAGTTCGCGTACGACAGGCCGTGCCCGAAGGGGAACAGCGGCGTGCCCTCGAAGTACAGGTAGGTCTGCCGGCCGCCGATCACGTCGTAGTCGAGGAGGTCCGGCAGGTCGGCGTCGTCGGCGTACCAGGTCTGCGGCAGCCGGCCGGCGGGGGAGACGTCACCGGCGAGCACCCGGGCCAGCGCGGTGCCCGCGGCCTGACCGCCGTGCGCGGTCCACAGCAGCGCCGGGAGGTCCGTCGCGTCCACCGCGTACGGGTAGGCGGAGGTCAGCACCAGCACCGTGTTCGGGTTGGCGGCGCGGGCCGCGCGCAGCAGCCGCTCCTGCTGGGCGGGCAGCCGCAGCGTCGTACGGTCCTCGGTCTCGCGCCCGTTGATGTGCGGATCGTTGCCGGCGACCACCACGACCACGTCGGCGCCGGCCGCGACGCGCGTGACCGCGTCCTGCCCGCGCTCGACGACGACCAGCTCGAAGACCTCGGGATCCTCCTCGGCAACCTTCACGCCGTCGGCGGCGACCTGCACGTGGCGTCCTGTCCCCACATGCCTGAGGAGGTGCCCGTCCCCGTGCGGTTCCAGCCGGAACGTCTCCTGCACGACCCAGCCGCCCGGCTGGTCGGCGGAGGCGCGCACGTACCCGTCCTCGGCGACCGAGAGGTAGCGGCCGTCGGGCGCCCGCAGGGTGAGCACGCCCTCGCCCCAGTCGGCCAGGGCGAGCTCGGTGCCGTCCGCCTGAGCGACGAGCGGCGGCAGGTCGGTGCGGCCCGCGAGCAGC
>NZ_NCTE01000731.1:0-17395 GCF_002114215.1 Streptomyces sp. 13-12-16 | reverse complement strand
CAGGTCGGTGCGGCCCGCGAGCAGCGCCGGGTCGAGGGCACCCTCGGCGCCGCGCGCCGTCTCGGGCGCCTCGGGGGCCGGCGGGACGTGCAGGAACGTACCGGCGGAGGTCTTCAGCAGCACCCGGTCCACGCCCTCGGCGAACTCCACGCGCTCGGCGCCGAAGCGCTCGTAGAGGCCCTCCAGCGGGGTGGAGCGGTGGATGAGGCTGCCGCTGTACCAGTCGAGCTTGCACTCGTCGGCGAGCAGCCCGACGACCGCGATCCGGGTGTCCGGGGCGAGCGGCAGCGGGCCGTCGTTCTTCAGCAGGACGATCGCCTGCTCGGCGGCCTCCCGGGCGAGCGCCCGGTGCTCCGGGGTGTCGAAGGGCTGCTCCCCGGCGTACGGGTCCGCGCCCGGGTTGAACTCGCCGAGCCGGAACCGCACCGAGAGCTGGCGGCGTACGGCCGTGTCGATGTCGGCCTCCGTCAGCAGGCCCCGCTCCAGCGCGCCCCGGACACGTCCGACGATCTTCGAGCCGTCGGTGCCGTGGTCGGTGAAGCTGTCGACCCCGGCCCGCAGGGCCGCCGCGGTGGCCTCCTCGTGGGTGTCGAAGTAGTGCTCGGAGTCGACCAGGTTGGACGGCGCACCGGCGTCCGAGCAGACCAGCAGGTCCTCCTCGGTCCAGGCGCGCAACTGCTCGCGCAGATACGGCGAGACGTGGTTCGGGCGGCCGTTGACCAGGTTGTACGCCGGCATCACGCCCGCCACCGCGCCCGCCTCGACGGCGTCGCGGAAGGCGCGCAGGTCGTACTCGTGCAGCACGCGCGGGCGGACGGAGCTGGACGTGGTGTCGCGCTCCGTCTCGTTGTTGTGCGCCAGCCAGTGCTTCAGGACGGGGGCCGTGCGCCAGTAGACCGGGTGGTCGCCGCGCAGGCCGTGGGTGTAGGCGGTGGCGATCGCCGAGGTGAGCTTCGGGTCCTCCGAGTAGCCCTCCTCGTTGCGGCCCCACAACGGGTGGCGCAGCAGGTTGACGGTCGGAGCCCAGACGTTGAGGCCGATGCGCTCGTCGCGGGTGCGCATCGCGCGGGTCTCGCGGGACACCGCCTCGCCCACCCGGCGCACCAGTTCCTGGTTCCAGGTGGCGCCGAGGCCGACGGCCTGGGGGAACACGGTCGCCGGGCCCATCCAGGCGACACCGTGCAGGGCCTCCTGGCCGGTGCGGAAGGCGGCGACGTCCAAGCGCTCGACGGCCGGCGCGAACTGGTGCAGAAATCCGATCTTCTCGTCGAGGGTGAGCCGCGACAGGAGGTCGTCGATGCGCTTCGCGAACGACAGAGTCGTATCGCGGAAAGGCGGCGTAGGCGGCGTTTGTGCGGTCACGTGAGTTCCCCTCGGGATGGAGCGACGAGGCGCTTTCGAAGCGCTTCGATGCTCATTCGGGGTGGGGGTGGGTGTCAAGTGATCCGAGGATGTGGATCGAACGCCTCGTGCATGATCCATGGGCAGTGTGCCTGCATCGCAATCGCGCATACATCCGAGGAATCTTCGATGCGACCCTTGTGTGCCCCTGGGTGTTCACTTAACCTCGCAGCAACATCGAAGCGCTTCGACTGCGAGGCCGCCTTTCCGGCGCACCTTCCGCCGAACGACCGCTTCGGCTCAGCCAGTTCCACTGAAGACACCGCAGCCGACGGCCACCGCCGGGTGTCCTGGTGCGCCATGAAGGGTTGACGCAATGACGCCGAACGCCGCCCCCAGCTCCTCCGGACCGAGCCGGAGAAGCTTCCTCGCCTCCACGGCGGTCGCCACCGCAGCGGTGGCGGGAGGAATGCCGCTGCTCGCCGCGTGCGGCGGGTCCGACGGAGGTTCGCGGGACGGCACCACGTCGAGCAAGGACGCCAAGAAGATCCTCCCGGCGTACGTGGCGAGCAATGTGGTCACGCCCGACATCCCCAGCAAGAACGGTTCCGCGGTCGGCTTCACCAGCAAGCTCGACCTGGCGGGCCTGAAGACGTCGGTGCCGAAGAAGCTCGGCAAGGGCGGCAAGGTCACCATCATGTCGCCGTTCTGGGGCTCCCCGCCCAAGGACGGCAACGCGTACTACACGTCGATGAACGACCTCATCGGCGTCGACGTGGTCTGGCAGAACCAGGACGGCAACACCTACGACCAGAAGCTCGGCGCGGTCCTCGCCTCCAGCGAGGTGCCCGACGTGGTGGTCGTGCCCGGCTGGAACATGACGGGCAAGATCCCCAGCGCCATCATCGGCAAGTTCGCCGACCTCGGCCCGTACCTGTCCGGCGACGCCGTCAAGGACTACCCGAACCTCGCGGCGATCCCCACCGACGCCTGGCAGCGGTCCATCTTCGGCGGCAAGCTGCGCGGCCTGCCCATGCCGTCCTCGTACGTCACCGGCATCGTGCCGCTCTACCGCCAGGACATCTTCGAGAAGGAGGGCTACGAGGTCCCCCGCTCGTGCGACGAGTTCATGGAGCTGGCCAAGGACGCCACCAACGCCAAGGCCAAGCGCTGGGCCTGCCTGGACATGAAGTGGACGGCCTTCAACGCCTTCGGCGTGCTCTCCGGCAACGAGAAGTCGCTCGGCTGGAACGAGACCGACGGCAAGCTGGTCTACCGCATCGAGACCGAGGAGTACCTCGAGGCCCTGGAGTGGACGCGCAAGCTGTTCGCCGCCGGCGTCGTGCACCCCGACGCCGAGCTGGGCAAGAGCAACGCCAGCGACCCCGGGCCCAAGTTCGCCGCCGGCGAGTTCCTCATCTACAACCAGGACATGTCGCAGTGGTGGAGCCGCACCGCCGAACAGGCCACCCAGAACCCCGACTTCAAGATCTGGGGCATGGACCTCTTCGGCCATGACGGCGGCGACCCCACGCTGTGGGCGCAGAACCCGGCCGGCATCTTCGCCTTCGTCAACAAGAAGGCATCCGAGGCCGTGATCCGTGACGTGCTGGCCGTCGCCAACGTCACCGCCGCGCCGTACGGCACCAAGGAGTACATGGCCACCAACTACGGCGTGGAGGGCACCCACTACACCGTCAAGGACGGTGTGCCCACCAAGACCGACCAGGGCAACATCGACGTGATGAACGCCTACGTGATGGTCGCGAGCCCCGCCGCCACCATCGCCCACCCCGACTTCCCCGAGGTCGCCAAGGGACAGGTGGAGTGGCAGCAGCGGATGGGCGCCTTCACCAGGAAGTCGTCCTTCTACGGCATGCAGATCACCGAGCCCTCCCGCTGGACCAACCTCTCCAACGACTTCGAGCAGCTGGAGGACGACGTCATCCGCGGCCGCAAGAAGATCAGCGACGTGCAGCAGGCCGTCTCCGACTGGAAGAGCAAGGGCGGCGACGAACTCCGCGACTGGTACAAGAAGATCCTCGACGAGAACGGCTCGGCGGCCGGCTGACCGAGTACCGAGGCAAGGAGAACCGCCGTGTCCCACAGCACGGTGCCTCGGACCGACACCGAGGCCGAAGCGAAGGAGAACCCCCCGGCGGCGCACGGCGGCGCCACCGGGGCCACGAAGAAGCCACCCGCCGGGAAGCTCAGCCTCCGGCTGAGGTTCAGACGCGACCGCGTCCTGGTGCTGATGACACTGCCGGCCGTCCTGCTGGTACTGCTCTTCAACTACGTGCCGATCCTCGGCAACGTCGTCGCGTTCCAGGAGTACGACCCCTACATCAGTGACAACGGGGTCGTCTCCATCCTGCACAGCCCCTGGGTGGGCCTGGAGAACTTCCAGCGGATCTTCGAGGACTCCGCCTTCTGGAACGCGGTCCGGAACACGCTGGTGCTGTTCTTCCTCCAGCTCGTGCTGTACTTCCCGATCCCCATCCTGCTCGCGCTGCTCATCAACAGCGTGGTCAGGCCGAGGGTGCGGGCGATCTCGCAGGCCATCCTCTACCTGCCGCACTTCTTCTCGTGGGTGCTGGTCGTCGCCGTCTTCCAGCAGTTGTTCGGCGGCGCCGGGCTGCTCTCCCAGGTGCTGCGCGACCACGGGTACGACGGGCTCAGCCTGATGACCGACCCGGAGACCTTCAAGTTCCTCATCACCGCGCAGAGCGTGTGGAAGGACGCCGGCTGGGGGATCATCGTCTTCCTCGCCGCGCTGGCCTCGGTCAGCCCCGACCTGTACGAGGCGGCGGCGATGGACGGCGCCAACCGCTGGCGCCGCATGTGGCACGTCACACTGCCCGCGCTGCGCCCGGTGATCGCCCTGCTGCTGGTGCTGCGCGTCGGCGACGCCCTGACGGTCGGCTTCGAACAGATCCTGCTGCAACGTGACGCCGTCGGACCGGGAGCCTCGGAGGTCCTCGACACCTTCGTGTGGTGGAACGGTGTGCGCAACCAGGACTTCGGCTACGCGGCCGCCGCGGGGCTCGTCAAGGGCGTCATCAGTCTCGGCCTGGTCCTGATAGCGAACAAGGTGGCCCACCTCATGGGCGAGCAGGGGGTGTACAAGAAGTGACCGCCGTCATCGACAAACCCGCACGCACGCCCGGCCGGTGGGCGGCCCCGCCCCGGCCGGTGTGGGAGGAGGCGCCCAGCCGGGCCGGACTCGCCGGCAAGGGGCTGGTCCTGCTCCTCGCCTGCCTGGCCATCCTGTTCCCGCTGTGGATCGTCGTCGTCACCAGCCTGTCCTCACGGAAGACCATCGACGAGGCCGGCGGCCTGGTGATGATCCCGAAGGACATCACCTTCGTCGCCTACCAGGAACTGCTCAGCGGCGGCCAGGTCACCCGCGCCACGCTCGTCAGCATCGGCGTCACCCTCGTCGGCACCCTCTTCTCGATGGCGGTGTCCGTGCTGTGCGCCTACGGACTGTCCCGCAGCGGCTCCGTCGGCCACCGCTGGATCCTCATGGTGCTGCTGGCCACGATGTTCTTCAGCGCCGGCCTCATCCCCACCTACCTGCTGGTGCAGTCCCTGGGCCTGACGGACAGCTACCTCGCGCTGATCCTGCCCAGCGCGATCAGCGTCTTCAACATCCTGGTGCTGCGCGGCTTCTTCATGGGCATCTCGCAGGAGCTGATCGACAGCGCCCGCATCGACGGCGCCGGGGACCTGCGCATCCTGTGGCAGATCGTGCTGCCGCTCTCCCGCGCGGTCGTCGCGGTGATCACGCTGTTCTACGCCGTCGGGTACTGGAGCGCCTGGTTCAACGCCTCCCTGTACCTCAACGACCAGGACATGCTGCCCCTGCAGAACGTCATGATCCAGCTCGTACAGAAGCAGGAGGCGCCGGTCGGGCTCGGCCAGGCGATCAAGACCGGTGAGCTGTCCGGTCTCGCCGTGCAGATGGCCGTCATGGTGATGGCGTTGCTGCCGGTGGCCGTGTTGTCGCCGTTCGTCCAGAAGCACTTCAAGAAGGGCATGCTCACGGGGGCCGTCAAGGGCTGACGCCCTTGGTTGCGGGGCTGCGCGGTCAACGGGCCGCGGGTTCGTCGTGGCTGGTCGCGCCCACGCGGCGGAGCCGCACATCGGACACGGCCCCGCGCCCCTTCAGGTTTCCCCACTCACCCCCTCATAGGCGAGGTTCTGTCATGTTCGCGTCTTCCTTGAGCCGGCGTGCCGTTCTCGCCGGAGCGGCGGCCGTCGCCGCCGTCGCCGGTGCTCCCGCCCTCGCCGGCCAGGCGTCGGCCGCCGGGGCCCCCGCCTACCGCTGGCGCAACGTCGTCATCGGCGGGACCGGGTTCATCACCGGTGTGCTGTTCCATCCCCGGGTGCGCGGGCTCGCCTACGCCCGGACCGACATCGGGGGCGCCTACCGCTGGGACGACCGGCGTGACCGCTGGATCCCGCTCCTCGACCACATCGGGTGGGACGACTGGAACCTGCTCGGCGTCGAGGCGATGGCGGTCGACCCCGCCCACCCGGACCGGCTGTACCTCGCCTGCGGCACCTACGCCCAGTCGTGGGGGAGCAACGGTGCCGTCCTGCGCTCGGACGACCGCGGCGCCACCTGGCGGCGCACCGACCTCACCGTGAAGCTCGGCGCCAACGAGGACGGCCGGGGCGCGGGGGAGCGGCTGCTCGTGGACCCGCGCGACAGCGACACCCTGTGGCTCGGCACCCGGCACGACGGGCTGCTCAGGTCCACCGACCGGGGCGCCACCTGGACGCCGGTGGGCGGATTCCCGGCCGCCCCGTCCGCCACCGGCCAGGGCGTCACCCTCCTCGTCGCCGCCGGACGCACCGTCTACGCCGGCTGGGGCGACGGCGGCGGTGCGAACCTGTTCCGCACGGCCGACGGCACCACCTGGGAGGCGGTCCCCGGGCAGCCGTCCGGCACCGCCGCCCGCGTACCGATCCGGGCCGCGTACGACCGGCACACCCGCGAGCTGTACGTGACGTACGCCGACGCGCCCGGTCCCAACGGCCAGTCCGACGGCAGCGTGCACAAGCTGCGCACCACCGGTGGCGAGTGGACCGAGGTCACCCCGGTGAAGCCCGGCGGGACCACCAGTGGGGGAGGCTCCGCCGACACCTTCGGCTACGGCGGGGTCGCGGTCGACGCCCGCCGCCCCGGCACCGTCGTCGTCTCCACCAACAACCGCTGGGCGGCGGTCGACACCCTGTACCGGTCCACCGACGGCGGCCGCAGCTGGCGCTCGCTGAAGGACACCGCCGTCCTCGACGTGTCCGAGACGCCCTACCTGAAGTGGGGCGAGGACGAACCCAAGTTCGGCTGGTGGATCCAGGCGCTCGCCCTCGACCCGTACGATGCGCGGCACGTCGTGTACGGCACGGGCGCCACCCTCTACGCCACCCGCGACCTGAAGCACTGGGCCCCGCAGATCCGCGGCCTGGAGGAGACGTCCGTCCGCCAGCTGATCTCGCCCCCGGCCGGGAAGGCGCACCTGATCAGCGGCCTCGGGGACATCGGCGTGATGTACCACGAGAGACTCACCGCCTCCCCGGCGGGCGGCATGGCGACGAACCCCGTGTTCGGGACGGCGACCGGTCTGGCGCAGGCGGCGCGCAGACCGCGGTACGTCGTGCGGACCGGCTGGGGCGACCACGGCAACGGAGCGTACTCCGAGGACGGCGGGCGGACCTGGGCGCCCTTCGCGGCCCAGCCCGCGATCGCCAAGGACGCACCGGGGCCGATCGCCAGCGACGCCGACGGCGGCGTGCTGCTGTGGTCCTTCGTGCACTGGGACGGCACCAAGCACCCGGCCCACCGCTCCGCGGACAACGGCGCCACCTGGACCGAGGTCCCCACCTTCCCCAAGGGCGCCGTCCCGGTCGCCGACCCCGTCGACCCGACGCGCTTCTACGCGTACGACACCGACACGGGCACGCTCTTCGCCAGCACCGACGGCGGGCGTACCTTCACCGCGCAGGCGGACGGACTGCCGTCCGGCGACAGCCAGTTCAAGCTGGTCGCGGCGCCCGGCCGCACCGGTGACCTGTGGCTGAGCACCAAGGGGAACGGGCTGTACCGGTCCACCGACGGCGGCGCGACCTTCACCAAGGTCGACAGCTGCCGGGCCTCCTACACCCTCGGCTTCGGCAAGGCCGCCGACGGCGCCGGCTACCCGGCGATCTACCAGGTCGGCTCCACCGAGGAGATCACCGCCGTGTACCGCTCCGACGACGGGGCGAGGACCTGGGTGCGGATCAACGACGACGACCACCAGTGGGGCTGGACCGGCGAGACGATCACCGGCGACCCGCGCGCGTACGGCCGGGTCTACCTCGCCACCAACGGACGCGGCATCCAGTACGGGGAGCCCGTCTGATGCCGAACCTGAGCGACGCCACCCGCGGCCGCCTCCTCTACGGCGGCGACTACAACCCCGAGCAGTGGCCCGAGGAGGTCTGGCACGAGGACGTCCGCCTCATGAAGGAGGCCGGCGTCAACTCCGTCACCCTCGGCGTCTTCTCCTGGTCGAAGCTCGAACCCCGCCCCGGAGAGCGGGACTTCGACTGGCTGGACCGGCTGATGGACCTGATGCACGACAACGGCGTCGGTGTCGTCCTCGCCACCCCGACCGCCTCCCCGCCGCCCTGGATGGGGCACCTCCACCCGGACACCCTGCCCCGTGACGCGGAGGGCCGGACCGAGTGGTGGGGCGGACGCCAGCACTTCTCGCACTCCAGCGCCACCTACCGCCGGTACGCCGCCGCCATCACCGAGGACCTGGCCGCCCGCTACGGCACCCACCCCGCCCTCACCCTGTGGCACGTCAACAACGAGTACTGCACCTACGACTGGGGCGACGAGGCCGCCGCCCGCTTCCGGGTCTGGCTGCGTCACCGCTACGGCTCCCTCGACGCCCTCAACACCGCCTGGGGCACCGCCTTCTGGAGCCAGGGCTACGGCGACTGGGCCGAGGTGCTGCCGCCCCGCCACGCGCACTACCTGAAGAACCCCACCCAGGTGCTGGACTTCAAGCGCTTCACGTCCGACATGCTCCTGGAGTGTTACACCGCCGAACGCGACATCGTCCGCCGGCACACCCCGCACCTCCCGGTCACCACCAACTTCATGCCGCTGTGGGCCGGCCAGGACGCCTGGCGCTGGGCCGAGGAGGAGGACGTCGTCTCCGTCGACCTCTACCCCGACCCGCGCGACCCCCTCGGCGCCCAGAGCGGCGCCCTGGTCCAGGACATGACCCGCTCCCAGGCCCGCGGGCCCTGGATGCTGATGGAGCAGGCGGCCGGACCGGTCAACTGGCGCCGGGTGAACCACCCCAGGCCGCGCGGCCTCAACCGGCTGTGGTCCCTCCAGGCCGTGGCGCGCGGCGCCGACGCCGTCTGCTACTTCCAGTGGCGCCAGTCCCGGCAGGGCGCCGAGAAGTTCCACTCCGGAATGGTCGGCCACGCGGGCGAGCGGGGACGTACGTACCAGGAGGTCAAGCAGCTCGGCGCGGACCTCGCCCGGATCGCCCCGCACACCGCCGGCGGCGGGATCACCGCCGACGTCGCCGTGCTGCACGACTGGCACTCCTGGTGGGCCGGGGACCAGGAGGCCCGGCCCTCCCACGAGGTCGACTACCCGCAGGTCCTGAGCGCCTGGCACCGCGCCCTCTGGGGGGCCCACCTGACCACCGACTTCGCCCACCCCGAACACGACCTGACCGGCTACCGGCTCGTCGTCGTCCCGCAGCTCTACCTCCTCACCGACACGGCCGTCGACAACCTGCTCGCCTACGTACGCGGCGGCGGCACCCTCGTCTGCGGCTTCCTGACCGGCGTCGCCGACCAGGACGACCGGGTCCGGCCCGGTGCCATGGACGCCCGGCTGCGCGAGCTGTTCGGCATCCGCACCCTGCACGAGTGGTGGCCACTGGACGCGGGGGAGACCGCCGACTGCGAGGGCGGCCTGCGCGGCACCCTGTGGTCCGAGGAACTGGAGCCCGACGGCACCGCCGACGAGACCGTCCGCTACAAGGGCGGAGAACTCGACGGACTGCCCGCCGTGCTGCGCAAGGGCCGCGCCTGGTACGTCTCGACGCTCCCCGGACCGGAGGAGCTGCGGGCGCTGCTGACCCGCGTCGCCACCGGCGCGGGCGTCCGGCCGGTGCTCGACGGGCTCCCGGACGGAGTCGAGGCGGTCCGCCGCGGTGAGCTGCTGTTCCTGCTCAACCACGACCGCGAGCCGGTCACCGTGGACGTCCCGGGAACCCACCACGACCTGCTGACGGAGAACACCGTGACCGACCGGATCACCCTCGGCCGCTACGGCGTGGCGGTGCTGAAGCCATGAGCGCCACGCCCGTCCACGGAACCTGGGAGCCGCGCCCGGCCGCCCGCTGGGAGGACGCCTTCCTGAGCGGCAACGGCCACCACGGCGCCCTCGTGTTCGGCGATCCGGACGACGACCGGACCGTCGTCACCCATCACACCCTCGTCCGTCCGGGCGAGGACGCCGACCGGAACCGGCTGCCGCCCCGGCTCGCCGACGGACTGTCCGGCCTCCAGGACCGGCTGCTCGCCGGCGACCCGACCGCCGCCGAGGGCTTCACCGACGGCCGGTCGCTCCAATGGGTGCAGCCCTTCCACCCCGCCTTCCAGGTCCGCCTGCGCCGCCCGGACGGCCACCAGGACCAGGACGGATACCGCCGTACGGTCGACTTCGCCACCGGCGTCGCCGAGGCGACCCGCGCCGGCCGGACCAGCCGGGTCTTCGTCTCCCGCGCCGACGACGTGATCGTCCAGCACGTCACCGGCCCCGGACTCACCCTCGACGTCTGTCTGGACCACCGGCTCCCGAACGCCCCCACCGGCCTGGGCGTCGGCCACGGCGCCGTCCTCACCCCCGAGGGCGCCCTGCTCAGCCTGCGCGCCCGCTACCCGGGCAGCGACCTCGCCTGCACCGGCGTCACCCTGGTCGCCGTCACCGGCGGCCGGACGGCGCTCGCCCCGCCGGGCCTGCGCATCGAGGGCGCGCGGTCGGTACTGCTGCTCACCCGGGTGCGGCGGCACACCGGGGAACTCGACGTGGTCGCCGAGGGCCGCGCCCTGCGCGATCTGCTCGACGACGTCCCCGGGACCCCGTACGACGACCTCCTCGCCCGCCACCTCCCCCTGCACCGCACCGCCTACGAACGCGTCACCCTGGACCTGGCCGCCGACCCGGACGAACGCTCCCTGCCGGGCTCCGAGTTGCTCACCCGGCCGCGCGGCGCCGCCCTGCTCGAACGGCTCTTCGCGGCCGGCCGCTACCACCTGCTGTCCTCCAGCGGCCTGTTCCCGCCCCGCCTCACCGGACTGTGGACCGGCGACTGGGACACCGCCTGGTCCGGCGCCTTCACCAACGACGCCAACCTCAACCTCCAGACCGCCTCCGCCGCCGCGGCGGCCCTCCCCGAGGTCACCGGGGCACTGGCCGCCCTGATCCGGCGGCAGCTGCCCGACTGGCGGGACAACGCCCGCGCGGTCTTCGGCGCCCGGGGCGTCGTCGCGCCCGCCCACAGCGACGGCGAGTCGGGGCACTCGTACCACTTCAGCCGCGAGTACCCGCTGCACCTGTGGACCGCCGGCGCCGACTGGCTGCTCAAGCCCCTCGTCGACCACGACGACACCCGCGGCGAACGCGATCCGCACACCGCCGCCGTGCTCGCCGAAGTCGCCCTGTTCTACGAGGACTTCCTCACCCGCACCGACAGCGAGGGACAACTGGTCGTCGTCCCCTCCTACTCGCCGGAGAACCGGCCCGCCAACGCCGGCTGGGGCACCGTCAACGCGGCCATGGACCTCTCCGCCGCCCGCCACGCCCTGCTGACCGCCGCCGCGTACCACCCGGAGCACGCCGACCGCTGGCGCGCGCTCGCCGACCGGCTGCCCCCACACCGGATCAACGCCGACGGAGCGCTCGCCGAATGGGCGTGGCCCGGCCTGGAGGACTCCTACGACCACCGCCACCTCAGCCACCTCTACGGCGTCTGGCCACTGGACGAGATCACCCCCTACGACACCCCCGACCTGGCCGCCGCGGCCCACCGCGCCCTGGAACTGCGGGGCGCCGAGAACGACTCCGCGCACGGTCATCTGCACCACGCGCTGATCGCGGCCCGCCTCCGGGACGGCGAGCGGGTCGCCCACGCGCTCGGCCAGGTTCTCGACGGCGACTTCTTCCACGCCTCCCTGATGAGCGCGCACTACCCGCACCGCCACGTCTACAACGCCGACGCCGCCCACACCCTGCCCGCCGTGCTGATCGAGGCGCTCGTGCAGTCCACCCCCGACCGGCTGGTCCTGCTGCCGGCGCCCCTCCCGGCGTACCCGAGCGGCGAACTGCGCGGCATCCGCACCCGCTTCGGTGCCGAACTCGACCTCACCTGGTCCCCGGACGCCGTCACCGCCGTCGTCCGGCCGACCCGTACCCACCGCATCGACCTGTGGACTTCCGCCGGCGTCGAACCGCTCGACCTCGTCGCCGGAGAAGACCGCGTCCTCACCCCGAAGACGCGGTGATCCCCCCGCGATTCCCCCCACCCATGGAAGGAAAGCCATGGCAACAAGCACCTCGAGCAGGATCACCAAGGTCCTGCTGGCGCCCGTCCTCGCGCTCGGCGCGACGGTCGGGCTCGCCTCCGCCCCCGCGCACGCCGCCGTCTGGAGCTCCTGCGACCAGTGGGGCAACACCGATCTCAACGGCTACACGCTCTACAACAACATCTGGGGTTCCGGCGCCGGCGCCCAGTGCGTCTGGGCCAACTCCGGCACCAACTGGGGCGTGTGGGCCGACCACCCGGGCACCGGCGGCATCAAGTCCTACCCGAACGCCAAGAAGGTGATCAACAAGTCGATCACCTCCCTCACTTCGCTCACCAGCAGCTACAGCGTCACCGTCCCGTCCTCGGGCGCGTACAACACCTCGTACGACATCTGGGACACGGACTACGACTACGAGATCATGCTCTGGGTCAACCACAACGGCGCCGTGGGCCCGCTGGGCAGCTCGCAGGGCACCGTGAGTCTCGGCGGCCACACCTGGAACGTCCACAAGGGGAACAACGGCGCCAACGAGGTCTTCTCGTTCCTGCGCACCTCGGACTCGAACTCCGGCACCGTGAACATCCTCCCGATCCTCAAGTGGATCAAGGACACCAAGGGCTGGATGGGCAACGAGACCATCGGTGACGTGCAGTTCGGCTACGAGATCACCTCGTCGCCCGGCGGACTGGACTTCCGCACCGACAACCTGACGGTGTCGGGCGGCTAGTCACACGGTCCTCGTGCCGCCCGCACCGGTGCACCGGTGCGGGCGGCCTCGTGTCTCCGGGCGACGCCCGGCCGCCATAACGCCGTGCAGGGGCCGGAGCGGGAGTTCCGGCGCGGTGACCGGCGCGACTACGTTTTCGGCGATCACAGTGGAGCGCGTCCGCGAGACACAGTTCGCCCGCCCCGCGTTCGCGGGCGCGCTCCGGGTCAGGCACGCCCCGTCCTTCCGCCCCCACCGAGGAGACCGAGGAATCCGCCATGACACCATCCGCCCCCGATGAACCCGGTACCGGCGCCGACCGCCCGATCAGCCGCAGGAACCTGCTCAGGGCGGCCGTCGCCGCCGGTGCCGCCGTCCCGTTGCTCGCGACGGGCACGGTGGCGCTCGCCAGGGACGCCGGCACCCAGGGACGGGACCTCACACCGACACCGTTCTGCGACGACGGCGACGATCCCACGATCCCCCAGATGGAGGGTCCCTACTTCAAGCCGAACTCCCCGCTGCGGAGCAACCTCGTGACACCGGGCACCCCGGGCACCCCGCTCACCGTCAGCGGTTACGTCTTCGGCCGCGACTGCGTCCCGCTGAGCGGGGTCCTGCTGGACTTCTGGCAGGCCGACAACGCGGGCGCCTACGACAACGCCGGATACACCTTCCGCGGGCACCAGTTCACCGACGCCTCCGGCGCCTTCAGCCTGCGGACGATCGTGCCCGGTCTCTATCCGGGGCGCACCCGGCACATCCACGTCAAGGCCCAGGCGCCCGGCGAGCCCGTCCTGACCACCCAGCTCTACTTCCCGGGCGAGCCCCGCAACAACACGGACACGATCTACGACCCGGCGCTGCTGATGAACGTCCGCAACGTCGGCGGCGGCAAGGAAGCCACCTTCGACTTCGTGCTCGACGTCGAGGGCGGCCCGACGGATCCGCCGACGGACCCGCCCACCGACCCGCCGGGCGGAAGCTGGGCTCCCGGCCGCTCGTACGCGGCGGGCGACCGGGCCACCTACGGGGGCGCCGGGTACCGCTGTCTGCAGGCGCACACCTCGATGGCCGGCTGGGAGCCGCCCAACGTTCCGGCGCTGTGGCGCCGCGAGTGACAGCGGGCGGGTGAGTCACTGGGCGGGTGCCGGGCCCGAGCTGGCGCGGACGGTCAGTTCGGGCGCGATCAGCACGACCTCGTCGCCGCCCCGCCCGTCGAGCTTGGCGACCAGTTGTTCCACGGCGAGCCGGCCCATCTCCTGCGCGGGGACGGCGACCGACGTCAGCCGCACCGAGGCCTGCACGGCGACCTGCTCCGGGCAGATCGCGACCACCGAGACGTCCTCGGGCACGGCCCGGCCCTGCTGCCGCAGCAGGGCGAGCAGCGGTTCCACCGCCGCCTCGTTCTGCACGACGAAGCCCGTGGTGCCGGGGCGTTCGTCGAGGATCCGGGCGAGCGTCACGGCCATCGCGTCGTACCCGCCCTCACAGGGCCGGTGCAGCAGCCGCAGTCCCAGTTCCCGCGCCCGGCCGCGCAGTCCGTCCAGGGTGCGCTCGGCGAAGCCGGTGTGCCGTTCGTAGACCGCCGGCGCCTCGCCGATGACGGCGATGTCGTGGTGCCCCCGCTTGGCGAGATGCTCCACGCACAGCGCGCCGGTGGCCTTGAAGTCGAGGTCGACGCAGGTCAGGCCGGTGGTGTCGGCGGGGAGACCGATCAGCACCGCCGGCCGGTCGGTCTCCCGCAGCAGCGGCAGGCGCTCGTCGTCGAGTTCGACGTCCATCAGGATCATGCCGTCGGCGAGTCCGCTGCCCGCGACCCGGCGCACCGCGTCCGGGCCCTCCTCACCGGTGAGCAGCAGCACGTCGTACCCGTGGGTGCGGGCCGTGGTGGCCACCGCGATGGCGATCTCCATCATCACCGGCACGTACATGTCCGTGCGCAGCGGGATCATCAGCGCGATGATGTTGGACCTGCTGCTGGCCAGGGCACGGGCCCCGGCGTTCGGGTGGTACCCGAGTTCGCGGATGCTCCGCTCGACCCGCTGCCGGGTGTTCACGGAGATGGACCGCTTGCCGCTGAGGACATAGCTCACCGTGCTCGCGGAGACTCCGGCGTGCTGGGCGACCTCGGCGAGGGTGACCATCCAGTCTCCAAGCTTGTGAAGCGCTTCGACAGTGCGCGCGATGTACAGGGGGTGGGTGAGGGTGATCCGACAGTAGCCTCACAGGATGACGGGTGTCCATAGGCTGTCGAAGCGCTTCGACAGCTTTCTCCGGAGCTGGGTCGGACCGTTTCTCCGAAGCCGGTTCGGACCGAAGGGGGCGCCGGAGGAATTGTCCCTCATCCCGCCCGCCCTCCGAGGACGGGCGGATCGGCCGTACGGCCGCACGAAGGGTGGCGGGGTGGCTACGAATCGGGTACATACGATCGGGTAGCACCTGTCAGTAATGTAATGACACCGTCCCCTTCGCGGCGAGGTGAGCCTCATGTCCGCAACACCCGAGTCACCCCCGTCCCCGTCCCGACCCACCGTCACCGAACGTGAGGCCCGCCAGGTGGCGGAGGCCGCCCGGGAACAGGACTGGCGCAAGCCCAGCTTCGCCAAGGAACTGTTCCTCGGCCGCTTCCGGCTCGACCTGATCCACCCCCACCCCCTGCCCGCCGACGAGCACGTCCAGCGCGGCGAGGAGTTCCTCGCCAAGCTCCGTGACTTCTGCGAGACGAAGATCGACGGCGCCCGGATCGAGCGCGACGCCCTGATCCCCGACGACGTGATCACCGGGCTCAAGGAGCTCGGCGCCTTCGGCATGAAGATCGACACCAAGTACGGCGGCCTCGGCCTCACCCAGGTCTACTACAACAAGGCCCTCGCCCTGGTCGGCTCCGCCAGCCCGGCGATCGGCGCGCTGCTCTCCGCGCACCAGTCGATCGGCGTACCGCAGCCGCTGAAGATCTTCGGCACGCGGGAGCAGAAGGAGACGTTCCTGCCGCGCTGCGCCCGCACCGACATCTCGGCCTTCCTGCTCACCGAGCCGGACGTCGGCTCGGACCCGGCGCGCCTGGCCACCACCGCCGTCCCCGAGGGCGACGAGTACGTCCTGGACGGCGTGAAGCTGTGGACCACCAACGGCGTGGTCGCCGACCTCCTCGTGGTCATGGCACGCGTACCGAAGTCCGAGGGCCACCGGGGCGGCATCACCGCGTTCGTGGTCGAGGCGGCCTCCGAGGGCGTCACCGTGGAGAACCGCAACGCCTTCATGGGCCTGCGCGGACTGGAGAACGGCGTCACCCGCTTCCACCGGGTCCGCGTCCCCGCCGCCCACCGCATCGGCGAGGAGGGTCAGGGCCTGAAGATCGCCCTGACCACGCTCAACACCGGCCGGCTGTCCCTGCCCGCGATGTGCGTCGGCTCCGGGAAGTGGTGCCTGAAGATCGCCCGCGAGTGGTCGGCGGCCCGGGAGCAGTGGGGCAAGCCGGTGGCGCTGCACGAGGCTGTCGGCTCCAAGATCGCGTTCATCGCGGCGACCACCTTCGCCCTGGAGGCCGTGGTCGACCTCTCCTCGCAGATGGCCGACGAGGACCGCAACGACATCCGCATCGAGGCCGCCCTCGCCAAGCTGTACGGCTCGGAGATGGCCTGGCTGATGGCCGACGAACTGGTCCAGATCCGCGGCGGACGCGGCTTCGAGACCGCCGAGTCCCTGCGGGCGCGCGGCGAGCGGGCGGTCCCGGCCGAGCAGATGCTGCGCGACCTGCGCATCAACCGCATCTTCGAGGGCTCCACGGAGATCATGCACCTGCTGATCGCGCGCGAGGCCGTCGACGCCCACCTCTCGGTCGCCGGCGACCTGATCGACCCCGAGAAGTCCCTCGGCGACAAGGCGAGGGCGGGGGCGGGCGCGGGCCTCTTCTACGCCAAGTGGCTGCCGAAACTCGTGGCGGGCCCCGGACAGCTCCCCGGCTCCTACGGCGGGTTCAAGCACGGCATCGACCTCTCCGGTCACCTGCGCTACGTCGAGCGGACCTCCCGCAAGCTGGCCCGCTCCACCTTCTACGCCATGTCCCGCTGGCAGGGGAGGATGGAGACCAAGCAGGGCTTCCTGGGCCGGATCGTCGACATCGGCGCCGAACTGTTCGCGATGAGCGCCGCCTGCGTCCGCGCGGAACTCCTGCGCGGCCGGGGTGAGAACGGCCGCGAGGCCTACCAGCTCGCCGACGTCTTCTGCCGCCAGGCCCGCATCCGCGTCGAGGAACTCTTCGGCCGCCTGTGGACCAACACCGACGACATCGACCGCAAGGTCGTCAAGGGCGTGCTCTCGGGCACGTACGAGTGGCTGGAGCAGGGCATCATCGATCCCTCGGACGACGGTCCCTGGATCGCCGACGCCTCCCCCGGCCCTTCCGGGCGGGAGAACGCGCACCGGCCGATCCGCTGACCCGGGAGAGCCCCACGGTCCTCGCACCGCCCTGGAGGTGTCCACCGGGCAGGAGGGCGCCCGTGAGATCCGCCCGACCGGGTGGCCGGCCGTGTCCGCGAGGCGCGGGAGTCCCGGGAACCCGGCCGGGAGGAACCGGGCGGGGCGACCGGGCACAGCGCCCGGAGGACCGGGCGGGTCGAGCGCGGAGGCCGGACACGCGTCCCGACGGCCTGCCGCTGATCGCGCCCCCGACGTCCCGCCCGCGGACCTGGTCGTCGACCGAGCGGCGGCTCGTCCGCCGGCCGTACGCAG
>NZ_NCTE01000730.1:1030-6641 GCF_002114215.1 Streptomyces sp. 13-12-16 | reverse complement strand
AGCCGATCGCCGTGCCGCCGGCGTCCACCGCGAGCGCGGCTCCGGGCCGGCGGGGCGCGCTGCCGCCGACCGCCACCACGGTGGCCACCGCGAAGTCGCGGCCCTGCCCGACCCACCGGTCCAGTTCCTCGGCGATGTCCAGCATCTCTCGCTCTCCTCGGCTGTGGTTGCGTGACGGGTTCCCGCGGACGACGGCTAGCGCACGCCCAGCCAGCTCTCGATCGGGGCGAGGGCGAAGTAGACGACGAAGACCAGCGTCAGGCCCCACATGAAGGCCCCGGTCTCCCGCGCCCTGCCCTGGGCGGTCCTGACGGCGACGTACGAGATGACCCCGGCCGCGACCCCCGCCGTGATGGAGTACGTGAACGGCATGATCACCACCGTCAGGAACACCGGGATCGCGGTGGCGCGGTCGGCCCAGTCGACATGGCGGGCGTTCATCATCATCATCGCGCCGATCACCACCAGCGCGGCGGCGGCGACCTCGCCCGGCACGATCGCCGTCAGCGGGGTGAGGAACAGGCAGGCGGCGAAGAGGAGCCCGGTGACGACGGAGGACAGGCCGGTACGGGCCCCCTCGCCGACGCCGGTCGCCGACTCGACGAACACGGTCTGCCCGGAGGCGCCGGAGACACCGCCGATCGCGCCGCCGGCGCCGTCGACGAACAGCGCCCTGGACAGGCCCGGCATCCGGCCCTTGTCGTCGGCGAGCCCCGCCTCGGTGCCGACGCCGATGATCGTCGCCATCGCGTCGAAGAAGCCGGCGAGGACGAGCGTGAACACGATCATGCCGACCGTCATCGCACCGGCCTCTCCCCAGCCGCCGAACTCGACGTCCCCGAAGAGCGAGAAGTCGGGCATCGAGACCGCGCTGCCGTGCAGTTCGGGGGCGCCGCTCGCCCACTGCTCCGGGTCGACGACCCCGAACGCGTTGAGCGCGACGGCGAGCACGGTGCCGCCGACGACGCCGATCAGGATGGCGCCGGGGACGCCGCGCGCCTGGAGCATGAAGACGGCGAGGAGGGTGACGGCGAACAGGAGGACCGGCCAGCCGGCCAGTTCGCCCGCCGGACCGAGGACGACCGGGGTCGCCTCGCCCTGGTGCACGAAACCGGCCTTGTAGAAGCCGATCAGGGCGACGAACAGGCCGATGCCCATAGTGATCGCGTGCTTGAGCGCGAGCGGGATCGCGTTCATGATCATCTCGCGTAGGCCGGTGACCACGAGCAGCATGATGACCACGCCGTACATCACGCACATGCCCATGGCCTGCGGCCAGGTCATCACGGGCGCGACCTGCGAGGCGAGCACTCCGGAGACGGAGAGGCCGGCGGCGAGGGCGAGCGGCACCTTGCCGACGAAGCCCATCAGGAGCGTGGTGAGGGCGGCGGCGAGGGCGGTCGCCGTGATCAGGGCGGTGCGGGCGAGGGTGTGCCCGGCGGCGTCCTGGCCGGAGAGTACGAGGGGGTTGAGCAGGAGGATGTACGCCATCGCCATGAAGGTGGTGACGCCGCCGCGCACCTCGCGGGCGACGGTGGACCCTCTGTGGGTGATGTGGAAGTACCGGTCGAGCCGGGAACGGCCGGCGGGGACG
Organism: Streptomyces sp. 13-12-16; assembly: GCF_002114215.1. Lineage (GTDB taxonomy): Bacteria > Actinomycetota > Actinomycetes > Streptomycetales > Streptomycetaceae > Streptomyces. The sequence continues at coordinate 5,047 of NZ_NCTE01000730.1, read as the reverse complement.
CGGGTTCCCGCGCCCGCGTCGTCGGCGGTGGTCCTGGGCTGCACGGACGGGTGGGTCATGTGGGCCTGCTCCCAAGGTTCACGGGGACACCCGGACGCCGCCGCTCGGGGCGGGGCCGGGATCTGGGGAGGTGCACGACCCGGGGGACGGCCCGAGACGAACAAGGTGTACGGCGCCGGGGGCGACCGGGGTGGGGTCGCCCGTCCGGCGTCGGGGCGCCTCCCAGGTCCTTGCGGCACCGGGAGGCACGACTGCCCGCAGCGGCGGGTGGTGTCGCGGTGTGCCGCGCGACTGCCCGCAGCGGCGCGGGGGCTACGCGGTCCCGGTGAGGTGTTCCGGGCGTACCGGGGTCCTGTCGAGCTCCAGGCCCGTCGCGTCGCGGATCGCCGCGAGGACCGCCGGGGTCGAGGACAGGGTGGGGGCCTCGCCGACGCCCCGTAGGCCGTAGGGGGCGTGGTCGTCGGCGAGTTCCAGGACGTCGACGGGGATGGTCGGGGTGTCGAGGATGGTGGGGATGAGGTAGTCCGTGAAGGACGGGTTGCGCACCTTCGCGGTCCTCGGGTCGACGACGATCTCCTCCATGACCGCCACGCCCAGCCCCTGGGTGGTGCCGCCCTGGATCTGGCCGATGACGGACAGCGGGTTGAGCGCCTTGCCGACGTCCTGCGCGCAGGCCAGTTCGACGACCTTCACCAGGCCGAGTTCTGTGTCGACCTCGACGACGGCGCGGTGCGCGGCGAAGGAGTACTGGACGTGGCCGTTGCCCTGGCCGGTGCGCAGGTCGAAGGGTTCGGTCGGCCGGTGCCGCCACTCCTCCTCGACCTCGACGGCCTCGTCGCCGAGGACGTCCACCAGGTCGGCGAGCACCTCGCCGCCGTCGGTGACGACCTTGCCGCCCTCCAGCAGGAGTTCGGCGCTCGCCCAGGCCGGGTGGTACGACCCGAACCTGCGCCGGCCGAGTTCCAGCACCCGCTCGCGGACCAGCTCGCAGGCGTTCCTGACCGCACCGCCGGTGACGTACGTCTGCCTCGACGCGGACGTCGAACCGGCCGAGCCCACCCGGGTGTCGGCTGGGTGGATGGTCACCCGGCCGACGCCCAGCTCGGTGCGGGCGATCTGCGCGTGGACGGTGACACCGCCCTGGCCGACCTCCGCCATCGCGGTGTGCACGGTGGCGACCGGCTCCCCGCCGGCCACCTCCATCCGCACCCGGGCGGTGGAGTAGTCGTCGAAGCCCTCGGAGAAACCGACGTTCTTGATGCCGACCGCGTAGCCGACACCGCGTACGACGCCTTCGCCGTGCGTGGTGTTGGACAGACCGCCCGGCAGCTGGCGCACGTCGGCGCCCTCGCTGGACTCCCACTGGCGCTCCGGGGGCATGGGCATCGCCTTGACGCGGCGCAGGAGTTCGGCGACCGGCGCCGGGGAGTCGACGGGCTGCCCGGTGGGCATGAGCGTGCCCTGTTCCATGGCGTTGCGCTGCCGCAGCTCCACCGGGTCGATGCCGAGCCGCGCCGCCAGCTTGTCCATCTGCGCCTCGTACGCGAAGCACGCCTGGACCGCGCCGAAGCCGCGCATGGCGCCGCAGGGCGGGTTGTTGGTGTAGAGGGCGAGGGCCTCGATGTCGACGTCGTCGACGACGTACGGGCCGACGCCGAGCGAGGAGGCGTTGCCGACCACGGCCGGGGAGGCGGAGGCGTACGCGCCGCCGTCGAGGACGATGCGGCACTTGACGTGGGTCAGCTTGCCGTCCGCCGTGGCGCCGTGCTCGTAGAACAGCTTGGCCGGGTGGCGGTGGACGTGGCCGAAGAAGGACTCGAAGCGGTTGTAGACGATCTTGACGGGCTTGCCGGTGCGCAGGGCGAGCAGGCAGGCGTGGATCTGCATGGACAGGTCCTCGCGTCCGCCGAACGCGCCGCCGACGCCGGCCAGGGTCATCCGTACCCTGTCCTCGGGCAGTCCGAGGACGGGTGCGATCTGGCGCAGGTCGGAGTGGAGCCACTGGGTGGCGATGTAGAGGTGGACGCCGCCGTCCTCCTCGGGCACGGCGAGGCCGGACTCGGGGCCGAGGAAGGCCTGGTCCTGCATGCCGAAGGTGTACTCGCCCTCGACGATCACGTCGGCCCGCTCCCGGGCCGCCGCCACGTCGCCGCGGACGATCGGCTGACGGTGGACGATGTTGGGGTGCGGGACGTGGCCGATGTGGTGATCGTCGCGGTTCTCGTGGACCAGGACGGCGTCCGGGGCGGTCGCGGAGGCCTCGTCGGTGATCACCGGCAGCTCGCGGTACTCCACCTTGATCTTCGCGGCGGCGCGGCGGGCGGTCTCCGGGTGGTCGGCGGCGACGATCGCGACCGGTTCGCCGTGGTGGCGGACCTTGCCGTGCGCGAGGACGGGGGTGTCCTGGATCTCCAGACCGTAGTTCCTCACGTCGGTCGGCAGGTCGTCGTACGTCATCACGGCGTGGACGCCGGGGACGGCGAGGGCCTCGCTCGTGTCGATGGACACGATCTCGGCGTGGGCGACCGTGGAGCGCAGGATCTGCCCCCAGAGCATGTCCTCGTGCCACATGTCGGAGGAGTACGCGAACTCGCCGGTGACCTTGAGGGTGCCGTCCGGGCGGAGGGTGGACTCGCCGATGCCGCCCTTGGTGCCCGAGCCCTGCGTGATCTTGGTGGGAACACCGTTCGTCGGCATGCTCAGACCCCCTCGGCCCGGCGTGCGGCCGCCAGGCGGACCGCGTCCATGATCTTCTCGTAGCCGGTGCAGCGGCACAGGTTGCCCGACAGGGCCTCGCGGATGTCCGCGTCGGTCGGGTCGGGGTTGCGCTCCAGCATCTCGTCGGCGGCGACCAGCAGGCCCGGCGTGCAGAAGCCGCACTGGACGGCGCCGGCGTCGATGAACGCCTGCTGCACGGGCGAGAGTTCGGCGCCCTCGCCGGTCTGCGAGTCGGTGCCGTCAGCCTGCCACCCCTTGGCCTCGTCGAGGGAGGTGCCGCACGTGCCGCCGGCGCCGCGGGCACGCTGCCGGGCGTGGTCGGCCAGGCCCTCCACGGTGACGACCTCGCGGCCCTGCACCTGACCGGCGGCGACGAGGCAGGAGCACACGGGCACGCCGTCGAGCCGGACGGTGCACGACCCGCACTCGCCCTGCTCGCAGGCGTTCTTGGAACCGGGCAGGCCGAGCCGCTCGCGCAGCACGTACAGCAGGGACTCGCCCTCCCAGACGTCGTCGGCCTCCTGGGGGCGTCCGTTGACGGTGAAGTCGATGCGCATTACGCGGCTCCCTCCGTGAGGTGACGGGCGCCGCGGTACGACTCCCAGGTCCAGGTCAGGGTGCGGCGGGCCATGACGCCGACCGCGTGACGGCGGTAGCCCGCGGTGCCGCGCACGTCGTCGATCGGGTTGCAGGCGCCGGCGCACAGGTCGGCGAACCGCTTGGCGACGGAGGGGGTGATGATCTTCCCGTTGTCCCAGAAGCCGCCCTCCTCCAGCGCCGCGCTCAGGAACTCCTCGGCCGCCCGCGCCCGGACGGGCGTGGGTGCCGCCGAACCGATTCCCGTCCGCACCGTCCGCGTCCCGGGGTGCAGGGCCAGCCCGAAGGCGCACACGGCGATGACCATGGCGTTGCGGGTGCCGACCTTGGAGTACTGCTGGGGGCCGTCGGCCTTCTTGACGTGGACGGCGCGGATCAGCTCGTCGGGCGCCAGCGCGTTGCGCTTCACGCCGGTGTAGAACGCGTCGATGGGGATGCGGCGCGACCCGCGCACCGACTCGGCCTCGACCTCGGCGCCGGCGGCGAGCAGCGCCGGGTGGGCGTCGCCGGCCGGGGAGGCGGTGCCGAGGTTGCCGCCGACGCCGCCGCGGTTGCGGATCTGCGGGGAGGCGACCGTGTGGGAGGCGAGGGCGAGGCCCGGCAGCTCGGCGCGCAGGTGTTCCATGATCCTCGCATACGGGACGGAGGCGCCGAGCCGTACGCTGTCCTCGCCGACCTCCCACTCGTACAGGTCGCCGACGC
>NZ_NCTE01000730.1:0-920 GCF_002114215.1 Streptomyces sp. 13-12-16 | reverse complement strand
GGTTCAGGTCCATCAGGTACTCGGGCCGGCGGTGGTCGAAGTTGATCTCGACCATCACATCGGTGCCGCCCGCGATCGGCACAGCGGCGGGGTGCTCGGCCTTCGCGGCGAGCGCCTCCTCCCAGCTGGCGGGGCGAAGGAAGTCCATGACCGGCTCTCTTCTTCGTCTCGTGGGGCGTACGGATCAAGCCAATCCGTGTGCGGCGGGCCCGGCTCGTTCCTGTGCGGTTCACTCGGAGTGCGGCCAGTACACCGCCGGGGCCTCCGCGGGGGTCAGTCACGGAAACCATGAAGGAGTTGGCTGGCCAGCGAGGGCATCTTGTAGATTCGTATGAACGGAGGTCCTCTGCAACCTCCCCACCTTCCTCCGGAAACAGGGGACACGGTCCAGGACACGGCCGACACCGCTGATCAGCCACCCGACGGGCCCTGACCGAAAGATCCCTCCACGGTCCACCACGGCCATCGAGACAAGAAACGACGGAGACGAGAATGCGGCTGCGCGCACTGCTGGACACCGACGCGCTGGGCCTGAAGCTGCTCGGCGGCGAGGACGAGCTGGAACGCGGTGTGCGCGGGGTGATGACCACCGATCTGAGGGACCCCAGCCGCTATCTCTCCGGCGGGGAACTGGTGCTCACGGGCCTGGCCTGGCGCCGGGACGCGGCGGACTCCGAGCCTTTCGTACGGATCCTGGCGCAGGCCGGGGTGGCCGCCGTCGCGGCCGGTACGGCGGAGCTGGGCGACGTGCCGGACGACCTGGTCGTGGCCTGCGCGCGGCACCGGCTGCCGTTGTTCGCGGTGCACGAGTCGGTGGCGTTCGCCACCATCACCGAGCACGTCGTGCGGCAGGTGTCCGGCGAGCGCGCCGGGGACCTGGCGGCCGTGGTGGACCGGCACCGGCGGATGATGACCGCCGG
>NZ_NCTE01000729.1:8464-9909 GCF_002114215.1 Streptomyces sp. 13-12-16 | reverse complement strand
GCCGGCACGCCCTCCTCGTGGCGGCGGTGCGCGCCGGATGCGCCGGGCCGGTCACCGACCTGCTCGCCGAGCCGTACGACACCGGCCGGCTGGTCCGCGCCCTCCTCGACCGGGGCGACGGCACCCGTACCGACCTGCGCCGCCTCGGCGACGGCGAGCTGCGGTACACCGCCCTCGCCCTGGTGCTGCTCACCGGCCCCGGCGTGCTGGAGGTCGACGCGCCCGGCGAGGTCCCGGCCGCGCTCCAGACCCTCACGGTCCTCGCCGACGGGCTGGACCGGGCGCTGGACCCGGAACAGCGGGGCGAGCTGCTGCGCCTGGCGGCGCGGATGTGCGAGCGCGGGCACATCCGGCTGGCGGGCACGGTGAGTGATGCCTCCTGGGCGGCGGGGGTGAGCGGGGTGACGGTGGTACACCTGGACCGTGACTGATCCGTACGACCTCGCGGGGCTCCGGCACCGGCTCGTCGAGTTCGCCGCCGCGCGGAACTGGCAGCCGTACCACACGCCCAAGAACCTCGCCGCCGCGCTCAGCGTGGAGGCCTCCGAACTCCTCGAGATATTCCAGTGGTTGACGGCCGAGGAGTCCGCCCGCGTCATGGACGACCCGGACACCGCGCACCGCGTGAACGACGAGGTCGCCGATGTCCTCGCGTATCTGCTCCAGTTCTGCGAGGTGCTGGGTGTCGATCCGCTGGCCGCGCTGGCCGCGAAGATCGACCGCAACGAGCACAGGTTCCCGACGGAAGAGTCGCCCGGTCACTCTCCGTAAGTGAAAAGTGGGCTCTGTTCGATTCGTTGTCCGCAGATTTCGGTCTTCCTCTGGCTTTTTGTCTCACACACCCTCACTCTGGGTAGTGAACCAGGGAGTTCAACGGATGCGGACGCGTGGGCAGCGCGTCGGACAGACGGGGGCAGCGCATGGACGCTGTGCGGCTCATCGTGACAAGCAGGCGCGCCCTGGCCGCGAGCGGCGGCGTACGGGAGCTGCTGACCGAGGTGTGGCAGGCGCAGGCCCTGGCGCAGGCGACAGGGAGCCGCCTCGCCGTCGTCGGCCCGCCCGAACTGCGCGGAGAGGCACTGGGACTGGTCGAACTGGCGGGCCGCGGCTGCGGAGTGCTGGGCACGCCGGAACTCGGCCCGGGCGGACCGCGCGCGGCTCAGCTCACCGAGCTGGGCGAACCCCGCCCGGTCCTGATGCACCTCGGCGGCCTGCTCGGCGAGGTCGGCATCGCCCTGGTGGGCCTCGCCTGCTCCGCGGACGACGAGGCGACGTACTGGCAGTGCATGGAGGCCATCGACGCGGCGGACGAGTCCCGCGACCGGGTCCAGGAAATGCTCCGCAAACTCACGGACCGCGAAGACCCCCTACCCCAACGAGAAGCCGGCTGACCCCCCCCGCGATCCGCGGGCACTCGTGCCTCCCCCAGTGCCTCAAGGGCCTGG
>NZ_NCTE01000729.1:0-8280 GCF_002114215.1 Streptomyces sp. 13-12-16 | reverse complement strand
CCGGCCCACACCCCCCCCCGCCGGGCACCCGCACCACGCCGGGTCCCGCCCCACCCGAACGCCGGTCCACCCCGCAACCATGCAGGATGGACCCATGGATCTCCGCATCTTCACCGAACCCCAGCAGGGCGCCACCTACGACACCCTCCTCACCGTCGCCAAGGCGACGGAAGACCTCGGCTTCGACGCCTTCTTCCGCTCGGACCACTACCTCAGCATGGGCTCCGCCGACGGCCTGCCCGGCCCCACCGACGCCTGGATCACCCTCGCCGGCCTCGCCCGCGAGACCGACCGCATCCGGCTCGGCACCCTGATGACCGCCGGCACCTTCCGCCTCCCCGGCGTGCTCGCCATCCAGGTCGCCCAGGTCGACCAGATGTCCGGCGGACGTGTCGAGCTCGGCCTGGGCGCGGGCTGGTACGAGGAGGAGCACAAGGCGTACGGCATCCCCTTCCCGAAGGAGAAGTTCGCCCGCCTCGAAGAGCAGCTGGAGATCGTCACCGGCCTGTGGGCCACCGAGACCGGCCGGACCTTCGACTACCACGGCACCCACTACGACCTCACCAAGTCCCCCGCGCTCCCCAAGCCGGCCCAGCCCAAGGTGCCGGTCCTCATCGGCGGCCACGGCGCGACCCGCACCCCGCGCCTGGCGGCCCGTTACGCCGATGAGTTCAACATGCCCTTCGCTTCCGTCGAGGACACCGTGCGCCAGTTCGGCCGGGTCCGCGACGCCGCCCGGGAGGCCGGCCGCGACCCGGGCGACCTCGTCTACTCCAACGCCCTCGTCGTCTGCGTCGGCAAGGACGACCAGGAGGTCGCCCGCCGCGCCGCCGCGATCGGCCGCGAGGTCGACGAACTCAAGGCCAACGGCCTGGCGGGCTCCCCGGCCGAGGTCGTCGACAAGATCGGCCGCTACGCCGAGACCGGCTCCAGCCGCATCTACCTCCAGGTCCTCGACCTGCACGACCTCGACCACCTGGAGCTGATCTCCGCCCAGGTCCAGTCCCAGCTGTCGTAACCCGGGCACCACGGGAAACGGGGCCGTCCGCACGGAGCGGACGGCCCCGCCGCATCCGCCCGTAAATTCCCGGAACCTCCCCGGCCGTTCCCGGTACGTTGGCACCGCACGCCCGAATCCGGCGTGTACCCCCAGCTCAGAAGGCGTTTCGAGGTGTAACCACCGTGTTCCTGACGATCAGTACCACCGGCTCCGCCGAGCGCCCGGCGACCGACCTCGGTTTCCTGCTGCACAAGCATCCCGAGAAGGCGCAGGCGTTCTCCACGTCCTACGGCACGGCCCACGTCCTCTACCCCGAGGCGGACGCCCGGCGCTGCACGGCGGCGCTGCTGCTGGAGGTGGACGCGGTGGCACTGGTCCGGCGCGGCAAGGGCAAGGGCCGCGGCGGTGCCCCCGACGCGGCACTCGCGCAGTACGTCAACGACCGCCCGTACGCGGCGTCCTCCCTGCTCGCCGTGGCGCTGAGCGGCGTCTTCTCCAGCGCGATGCGCGGTGTGTGCGCCGCCCGCCCGGAACTGCCGGAGCAGCCGCGTCCGCTGCGTATCGAGGTGCCCGCGCTGCCCGCCCGCGGCGGCCCCGAACTCGTCCGCCGGCTCTTCGAGCCGCTTGGCTGGGAGGTCACCGCCGAGCCCGTGGCCCTGGACGCCGAGTTCCCCGAGTGGGGCGACTCGCGGTACGTGCGCCTGGTCCTGGAGGCGGACACGCTCACCCTCGCCGAGGCCCTGCGCCACCTCTACGTCCTGCTCCCCGTCCTCGACGACGCCAAGCACTACTGGGTCGCCTCCGACGAGGTCGACAAGCTGCTGCGGGCCGGTGAGGGCTGGCTGCCCGCGCACCCGGAGCAGAAGCTGATCACCAGCCGCTACCTGTCCCGCCGCTGGTCGCTGACCCGCCAGGCCATGGAACGCCTCGAGCTGGTCCGGCTGGCCGAGGCGGACGACAGCGACGTCGAGGAGATCGACAACGCCGTGGCGGCGGAGACCGAGTCCGAGGAGAAGCCGACCCCGCTCGCCGTGCAGCGCAGGGAGGCGGTCCTCGCCGCGCTCCGCGCCTGTGGCGCCGCCCGGGTGCTCGACCTCGGCTGCGGCCAGGGCCAGCTCGTACAGGCACTGCTCAAGGACCCGTCCTTCACCGAGATCGTCGGCGTCGACGTGTCGATGCGGGCGCTCACCATCGCCTCCCGGCGGCTGAAGCTGGACCGCATGGGAGAGCGGCAGGCGGCGCGCGTACAGCTCTTCCAGGGCTCGCTGGCGTACACCGACAAGCGGCTCAAGGGGTACGACGCCGCCGTGCTCAGCGAGGTGATCGAGCACCTCGACCTGCCCCGGCTGCCCGCCCTGGAGTACGCGGTGTTCGGTGCCGCCCGCCCCCGTACGGTCCTCGTGACCACCCCCAACGTCGAGTACAACGTGCGCTGGGAGACCCTCCCGGCCGGCCACGTCCGGCACGGCGACCACCGCTTCGAGTGGACCCGGGAGGAGTTCCGCGCCTGGGCGGCCGAGGTGGCCGGACGGCACGGGTACGCGGTGGAGTTCGTGCCCGTGGGGCCGGACGACCCCGAGGTCGGACCGCCCACCCAGATGGCCGTGTTCACGGCCGGCACCGTGAAGGAGGCGAAGGCCGCATGACCACCACCGGGACCTCGCGGCCGCAGGGCCGCACCCTGCCCGTCACCGACCTCTCCCTCGTGGTGCTCGTCGGTGCCTCCGGTTCGGGCAAGTCGACCTTCGCCCGCCGTCACTTCAAGCCGACCGAGGTCATCTCCTCCGACTTCTGCCGCGGTCTGGTCGCCGACGACGAGAACGACCAGAGCGCGTCGCGCGACGCCTTCGACGTGCTGCACTACATCGCCGGCAAGCGGCTGGCCGCCGGCCGCCGCACCGTCGTCGACGCGACCAACGTGCAGCAGGACGGCAGGCGGCAGCTGATCGAGCTGGCCAGGAAGCACGACGTCCTGCCGATCGCCATCGTCCTCGACGTGCCCGAGCAGGTGTGCGCCGAGCGCAACGCGGCCCGTACCGACCGCGCCGACATGCCCCGCCGGGTCATCCAGCGCCACACCCGCGAACTGCGCCGTTCGCTGCGCCACCTGGAGCGCGAGGGGTTCCGCAAGGTGCACGTGCTGCGCGGTGTGGAGGAGGTGGAGCGCGCCGGCGTCGTCACCGAGAAGCGGTTCAACGACCTCACCCACCTCACCGGCCCCTTCGACATCATCGGCGACATCCACGGCTGCTCCACCGAACTGGAGGCGCTGCTCGGCAAGCTGGGCTACGTCGACGGCGCGCACCCCGAGGGCCGTACCGCCGTCTTCGTCGGTGACCTCGTCGACCGCGGCCCGGACAGCCCCGGCGTACTGCGCCGCGTGATGGCCATGGTGAAGGCGGGCGACGCGCTGTGCGTGCCCGGCAACCACGAGAACAAGTTCGGCCGCCACCTCAGGGGCCGCAAGGTCCAGCACACCCACGGACTCGCCGAGACCATCGAGCAGATGGACGGCGAGAGCGAGGAGTTCCGCGCCGAGGTACGGGAGTTCATCGACGGACTGGTCAGCCACTACGTCCTCGACGGCGGCCGGCTGGTGGTCTGCCACGCCGGTCTGCCGGAGAAGTACCACGGCCGCACCTCCGGCCGGGTCCGCAGCCACGCCCTCTACGGCGACACCACCGGCGAGACCGACGAGTTCGGCCTGCCCGTGCGCTACCCGTGGGCGGAGGACTACCGCGGCCGGGCCGCCGTCGTCTACGGCCACACCCCCGTCCCGGAGGCGACCTGGCTCAACAACACCATCTGCCTGGACACCGGCGCCGTCTTCGGCGGCAAGCTCACCGCGCTGCGCTGGCCGGAGCGGGAACTGGTCGACGTGCCGGCCGAGCGGGTCTGGTACGAGCCGGCCCGCCCGCTGCACACCGAGGCCCCCGGCGGCCACGAGGGCCGCCCGCTGGACCTGGCGGACGTGCACGGCCGCCGCTTCGTCGAGACCCGGCACCACGGCCGGATATCGATCCGCGAGGAGAACGCCGCCGCGGCCCTGGAGGTCATGAGCCGCTTCGCGATCGACCCGCGCCTGCTGCCGTACCTCCCGCCGACCATGGCGCCCACCGCCACCTCGCACCTCGACGGCTACCTGGAGCACCCGGTCGAGGCGTTCGCCCAGTACGAGCGGGACGGCGTCGCCCGGGTCGTGTGCGAGGAGAAGCACATGGGCTCCCGTGCGGTCGCCCTGGTCTGCCGCGACGCCGACGTGGCCGCGGGGCGCTTCGGCGCCGCGGGAGGCCCGACCGGCTCGCTCTACACCCGTACCGGCCGCCCCTTCTTCGACGACGCCTCCGTCACGGAGGAGATCCTCGGCCGGCTGCGCACGGCCGTCACCGAGGCCGGTCTCTGGGAGGAACTCGACACCGACTGGCTGCTGCTGGACGCCGAACTGATGCCGTGGTCGCTGAAGGCGTCCGGGCTGCTGCGTTCCCAGTACGCGGCGGTCGGCGCCGCCTCCGGCGCGGTCTTCCCGGGCGCCCTGGCGGCCCTGGAGGGCGCCGCGGCCCGAGGTGTGGACGTCGGGGACCTGCTGAACCGCCAGCGCGAACGCGCCGGCTCCGCCTCGGCGTTCACCGACGCGTACCGCCGCTACTGCTGGACCACCGACGGCCTGGACGGTGTCCGCCTGGCGCCGTTCCAGATCCTCGCCGTCCAGGGCCGCAGCCTCGCCGCCCTGCCCCACGACGAGCAACTGTCCCTCATCGACCGCCTGGTCGAGCACGACACCACCGGACTGCTGCGGACCACCCGCCGCCTCTACGTCGACACGGCCGACCCCGAGTCCGTGCGCGCCGGGGTCGACTGGTGGCTGGAGATGACCGGACGCGGCGGCGAGGGCATGGTCGTCAAACCGGTCGGCGCCCTGGTGAGCGACGAGAAGGGCCGCCCGGTGCAGCCCGGCATCAAGTGCCGGGGCCGCGAGTACCTGCGGATCATCTACGGCCCCGAGTACACCCGCCCGGAGAACCTGGCCCGCCTGCGCAACCGCTTCCTCAACCACAAGCGCTCCCTCGCCCTGCGCGAGTACGCCCTCGGCCTGGAGGCCCTGGACCGCCTCGCCGGGGGCGAGCCGCTGTGGCGCGTCCACGAGCCGGTCTTCGCCGTACTGGCCCTGGAGTCGGAGCCGGTGGACCCGCGGTTGTAGCCGCCGGACGCACGCCGTCGACCGGTCCGGACAGGTTCTGCCAGGACCTGTCCGGACCGGGCCGGTGCAAGCGGGCGTCCCTTGGATCGCGGCAGTTCGCGTGCTAGCTTCGCTGGTCCGTCAGGTGAACCGGCTCGCGGGGGGAGGTCGGTGGAGACAGCGTCGGGATGGAACGGGGTGGGGCGCGCGCCGGGCAGGGATCTGTTGTTCCGTCTGACCGAGGCGCTGTGCGGGCTGAGCTGCCTCGAGGACCAGGCGGGGCGCACGTACTTCGCCGGCATGCTGGCCGAGGAGCTCAACCAGCACGTGGACCTGCGCGGCACCAAGCTGCGCGAGGACGTCGTCGCGCTGGTGCGCGCGGCGTTGAGCGTCCCCGCGGGGGAGCGGGTCCTCGTCGATGTCGTACGCGTATTCGAAGGCGCTCCGGCTGCTGTCGTGTTCGAGGAGCTGCTGGGCCCCGGCGAGCCGGACATCGATACCCTGCCCGGCCCCGTCGATCAACAGGACGTGGACACCGCCTGTGCGCTCCTGCGCACCGTACAGGGTGTTCTTCCCGCCGGCGCGCTGCGCAACGTACTGGCGAGCGACCTGCACCTCGACCTGCCGCCCGGCCTCTCACCGGTCCAGCTCTTCACGTACGCCGCGGAGTTGAACGTACAGCCGGACGGTCTGCCGCCGACGGTCCTCCTGATCGAGCACGCCGCGGAGCTGACGCCCTCGCAGGACCGGCGCCTCGCCCTGTCCGAGTGGGCGAGCGGCTGGGCCCGGCGGGCGGGCCTGCTCACCGCCCTGGAACGCCGGCGGGCCGAGCGGGCCGAGACCACCGCGGACCCGACGATCCCGCGCTGCCTGGTCGTGGCCGTGGAGCCGGCCCGTGACGGCTCCGACGACGTCGTGGTGCGCCCGTGGCTGAACACCGTCCCGGGCCGCTGGCAGCCCCGGGCCGCGGAACCCGAGACGACGAGCCTGGACGGTCTCGGCCGGGCCGTCGAACGCGTGCTGCGGCAGGTCGTACGTCTTACGCCCGCGCCGAACGCCCAGCCCTCCGTCCTGTCGGGACAGACGCCGCCCTACGTCGAGTTCGTTCTCCCCTACGACCTGCTCAACCACGACATGGCCGGGCTGACCGTGAGATCGGTGGACGGCAGGTCCGAGCCCCTCGGCCTGAAGTACGGCGTCCACCTGCGCAGCCTGGAACGGATGCGCACCGACGACCTGCTGGTCCGGGCGCAGTGGCTGGAGCGCTGGGAGACCCTGCGCAGCCGGGGGATCGGAGTCCACGGCTGGCGGACGTCGGACCGTACCGGACCGGACGTCTGGCAGGCCGCGCTGGCCTCCGAACCCAGCCGTACGGCCGCGGTGCTCGACGCCCCGGACGGCGGCGCGGCCACCGAAGCGGTGAAGGCGGCCATCGCCGAAGGCCTCGGCCTCGCCGTCTGGGACCGCCGCGGCGAGTTCAGCGAGGAGCGCCGCGAAGTGGTGACCGCCGTGTTCTCCTCCGTCCCCACCCCGACCCAGATCCCGCTCGCCATCCACCGGCTGCGGCGCACGGCCGGACTCGACGTGGCGGGACCCCTACTCCTGGGGCGGCACATCGCCTTCCTCTGGGACGACCCCCACCGGCTGGTCGACATCCAGACCGCCGCCGACTACGGCTTCGACGACTACGACAGCGAGGAGAACCGGTTATGAGCGGGCCGGACGCGACCGACGGCACCGACTGGCGTGTGTTCCGAGCGACGGGGGCGGTCCAGGGCGCGGCACCGTCCCCGCTGCCGGACGCGCCCCCCTGGCGCAGGTTCCGCGGCGGGCCGCCGCAGCCGCCACCGCCGGACGACCCCGAGGCCGCACTGCGCCGTCTGGGCCCCGGCGACCACGTTCCGCAGCTCGGCCCGGAGCAGATCGACACGGTCAACGCCGCCCTGCTGTTACGCCGTCCGCTGCTCATCACCGGACCGCCCGGCATCGGCAAGTCCACGCTCGCGTACCTCCTCTCCCGGGAACTCCGCCTGGGCAGGGTCCTGCAGTGGAACATCGTCAGCCGTACGACCCTGCGCGACGGTCTGTACGCCTACGACGCCATCGGGCGGGCCCAGGCCATCGCCGCCTGGCAGGCCGTCGAACAGCGGACGCCGGCCGACGGCGGGCAGCCCCCGGCCCTCGGCGACTTCATCACCCTGGGCCCCCTGGGCACGGCACTGCTGCCCTACGAACGCCCCCGTGTCCTCCTGGTCGACGAGCTGGACAAGAGCGACATCGACCTGCCCAACGATCTCCTGCACGTGCTGGAGAACGGCAGTTACGACATCCCCGAACTGGTCCGTGACGCCGCCGACTCGGCCCGGGTGCACACCGACGACCCCAGGCAGTTCGCGCCGGTTTCCGGGGGGCGGGTGGAGTGCCGCGAGTTCCCCGTCGTACTGATCACCAGCAACGGCGAGCGCGAGTTCCCGGCCGCCTTCCGCCGGCGCTGTCTGCCCCTGGAGATGCAGGCCCCCACGCGGGAACAGCTCCTGGCCATCGTGTCGGGGCACCTGGGAAGCCTGCCGCCGGACGCGGAGGCCATGGTCGACGTGTTCCTCCAGCGGGTCCGGGCGGGCGGCACGCACTCGCTCGACCAGCTGCTGAACGCCGCCCGGCTGACCACCCTCGACGGCTTCCGCACCGACGGCAACGGCCACAGGCTCATCGAGACACTGCTGCGAGACCTGGCCAAGGGGCGCTGATGAACGGGTCGCCCAGGGAGCGGGCGCCCGGCACGGGCGCCGAGGGCGGAGACCCCGCCGGCCCGGACGTGACCGTGGTACCGCACTGGCAGGAGCTGGCCGACGTCGTGTGGCTGGCCGCGTACCGGGAGCGGGCGGGTGAGGGCACGGTGGCGTACGACGCCGAACCCGACGGAGAGCACGGGCCGACGCGGGACACACCGCCGTCCGGTTCCCCCGCGACCGCTCCGGAGCGGCCCGGGACGCCGGACGACGGGCCGGACGCCGCCCCGACGGCGCTGCCCGTCCCCGACCCCGAAGGGACCGGCCGGATACGGCTCGGCCCGCCCGTACTGCCGGAGCCCGTCCGGCGGGCA
>NZ_NCTE01000073.1 GCF_002114215.1 Streptomyces sp. 13-12-16 | reverse complement strand
CGCACGAGCGCGTCGGGGTCGCCGGCGACGCGGATGCCCTGCGCGGTGGCGGGCAGGCGTTCGGCGGCACGGGCGGCGAGGTCGCGGACGGTCAGCGGGTGGTCGAGCTCGCAGACGCGGCCCAGGCCCCGGCGGCCGTCCGGGTCTGCCGGGTCCGGCACGAGGGGGCGTACGACCCTGAGGTCCAGCGCGCCGGCGAGGGCGTCCGAGACTCCCGGGTCGGCGGTGTCGGCGTTGGTGTGGGCGACGTGCAGCGCGATGTCGTTCTTGATGAGCGTGTGCACCACGCGGCCCTTGAAGGTGGAGGCCGCGACCGTGGTCGTACCGCGCAGGTAGAGCGGGTGGTGGGTGACCAGCAGGTCGGCGCCGAGCCTCACCGCCTCCTCGACGGTCTCCCGGACCGGGTCGACGGCGAACAGGACCCGCGTGACCTCCTGGTCGGGTTCGCCCACGACGGTGCCGACCGCGTCCCAGGACTCGGCCCGCTCGGCGGGCCACAGGTTCTCCAGCGCGGCGATGACTTCTGACAGACGGGGCACGCTGCCAAGGCTACCTGGGCGGCCTCGTGCGGCTGAACCGGCGCCGCTCCCGCCGGCCGGCGCCGGGGCCCATGGAGCACACGTCCGCTTCTCCCTCAGGCGAATCGTTCCTGGAGCACCCTTACGTGTGAAGTGCGGGCCCACCGGTCCGCCGTCTGTGCGTGCGCGACCTACTTTCGTCACCGGAGGTGACCGAACGATGACGTTCTGTGCCATCGAACCTGCGGCGGGACACGAGGAGGGAACCGGACGGGCGGGCTGCGCCATCACCGCCGACGGTTCCTACGCCGCGCGCCTCGCCCTCGCCGGCGACTCCTTCTTCCCGGAGCGCTGGACCCTGGACGGCCCCGAGCCCTACGCGGTGCCGCTGCCCGGCAACCAGCCCGAGGAACCCGGCACCGAGGTGCAGCCCCTGAGCGACGGGCGGGTCCTCATCCACCGGCTGGTGGGCGGACGGCACGCCTTCTCCCTGCTGTACCCGACCGGCCCCGGCACCGGTGAGCTGCCGCTGGGCACGGTCGACTGCCCGGACGAGGGCACCCGGCTGCGGCTGCTGCCGCCCGCGCCGGGCGGGGAGCGGGCGTACGCCCTCGCCGTGGGCCGGCGGTCGACGGTGGTGTGGCTGGTGGCGGGCGGCACGTTCGGGCCCGAGCAGCTCGCGGAGGTTCCCGGGCACTGCTCGGGCGGGGTGTGGCTGGACCGCGAGGGGCGGATGCTGGCGCTGGACCGGGAGGCCGGCGGGCGCACCAAGGCGGTCGTGGTGGACCTGGAGCGCGGCGGCGAGATGTCCCCGCTGCTGCAGATCGCCGACGGGAGCGACGACCGGGTGCTGCTCGCCGACCCGGACAGCGGGCTGCTGCTGGTCCGCTCGGACGCGCCGTCGCCCGGGCGGAGCCGACTGGGCTGGGGGGTGCTGGGCAGCACGCTGCCGGTGCGTTTCCCGGAGTGCCTGCGGCTGGCGGACTGCGCGGTCACGCCGTTCGCGATCCAGCCGGGGCAGATGCTGACGCCGGAGGGCTGCGCGGTGGCGCTGCGCGTCGACGGCGCGTTCGGCAGCTGGATCGGGGTGTGGCGGCCGGCGGAGCGGCAGGTGCACCACTTTCCGGCGCCGTCGGGGTGGTTGACCGGGGCGGGGCTGTGGACCGCGGACGGGGTGCTGCGGCTGCCGTACGCCACCGGGGCGGTGCCGTGCGGTGTGGCCGGGCTGCGGGCACCCGGGCAGGAGCGGCGGCGGGAGGGGCTGGACGTCCGTCCGCCGGTGGGCCGCCCGGAGGCTCCGGGGTCCGGTGAGGGCCCGGTGCGTGCCGGGTTCGGGCCCGGGACGGTGACGGACGGCCGGGTGCCCTCCCCCGGCGATTTAACGGACGAGGAGATTCCGTCCCAACTCCCCTACTGCTCGGGAGACATGATCGGCTGCCTGCTCCCGTCCCACGTCGAGCCCCCGGCGCACCGCGACCCCGGCGCCCCCTCCTCGTCCCGTCCCGTTCCCTTGCAGCAGGCGCCTCTGGGGCGGCTTGTAACGAAGTAGTGGCGGTCGGCGTGGCCGCCTGGATCCGGGTGGTGGTGTGCCGGTTAAACTCGCCCGGCTGTAGGAAAGATCATGTTTACGGGGTGAGTTCCTTCCGATGAACGACGTCAGCACGAACGAGTCGCGGTCCACCGAGGACGGACAGGCCGCTGTCGGACACGGCAAGCACCGGGGTCCGGTCTCCACGCAGGACGCGGAAGCGTCCCCGCGCGGCCGGCACCGCAAGCCGGAACAGGTGAACGAGTACGCGGGGTCGGCCGCCTGACCTCACGTCGGGCACCGATCCGCAACCGAGCCGGGCCCCGGCCGTCATCGATGACGGCCGGGGCCCGGCTCAGTCGTGTTCGACCGTCGTATCGGCGAGGACCGGCGCGTCGCCGCTCCCCCGCTCCCGGCTCCGCTCGCGCGGGTGGCCCCCCACGGCGGCACCGACGACCACCCGTACCGCGCCGTCCCCGCGCCACATCCGGATCCGCAGCGTCTCGCCCGGGTACACGACCCCGGCGAACCGGGTGGTGCAGGAGCGGACGCGGGTGACGTCGCCGCCGAGCAGGGTGTCGACGACCGCCTTGAGGGTCATGCCGTAGGTGCACAGGCCGTGCAGGACGGGCCGTTCGAACCCGGCGCGCGCGGCGAACTCCGGGTCGGCGTGCAGGGGGTTCCAGTCACCGGAGAGGCGGTAGAGCAGGGCCTGGTCCTCGCGGACGGCGCGTTCGAGGATCCGGTCCGGCTTCCCGGTGGGCGGCTCGTACCGCACGGACGGGCCTCGGTCTCCGCCCCAGCCGCCTTCGCCGCGTACGTGGATCCGCGCTTCGTCGGTCCACAGCGGGCCTTCGGCGTCGGCGGCCTCGGTGCGCATGACGAGGACGGCCGCCGTGCCCTTGTCGTGGACGGCGGTGATACGGGCGGTGGTGGTGGCGGTGCCCTCGGCCGGGAGGGGGCGGTGCACGGTGAGCGACTGGCCGGCGTGGAGGACGTGGGCGAGGTCCACGTCGATGCCGGGGAGGGAGAGCGCACCGGTCACACCGGGTGGGCCGCCGCCCGCGACGGTGGCGAAGCTCGGCAGGACGTGCAGCCGGGATTCGAGGGTGTAGCGCAGTTCGTGGGGGTCGGTGGCGGGGCGGCCCGCGCCGATGCCGAGGTGGTAGAGGAGGACGTCCGCGGGGGTCCAGGAGATGTCGGCGGTGCGGGGCGGGGCGGCCAGGGCTGTGGCTGCGTCGATGGGCACGGGGGCTCCTGTCGCGTCGTTCCCGGCGGGTGTGACCGGGCGGGGGGTGTTGCGCGGCCCGGCGTCGCGGGGGAGGCACGATTGCCCGCGGTCGCACGGCTGGAGCGGCTACTGCTCCTCCCTCGTCCTCCTCGGCAGCCACAGCCACATCACCACCGCTCCCGCCGCCAGCAGTGCCGTGCTGGTGCGGAAGGCCAGGGCGTAACCCTCCGTCAGGGAGTGGGGGGTGCGGGTGGGGCCCGTGTGGGCCGCGGCGATCGTGGACATGATCGCGAGTCCCAGGGAGCCGCCCATCGTGCGGGAGGTGTTGACCAGCCCGGAGACCAGGCCGGCCTCCTCCGGTGCCGCGCCGGACGTGGCCAGCGAGGCCAGCGGGGTGGCGGCGACGCCCGCGCCCAGCATCATCAGGATGCCGGGGAACATGATCGCGGTGAGATACGCCCCGTCCGCGGTCATCGTCGACTGCCAGCCGAAGCCGGTCGCCGCGACCAGCGTGCCGAGCACGGCCACGGTGCGCGGTCCCGCCGTGCGCATCAGCCGGGGTGCGAGCTTGGAACCGATGATCACGGCGAGCGAGCTCGGCACCAGCGCCAGTCCGGCCTCCAGCGGGGTGTAGCCGAGCACGTTCTGCGCGTACAGGGTCATGAAGAACCACATGCAGAACATGGCGGAACCGCTGATGAGCATCGCCACGTTCGCCGACGCCACCGACCGCAGCCGCAGCAGTCCGAGCGGCATCAGCGGGGCCTTGGCCCGCGCCTCGGCGAGGAGGAACAGGGCGAGGAGGGCGAGCCCGGCGCACAGCGGCACCAGCGTGGCCGCCGCCCAGCCCTCGGCCTCGGTCTGTGAGATGCCGTACGCGAGGGTGGCGAGGCCGGCCGTCACCAGCAGCGCGCCCGGCAGGTCGAGCCGCCGTCCGTCCCCGGCCCTGCTCTCCGTGAGCCACCGGGCGGCCCCGGCCAGCACGAGCGCTCCGACGGGCACGTTGATCAGCAGCACCCACCGCCACGACAGCGCGTCCACGAGCACCCCGCCGACGAATCCGCCGGCCGCGCCGCCACCCGCCCCGACGGCCGTCCAGGTCGCTATGGCCCGGGCGCGGGCCGCGCCCTCCGGCACGGCCGAGGTGACGATGGTGAGCGTGGAGGGCGCCAGGACGGCCGCTCCGAGTCCCTGCACGGCCCGCGCCAGCAGCAACTGCCAGCCCTCCTGGGCGAGCCCGCCGGCCAGTGAGGCCAGCGTGAACAGGCCGAGGCCGACGAGGAACATCCGCTTGCGCCCGTAGAGGTCACCGGCGCGCCCGCCGAGCAGCATGAAACCGGCGAAGGCGATGGAGTAGGCGTTCACCACCCACTGCAGGCCCTGCTCGCCGAGCGCCAGCCCGCCGCGCATCGACGGCAGGGCGACGTTCACCACCGAGATGTCGAGGACGACGAGGAACTGCCCGGCGCAGGCGAGCGCCACCACCAGCCACACGGGCGGTGCGGTGCGAGCGGACCTGCGGGCGGTGCCGGTGGTTTCGAGCATGTGCGCCATGCTCTCAACCGGGCTCCGCCCCGGCATCGGCTTTTCGTCCTACGTGGACCGGGTCTCCGGACCTGGGCACGGACCGCGCCCGGACCGTAGGCGACCCGGACGGCCGTCGGGCGGGCGGGACGCGTCGGCACGGTCCGCACGGTCGGCACAAAGGAAAGGTCAAGAATTCGTTAGTGGTTCGAAGCATCGGAATAGTTGCCTCGGTGTACGGGGTTCGTTTTGCACGTACCCCCGCACACGGCCGGCCCTGGAGGCACCTTTCCATGACGCAGACGACGACCGACCGTTCCTCCGGCAGAGCGGGCGGGGCCGTGGTCCCGGTGCTCGCCTTCGCGGGCATCGTTGTCGCGGTGATGCAGACCCTGCTGGTCCCGGTCATCAAGGACCTGCCGCGACTGCTGGACACCACTCCCTCCGACGCGACCTGGGTACTGACCTCGACCCTGCTGTCCGGCGCCGTGGCCACCCCGATCATGGGCCGCCTCGGCGACCTCTACGGCAAGCGGCGCATGCTGGTCACCAGCCTCGCGGTGATGGTGGTCGGCGCACTGGTCAGCGCGTTCACCGACGACCTGCTGCTGATGATCGCCGGCCGCACGCTCCAGGGTTTCGCGATGGGCGCCATCCCGCTCGGCATCGGTCTGATGCGCGACATGCTGCCCCGCGAGCGCCTCGGTTCGGCGATGGCCCTGATGAGCTCCTCCATAGGCGTCGGCGGCGGACTCGCGCTGCCCGCCGCCGCACTGGTCGCCCAGCACTCCGACTGGCACGCCCTCTACTTCGGCGCCGCCGGCCTCGGCGTCCTCGCGATCGCGCTCACCCTGACCGTCGTACCGGAATCCCCGGTGCGCGCCAAGGGCACCTTCGACCTGCCGGGCGCGCTGGGACTGTCCGCCGGGCTGGTGCTGTTCCTGCTCCCCGTCTCCAAGGGCAGCGACTGGGGCTGGACCTCCGGCACCACGCTGGGCCTGTTCGGTGCGGCGGCCGTGGTGCTCCTCCTCTGGGGCCTGATGGAGCTGCGTGTCCCCGCGCCCCTGGTGGACCTGCGCACCACCGCCCGCCGCGAGGTCCTGCTCACCAACCTCGCGTCGATCATGGTCGGCGTCTCCTTCTTCGTCGTCTCCCTGGTCCTGCCCCAGCTCCTCCAGCTCCCCGCCGGCCACGGGCTCGGCCGGTCGATGGTGGTCGCGGGCCTGTGCGTGGCCCCGCTGGGCCTGACGATGATGTTCACCGCCCCCGTCTACGCCCGCCTCTCCGCCCGGTACGGCCCGAAGACCACCCTCATCCTCGGCCTGGTGATCATCGCGATCGGCTACGGCGGCGGCCTCGGCCTGATGGACGCCGCCTGGCAGACCGTCGTCACCTCGGTGGTCATCGGCGCGGGCATCGGCCTCGCCTACTCCTCCCTGCCCGCGCTGATCATCGGCGCGGTGCCGGCCTCGGAGACGGGCGCGGCGAACGGCCTCAACACCCTGATGCGGTCCATCGGCACGTCGGTGTCGAGCGCCGTCATCGGCATGGTGCTGGCCAACACGGCGGACACCGTGGGCGGGGTGGAGATCCCGACCCAGCACGGCTTCCGGATCTCCTTCCTGATCGCGACGGCGGCGGTGGCCGTGGGTCTGGCCCTGGCCCTGTTCCTGCCCGGCCGGCGCCCGTCGGAGCAGCACCCGCGGCTCCGGGCGAGCAGCGAGGAGGACGCGAACCTGGAGCGCGCGGAGGCGGCCCTGAGCGGCCTGCGGGGCGGGGTCCTGGACGACGCCACCGGGCGCCCGTCGCCCGCGCCGAGGTCACTCTGACCGACCGCCACGGCCGCCGGGCGTGCGTCACCGTC